>JAGTVB010000182.1 GCA_018224385.1 Gammaproteobacteria bacterium
GGACATCATCACCTTCTGATCGACACCGAGTTGCCACCCCTGGATGAAGAGATCCCCTCGGACCGCAACCACTTGCACTTCGGGCGTGGCGAGACGGAGACGCTGCTTGAGCTGCCTCCTGGAAAGCACACCCTACAGCTGTTGCTGGCAGACCACAACCACAGACCCCATAAGCCCGCGGTTTATTCCAAAAAGATCACCGTCTATGTCAAGTAGCACCGTCCTTTAGAAGCTCTTCTTATAGCGGTTCCTGCTGGGGTTGGTAACAAATGGTCATCGTTTTGTCAGTGCCACCGTTCACGATGTAAGAACATGCCAAAAACCTTCGGGCAGCGCCGATCGCCTGGCCGTAAGGGTGTGTCCGGCATGGATGCCGGACTCAAGCGTACCAGGATGTATTGACGGCGTCCCTGAGGCCAGGCGATCGGCTGCTAATGACGCGCCCGTGCGCGTCGCTCGCATACCAGCGGCTATCTCGGGGTGTCTCCGCTGCCCCGGCAGGCATCGACAGCAACCAGGACGCCCACGAGAGAACAGCGATGCAAAGCCAT
The DNA here is from genome assembly GCA_018224385.1 of Gammaproteobacteria bacterium. Classification (GTDB taxonomy): domain Bacteria; phylum Pseudomonadota; class Gammaproteobacteria; order HK1; family HK1; genus JAGTVB01. The sequence goes on from JAGTVB010000182.1 coordinate 552, forward strand.
TTCACGGCGTTCTCCCTGGCGGACGTTCCCTCGACCGCTGCATCATCGAAGCCCACTGGTAACCATCGCGCGCCATGAAGAAACTTGATCAGGGTCAGTGCTGCCCAACAGTAACAGGCTTACAATCCCACCCATTGTGGTGTCCTGTTAAGCTGAAGCGAATCACGACCCACTAAAGTTAGAATGACCAGAGAGAAGAGGAAAAGTCAAATGGTGGACGTTAGCAAACACACAGACGAGCTTCTAGATCTCTACTCCAAAGAACTTCCGGAGAGCAGCGAGACCGCGGCGGCCATCAAACGGGGCGCCTCCTGGACAGACATCTCTCAGACCGCCGAGAAAGAGGGCCTGCACTACATTTCAAACGCCATCTTTGTGGCTGAAGAAGAGCGTTTTGCGGGTGAACCCACAGCGGCGTCGGAGCCCGCCATTGACACCGTTGCCGCAGAGCGGGTCCGCGATTTTCGAAAGCATCTGCCGGACAGCTGTGAGACCGCTGTCGCCATCGACCGCAACGCGCCGTGGTCCGAAATTGCCCAGTGTGCACAACGGGATGGCTTGCATGAGATCGCAAGCTTTATTTTCGAGGCGGAACAGCAAGGACTCGAAGACTAGCGCCGCCTTGGAATCGCGCCTGGCGCGATGACTCGCCTTTCGCTGCAGCTGCGCGGCTGCCGCGAGACAGATCCTGAAGCAAGCCGCTTACATCCCGGGGAGAATGGGAGCGGCTTGCAAGGTTGTTATCAGAAAGTGTCTGAAAAATGTCGCGAGCGCCGGGTCAAGGGGCGTGTTCCGGCGCCGCCATGCCACGTCGGCGTTCCGGCAATATCGCGACTCATGGGTCATGGCCAGGGGTTCCGCGACTCGCGGCGCCCTCTCGCATGAACGCCTTCAGATTTCCAAAGAATACGTCCGGATTCTCCACATACACGACGTGGCCTGCATCGGTAATTTCCTGCCAACGGGCATTGCTTAGGATAGCGCAGATTTTTTGCTGAACACGCGGAAGAATCACCCGATCCTCTGCGCCGGTTATGATCAAGGCGGGTATTTCGATGCCCTGGTAGCCTGGTAAATTCTCATCCAAAGCATCGAAAAATGGATCTTGAGCTTCGGTGAGCCGGATCAGACAGTAAACATGATCCTGGTAGCGATCATAAAAATTCTGCCGCATGGATTCCAGGTGGTCCTTGGCGCTGCGCACGAAGCGCTCACCGAAGATCTTCTCGTAGAGATAATAGGTGTAGAGCTCAAAGCCCTCTGGTCCCGCCCGATAGAAACGAAGGGAGAGCTCCTGGTACCTGCGGAACAGCTCCTCGTGGGTGAGCAAAATCCCGGAGATCGTAAGGCTGAATAGCCGCTCCTGGTACAGACGTGCAAAGTCGAGCGCCACAAAGCCCCCATAGGAGATCCCCATGAGGTGGATCTTTGAAATTGACAGCGTTTCCAGGATACCCTTCAGGTAGCCGCAGAACCGGGGAATGGAGTAGGCTTCATTCTCGCGTGACGACTGCCCCTGGCCCAGATAGTCATAAAGCAAGACGTCGTATTCATCCAGCAGCAGAGGCAGAAATGACTGCCACGAGTCTGTGCTCATGGCCAGTCCATTGAGCAGAGCGACTGTCTCGCGATCCTGTTGGCCGAAGTATTCCCAGTAGACGTCGCGTCGATCGGCCTTGAGCAAACCACAGCGCGTCGGCTCGATCTTCTGTCGTGAACGATGCGCTCCCATCAGCTCCCCCGTGACCCGACCGCTTACTCCGCGAGCACGTATGACCCCGGCGCATCGATGAGCGGCTTATAGCTTTTATCATGATTACCCATCTTGGGTGGTTCGCATTGCTCCGTCGATCGCTCGCTCAACCATCGCTCCCACGCCGGCCACCAAGAACCCTGGTGGTGGGCCGCGGTGGCAACCCAGGTCTCTGGATCCACATACCGATCCCCTTCATGACTGGTGGCCATCTGATAGTCCCGCGCCTTTGGCCCCGGCGGATTGACGATTCCGACGTTGTGGCCGCCGCTGGTGAGCACGAATGTCACCTCATCGGCGTCGGTCTGCAAGTGCAGTTTGTACATCGAGCGCCAGGGTGCCACGTGATCCGCGGTGGCGGCCACAGCGAATATCGGTGCGTGAATATCGCCAATGGCAATCGGTCTGCCGTCAACGTGATAACGCCCGTCCCAGAGATCGTTGTTCAGGAATAACCGCCGCAGCAGCTGCGAATGCATGCGATAAGGCATGCGCGTACCGTCGGCGTTCCATGCCATGAGGTCGAACATCGGCTCACGTTTGCCCAACAGGTAATTGTGAACCATCTTGGACCAGATCAGATCGCGGGAACGAAGCAACAGAAAGGTTCCCGCGGCCTGCTTTGCATCCAGATATCCCCGCTCCCACATCATGTCTTCGAGGTAGGAAACCTCGCTGGGGTCAACAAACACCGCCATCTCGCCGGGCTCGTTGAAGTCTACCAGGGTGGTAAACAAGGTGATGCTCGCCAATCGCTCATCACGTTCCCGCCCCATGGCGGCCGCGGCGATGGTGAGGATGATGCCACCCAGGCAATACCCCACGGCATGAATTTTCGTGTCGGGAATGAGGGCCGATACGGCATCCAGTGCATCCATCACACCGCTGCGCCGGTAGTCTTCCAGGTCCAGATCCTGATCCTCCGGGCCCGGGTTCTTCCATGAAATCATAAACACCGTATGCCCGCGATCCACAAGGTATTTCACCATCGAGTTATCGGGAGACAGATCCATGATGTAATACTTCATCATCCAAGCGGAAACCATCAGCACCGGCTCGCGCCAGACTTTGTCTGTGGTGGGGCGGTACTGAATGAGCTCAATGAGCCGGTTGCGATAGACCACCTTGCCCGGCGTGATCGCCACGTCCTTGCCGACCTGGTAGTCCTGCGTGCCAGGGGGCTTCCCATCCGCCAGCCTTCGCTCTTGATCCTCGATAAAATACGTCGCGCCTCGCAGCAAATTGAGCCCGCCCTCTCGGAACGTCGCCTGCAGCACTTCCGGGTTGCTGAAAGGAAAATTCGAGGGCGAAAAGATGTCGAGAAACTGCCGTGCCATGAAGGTTACGGTCATTTCATGGCGCCGCGAGACCCCGCGAATACCCGTTGTCGCGTTGAACCAGAGCTGCTGGTTGAGCAGAAAGCCTTGATGGAGGAGGTTAAACGGCCACCGCTGCCAGGCCGGATCACGAAAGCGGCGGTCTTGAGGTAGCGGCTCGATAACGGGAGGCGTATCCGGTTTAACCGCTGCCTTGAGCGCGTACATCAAGAAGCGCGCCGCCTTGCGCCGCGACTTTTCCAGCAGCACCCCCTGCTTACCCGGCGAAAACATGAGGTGAACGTACCAGTCGAGATAGGTCAGCAGCAGTGCGGCCGGTGACAAACCGAAGGTCAGCCTGCCGAGCTGCGCGTGAAAAAGGCGATCGAGCGGCGTGGTGGTCGCGACATCGGGGGTTTGTTTCATGGTCTTGATCTCTAAGATCTTACGGGGATCGCCTCTATTGTGCATCGCAACATGCCCGCACTCAAGCCCCACATCGCCTGCCCTTGCTTGTATCTTCCCGAATTATGAATATGAACGTTGCTGATACGCTGTGGAGGTTGTGGGCAACCGCCCGCCCGCAAGCTTGCGCGCCGGGGCGTTCATCTTTGCCGCCCCCC
>JAGTVB010000183.1 GCA_018224385.1 Gammaproteobacteria bacterium
CCCGGTTGAGAGACGGGTAACAGGCATCATGGGGCAGCGCGTCGTTGCGGCCTTTCGCTTCCCTCCCGAGGAGGAGACACCGCAGGATGATCTCCAGCGCAAGCGGGTAGAGTTTCGTTCCATAGATGGGACGGCCCAACTTGTCATCCATGACCAAGGCGAGCGGTGGATGATTTGATGCGCGAAATTTATGTACGCGCGGCCGTTGCAAGCGGGCTGGACGATAGCCTCTTAAGTGGATGTCATAGCTGTAATCCTAATGGGTCCAGGAATGCGGTGGGCGATGCACATACTGAATAGGGCCGAGCGGGGCGCTCAACTGAGACCGCCTTGGTCGCTGCGCCGATCTCTGCCGACTTGATCTCCATACATCGTTTCAGCTCGCGATTGTACCGTTCCAGTCCTTCATGGAGATCGTAGGTGAGCAGCGCCAGCGTCAAGCGCTCGCCGCCGTGTCCGCGTGCCTTGCTCCGAGTGGACGCTTCATCTGCACGTTACACAACCCTGCCCTTCGCCGAACCCAGGTCGATGGCGTGTTGCGCATCGTTGGACAGTTCCCGACGCAGGATGGGGCGCTGGTTGTGTCAGGCTTCGAACAGGGAGGGCACCCTGTGGTGAAGCGCCTGCAATTCTTCGAGTTCTTTGGGAGTGACGGTCGGCTGCGCTCGAAGCAGCTGCTGGCGATGGAATTCGCTTTCATCGAAAGGGACCATTTCGAGTCCATGGCGCGAGACGCCGGATGGCATGTTCTCGAGCTCTACGGAAACTACGACCGCTCGCCATTCGATGCGCATCGGAGTCCCGTGATGATATGGGTGCTTCGCAAGTAAAACGCCCAGCCATCCGTTACCCTCGGAACATGAGCAACATCCTTTAGCGATTGGACTTTCGGAGAAATCAAGAACTTTCGTTGTGGTTCATCTTGGAAAGAGATGTCATTAGAATTATTTCTGCTCAAGCGGCAAACGCCACGAAAGAACGACCTCTGAGGAAGGCCATGCCTAGACAACACGGTCCTGAGATGAAGGCTCAAGCGGCGCAGCGTTAGGAGCGTCCGCTCGAGCCTTTTGTGAGGCGGCGATACGCCGACTGATGACTCTCTAGGAAGAAGTCATGACAAGAACCCGTACAGGTTATCCCTCCATCGTTTGTTCGGCTCTGTCACCCCCGCACGTCGCGCCGACAATCGCGCTCGCTCAAGAGCAGGCAACCGACGCGCGGGCGATCAAAACCGAGCAGCAGATGACTGACGACGAGCGGTTCTCGCTGCTCATCAGCGTCATGGGCACCACCGGCAGCATCACGACGGTTCGGGACCCGCGCATCCCGGAGGGCCTGCCGATGAGCGCTGGCTACACGCCCGGGGTGCTGCGGCTTGGTGTTCCGGCTCTGCGGATGACCGATGCCAGCCTCGGCGTTACCAATCCCGGCTACCGGCCCGAAGACAAGGGGGCCACGGCGATGCCCGCGTCCGTCGTCGTCGGTTCGAGCTTCAATCCACAGCTGGCGCGCGAGGGGGGCGCGGTGATCGGCCGCGAGGCGCGCATCCGGGGATTCAACGTCGTGCTCGCCGGCGGAATCAACCTCGCCCGCGAAGTGCGCAACGGCCGGAACTTCGAGTACTACTCCGAAGATCCTTACCTCAGCGCCGTGCTCGGCGCCGAGGCGGTCAACGGCATCCAGGGCGAAGGCGTCATCTCGACGCTCAAGCACTACACGCTCAACTGCAACGAAACCAACCGCCACTGGCTGGATGCGATCATCGACCCCGCGGCGCACCGTGAGTCCGATCTGCTCGCATTCCAGATCGCGATCGAGCACTCCCAGGCCGGCGCGATCATGAGCGGCTACAACAAGATCAACGGGCACTACGCCGGTGGGAATCACCATCTCCTGAACGAGGTGCTCAAGGGCGCCTGGGGCTACAAGGGCTGGGTAATGTCCGATTGGGGCGCGACGCCCGAGTGGGACTTCGCCCTCAAGGGGCTCGACCAGGAATCCGGCGCGCAGCTGGACGTGATGATGTGGAGAACGGAGCCATTCACGGAACCGCTCCGAAAGGCCCACGCGGAAGGCGAGCTGCCCAAGGAGCGCCTCTCGGATATGGTGCGCCGCATCCTGCGCTCGGTGTACGCGGTGGGCATCGACAAGTGGGGGCCGGCTCCCGAAGTTGATATGGCCAGGCACAGCGAAGTGGCGCTCGAGACGGCCCGACAGGGTATCGTGGTCCTGAAGAACGACGGCGTGCTGCCGCTCGCCGCTGACAAGCCGCTCAAGATCGCGGTGATCGGTGGCTACGCGCAGCTCGGTGTACTGAGCGGCACCGGCTCAAGCGCCGTCCTCCCGGTGGGCGGTTACGCGGCGGTCATCCAGATCGGTGGCACTGGCATCATGGGAGGTGGGCGCAACCTCTACCTTTTTCCGTCGTCGCCGCTCGCGGAGTTGAAAAAGCTTCTGCCCACAATGCATATCGAGTTCGACCCCGGGCAGACGCCGGCGGAGGCGGTCCTGCTGGCGAAGCGCTCCGACCTGGTCCTCGCCTTCGGGATCCGCTCGGAAGGCGAGGGCTTCGACCTCGCCGATCTTTCGCTGCCGTGGGGTCAGGACGCCGTAATCGACGTCGTGGCCAGCGTGAACCCGAACACGATCGTGGTGCTCGAGACCGGAAACCCCGTTTCCATGCCATGGCGGAGCAAGGTCAAGGCCATCGTACAGGCCTGGTATCCAGGGCAGGCTGGTGGCCAGGCGATCGCCGAGGTGCTCACCGGAAAAGTGAATCCATCGGGCCGGCTGCCGATCACTTTCCCGGCGGACCTTGCTCAGACCCCGCGGCCGGAGCTGCCCGGCCTGGGCACGCCGTGGGGCACGCCGATCATTATTCGCTACGACGAAGGCGCTGAAGTCGGCTACCGCTGGTTCGCAAAGAAGGGAGAAAAGCCGCTCTACGCCTTCGGCCACGGATTGAGCTACACGAGCTTTGACTACCATGACCTCGAGGTCGGCGGCGGCGAGACGATTACGGCGAGCTTTACCGTGACCAACACTGGCAAGCGCGAGGGTGCGGACGTACCTCAGCTGTACCTCACCGAAGTGCCCGGTGAGAAGCGCATGCGCCTGCTCGGCTTCGAACGGGTCGAGCTGCGTCCCGGCCAATCCCGTCGGGTGACGGTGACCGCCGACCCGCGCCTGCTCGCGCGGTTCGACGCCGGCGCGGATCATCAATGGCGCATCTCGACTGGAACCTACCGGGTCGCGCTCGGTAAGTCTGCCAACGACTTTGTGCTGACAGGGGCCGCCCCTTTGACACCGCGGTTGTTTGGGAGGTGAAGGGGGTTGCGGAGCAACGTTATGGGGGCAATCGCCGCATCGACGACAGACGATGGCGTGCTCGTCTGGTGAAGCACCGGTGAATCACGCCCAAGGCAGCTAGGTGGGAATAGAGCGGGTCTTGAGGAGCGGCGTGCTGGGCTCTTTTGCTAATGCGGGTGGACGCCGCCTAACTCAGCGATAACCTGCCGATTGCCCGACGAATCAGGTCGGCCTTGGTGTGTGTAGAGCTGAGGTCGATCCCCGCGTGTGCGGGGGAGCCACTGCGCTTGCAAACGCCTTATTCCATTCAGCAGGTCGATCCCCGCGTGTGCGGGGGAGCCCTTCATCGGCACTGGGCGCTTTCAGGCGATAGGGGTCGATCCCCGCGTGTGCGGGGGAGC
>JAGTVB010000184.1 GCA_018224385.1 Gammaproteobacteria bacterium
GAACAAATTAACCGCTGGATTGTCGTAGTGCTTCCTAAGCTTCTTGTTGTAGTGTGCAATCGAGAGAACCGCGACGCCTGCCAAAATCAGCAAGGTCGCCACAATGATGGAAAGCAGCGGCGGGTACAAGGCAATCAGAATACCTGCCACGATCAATATGATACCGCTAGCCATTACAAACTCCCGTTATCCCATATCTTCCTAGGGAAGGATACGATGACACCGTATCATCTTCTGATGTCTATTGCAGCACTGCCCGTTACCGTCTATGACCCCTGAATCCTGAATGCGAACCGAAGGTGAGGAAGAGGAATCCATAGGTCAGGTGGGGGCGTGCGTTGGCGATTAACGCAAGCGATAAGGAGACGTCCAATCCGCACACACCCATCATCACTCGTACCGGAGCGGCCGTCACCGGGTAGGGTGAAACGTACCGATGCAAGCCAGCACCGCCACAAAGGGGCGACGCACAGGGCAGCCTTACAGGGTCATGGAATGGCTGAGCATCCACAGGATCTCAAGATGCGGCCAGTATCGCGGCATGGCTAAACGACTCGTCATGCTGACTTCGCTGCTTGCTGCAGCCATCGGTGTCACCATCCTCATCATCTACCATTTGGTGGACGAACCGATCCCCCCCAATGCACGAACTGATGTTGCGGGCATCCTCGGATCGGATGACACCACCGGCTATGAGCGGGCCATCGAGGTGCGACCCTTTCGTTTCCCTCGAGACCATGGCCCCCACCCATTATTTCGCAGTGAATGGTGGTACTTCACCGGCAACCTTCAGAACGACACAGGCCGACGCTTCGGCTATCAGCTGACTATTTTTCGCTTTGCGCTTCGGCCTGGGGTCCCCGTGCGCGCTTCCGCGTGGGCAACCAACCAGCTCTTTATGGGTCACTTCGCCGTAACTGATAGTGCCACGGGTCACTTCCACCACGCCGAGCGGCTTTCGCGCCAGGCACTCGGTTTGGCCGGTGCCCAGGCCGAGCCTTTTCGCGTATGGATCGAGAACTGGTCCATTGCGGCCATGGATGATGATCCCAACGTTTGGCGCCTGACGGCCAGCATGAATGATGCCGCCTTGCAGCTCAGGTTACATCCCTTGAAGCCCGTCGTGCTACAGGGCGAGCAAGGGCTCAGCCAGAAGAGTGCTGAGGCCGGCAATGCATCCTATTATTATTCTCTTACGCGTCTTGCGAGCCAGGGCACGCTTTCTATAGCCGGCGAAACGGTGGCCGTCAGTGGAGAGTCCTGGATGGACCGGGAGTGGGGCACCAGCGCCCTTGGGCCGGACCAGGTGGGCTGGGATTGGTTTGCCCTGCAGCTTGATGACGGGCACGAGCTGATGTTCTACCAGCTTCGGCGCCGCAATGGTGATCCTCATCCCTCAAGCCAGGGCGTGCTCGTGGATCCGAAGGGCTCAGTACAGCGATTGCAAGCACAGGAGTTGCTCATCACGGTACATGACCAATGGAGAAGTCCTACGGGCGCGCTCTATCCGGCCCATTGGACCCTCACCCACCCGCCATCACAACTCCAGCTCGACGTTCGACCGGTGCTCGCCAACCAGGAGCTGAAGGTCTCAGTCCGTTACTGGGAGGGCGCGGTGGATGTGCGTGGACGCCATCGCGGCGTCCCTGTTACAGGGATGGGCTATGTCGAGTTGACGGGCTATGGGACGCAAATCGACGAGCGGCGGTCAAGTCGCCGGCTTACACCCAGATGAATAGCGCTGATTTAGCAAGGCACGCGATGAAATTTCACAATGACGGAGCCGATTGCTTCATTCCGGATAGCGTTTCTCTCAACGCCGCCCTTGCGCGCACCACGCATCTGGGCATTGGCGCTCATCAAGATGACCTCGAGATGATGGCATTTCATGGAATTGCGTCTTGCTTCCACAGCCGCCTGCATTGGTTTATGGGGCTCACCTGCACCGATGGCGCAGGCAGCCTGCGCGCCGGAGCTTATCGAGACTACGCCGCGGACGCCCTGCAACGGGTGCGGCGGTCGGAGCAGCGCGCCGCGGCCGCGATCGGCCGCTACAGCGCGATGGTGCAGCTGGATTATTCAAGTAATGCCATCCGCTCAGGATTTTGCCAGCCGCTGGTAAATGATCTCCGTCAATTGTTGCTGGCCGCGGTGCCGGCAGTGGTCTATACCCACAGCCTTGCCGATCGGCATGGGACTCATGTGGCTGTGGCCCTGCACGTTATCCGAGCGCTACGGGAGCTTCCCGAAGCGCAGCAGCCCCAGTGCGTCTATGGCTGTGAGATTTGGGGCAGCTTGGATTGGCTTGGCTTTCCGATAACGATAAAGTGGTGCTGGATGTGAGCGGCCAGGAACATCTGGCAAGCGCTCTCATTGGGCTCTACGACAGCCAAATTGATACGGTAAGGCGCTACGATCTGGCGACCCTCGGCCGGCGGCGCAGCAATGCGACCTACCTCCAGTCCCACGGCCAAGCGCGGGCCGAACAAGTAATCTTTGCCATGGACCTCAAGCCGCTGATCGTGGATACCCAATTCGATCCGGTAACCTACGTCAGCGACTTGTTCGATCGAGCCAGGGACGGGATTAGGGCAAGGCTAACGCAGTCGCTGCAATCGGCGAATTAATTCGGCAGAGACCCGGATTAAAGCAGAAAGAAACTGGCGAGGCCGAGAAAAGCAAAGAAACCGATGACGTCGGTGGCGGCCACGAGCATGACACCACCAGCGAGCGCCGGATCGATGCCGAGGCGATTTAACAGTAATGGAATTAGAGTGCCGACCATGGCACCGTTGAGGAGATTAATGATCAGCGCAATCGCAAAGATCAGTGCGAGATGAAAATCGTTAAACCACAGTCCGCTGACAAGCGCCACCACGACCGCCCAGAGTAGGCCGTTCACCAAGCTGACCGAAAGCTCCTTAAAGAGCAACCGCCGCGCATTACCGCGATCCAGTTGCCCCAGGGCAATGGCTCGCGTAACCAAAGTCAAAGACTGGACACCGGCCACGCCGCCCATGCTGGCGACGACCGGCATCAGTACGGCGAGCGCCACGAGTTGCTCGATGGCGGCGTCGAAAAGGCCGATGACCGAAGCGGCAATGAACGCATTGAAGAGATTAACACCGAGCCAAACGGCTCGGCGCATGGCGCTGGGAAACACCGGCGCAAAGAGATCGACATGTTCGTCCAATCCAGCGCGCCGCATCACCGAATGCTCCCCTTCTTCGCGGATGACATCGATGACGTCATCGACCGTGATGCGCCCGATGAGATACCCTTGGTCATCGATGACCGGCGCCGATACCAGATCCCTGTCCTCGAAAAACCGTGCCACTCGTCGTTCCGAGGTGTGCGCAGGGATCGCCTCGATGCGCCGGTCCATAACCTGGCCGACGATAACACTCGGCTTGAGCGTCAGTATATCGGTCAATGGCAGCAAACCGAGGTAACGGTTGTCTCGATCGACAACCATGAGCACGTCGGTATGCTCCGGCAGCGAGCCGCGTCGACGGCGGTAGTGCCGCAAGTAACGCTGCACCACATAGAGCGTCACGTCCGCGCGCACTGAAAGCGCGTCGGCGTCCATCAGCCCCCCAGCGGTATCTTCCGGATACACGCTCATGGCTTGAAAGCGTTGCCGACGCTGGCCATCCATCGCTCGAATGACTGCCTTCAGCACCGGCTTTGGAAGCTTCTCAGACAGGTCGACCAGCTCGTCGAGCTGGAGCTGACTCACAGCGATGACCAGATCGCCTACTCGAGTGGACTGGATCAGCTGGTCACGCACCTCCTCATAGGTTTCCAACAGCACCTCGCCCTTTACCGTGGGCTCAACCGCCTGCCAAATGGCGAGACGCTCCTTCGGTGCCAATGATTCCAATACTCGCCCTATCTCCGCCGGATGCATCGCTCGCAGCTGCTCGACTAACGCGGCGAAATCGTCATCCGCCAGCGCTTTTTTGAGTTTTTCCAGCGACGCTTCGCGCTGCGCCTCGCTCCGCTCGTTGTGGATCATTGGCCTATCGTTATACGCGTCTCAGGGGTAGCCCTGCCTGTATCAGTCCGAACGCAAAAAGACCAATAAAGGCCATTAGGGTCCAGGCCGGTAAACTCAGTCCCCAGAACGTCCAAAGCACCTCAGAACACTCTCCGGATCCCAGGATGACCAGCTTCAAAGCACGGTCCCACGGAAGATGCTCAAGGATATATTCCCATCCCGGCCCGCATGCCGGCGCTTGCTCTGGGGGAAGGCTCTGTAGCCATAAGTGGCGCATTGCTACACTGGCGCCGAGGAGCGCCACCAATGCCACGCTAGCGCCATAAATCCGGCGTCCAACGGATGAAGGGGCGTGGATGGCCGCCGCCAAGCAAACCACCCCTATGGCGATGATCAGCACACGCTGAATCATGCACAGCGGGCAGGGCTCGATCCCTTGGACATACTGTAGCGACAAGGCAATGGCGACAGCGCCTAGGCAGACGGTAAACGCGGCAATGTAGCTGAGGCGACTGCTGAACACGTCTTACTCCCTTAGCATGCAATGAATGGACTCCCTGTCGATAGCAGACGCGCACAGGCCATTCGGCGGGACGGCCTTGCCGTTGGCACGGCGTGGTGATTCACCAAAGCCTGTGATCTGAATAAGAGAGAAATGGCTTCGCGTTGCTCATAGGCGTCTTGCGGAGATCACGTTTTCTCCTGAGTGCTATGCCACCTTTGAACCATTATCGAAGGCACGTTCATCGCTGACGCTTTGCACAATAGCGTTTGGCGAGGCAGTCGTCACTAATTTTGCGTGCCGCCGGGGGGCCAGGGTGAAACAAGCCTTCGGGGAAGGCCCGCCCAAAGGTGATCGCGGGGCGTTGGGCAACCCCACCTGGGCACGCTTGAGTTTAAGGCAATAGGCGGTCGTACGCCTATACCGCGCCACCTGAGGTCGACCGACGGGTGTCCCCCGTGCCAATATAGGGTTTCAAGCTAAATCGGCGGTGCGCTCGCGCGGCGCGCAAGCGTGCCGGGGTGGCCTGCGGCAAAATTTGATCCTGGTTTTGCTCGTTGACAGCTCGCGCAGGAGGACTTATGGCTATCGAAGAAGGTAAACAAGCGCCCCCCTTCACACTGGAAGACGCCCAGGGCAACCAGGTTGCGCTGGAAGATTTCCGCGGCAAAAACGTGATTGTCTATTTTTATCCCAAGGATGACACACCCGGATGTACCAAGGAGGCATGCGGTTTTCGGGATCTCTGGACAGAGATCGGTAACTTGGGTGCGGTAGTGATAGGCATTTCGCCAGACGACGGCGCATCGCACCAACAGTTCGCGGCCAAGTACCGCCTTCCCTTCATGCTTCTCTCCGATCCGGAAAAAGCTGTGATGACCGGCTACGGGGCGTACGGAGAGAAAACGATGTACGGCAAGAAAAGCCTGGGGGTGATTCGCTCCAGCGTCTGGATCGATGCCGATGGCAAGGTAAAAAAGCACTGGCCGCGGGTCAGCAAAGCCGAGGAGCACGCAGCGCAGGTTCTGGCAGCGCTCAAGGAGGGGCCTTAGAAGCTGGTTTACAGCGGTTCTTATTGGGCTCGGTAACAACGTGTCATCTTGATCGATGCTCGGCCAGAGTCATGGTTGCGGCACTTTTTGGTAACAGCTCAATAAGTCCGGGCAGTTATGGCGAGGCGCCACGAGCCTGAATAAGCGCAGGCAGCGGGGGAACGGTGTGGGTACCGGACACGCGGTCGACGAGGAAGGTCCAGAACGAGACC
>JAGTVB010000185.1 GCA_018224385.1 Gammaproteobacteria bacterium
GTTGTACTTCATTGTCTTCGGAGAATTGATGGGCCAGAAGATAGGACCGATGTCCGGATACCGGTACATCGATTATATCGTTCCGGGACTCATCCTCATGTCGGTGATCACGAATGCTTATTCTAACGTCGTTTCATCTTTCTACAGCACCAAGTTCCAAAGGCATATCGAGGAGCTGCTAATAGCACCTATACCGAACTGGGTCATCCTGGCGGGCTATGTCAGCGGCGGCGTTGCGCGCGGTGTCCTGGTCGGCGTGGTGGTTGCCATGATTTCCAGATTTTTCACGGATATTCCCATTAGCCATTTCGCCCCTACCGCCATGGTGTTTGCTCTGACCGCGGTGCTGTTCTCATTGGCGGGGTTTATTAACGGAATGTTTGCCAAGTCTTTTGACGATATCTCGATTGTGCCAACTTTTGTTTTGGCACCGCTGATTTATCTCGGCGGGGTATTCTATTCTATCGAGCTGCTGCCGGAGTTCTGGAGACAGCTGTCGCTGGCAAACCCGATCCTGTACATGGTAAATGCGTTCAGATATGGGCTGCTCGGCGTCTCTGATATACCGATTACCGTGGCTCTTGCCATCATCTTAGGTTTTGTCTTGTTGTTGACGGTCTTCAGCTTATACCTGTTAGATCGAGGCGTCGGCATCAAGAGCTGACCGAAGGCGCAGCAGTGCTGGCTCGGTTGTGAGCTCTGAGCTCATCAGATACTCGTACTCCATGCCGTCCACGTGCGTACTGCTGCTGCCAAGCAATTTGTTGGCTCTGGCCATCGCCTCGTCAGGGTTCTGGGGTTCCGCGGATGAGCGCGCGTCCCGAAATGTTGCGACAGCAGCGCTTCGTGCTCCAAGAGACGCCATCAATACAGCCTGGGTTTGGTTCCGGCAGGAATGCCGGAACCACCCTTTGGGGCGAAGGCCTGCGGCTGTCCCTGGGGAGTGGATAAGAAGGGCCGAAGCGGTGATCATGCCCCAAGAGAGATCTCGCTAACTTGGAGTAGCTGTTTCGGCAAGCGATGACTATCAAGTGTATTACGTTCGATCTGGACGATACGCTATGGGACTGTGAGTCCGTCCTTATGCGTGCCGAGGCGGTACTCTATCAATGGTTAGCCCGTCACTATCCGCGCGTGATCAGCCAGTATTCTCAGGCTGACTTGACGGCCCATCGCAAGCGCTACATTTCGCATTATCCGGATCTGCACCATGACATGACGTTGTTGCGAAAACAGTGGCTTGCGCATATTCTCGGCGAGGCTGAGTACGGCTCGGAGTGTGTCGAGGCTGGGTTCAGAGTATTTTGGCTGGCTCGCAACGAGGTGGCTCTATTTGAGGGCGTTTTGCAAGTATTGAAGGCGCTGCACGGTGTTTATCGAATGGGGGCGGTCACCAATGGCAACGCGGACGTACACCATATCGGAATCGGACAGTACTTTGATTTCGTCGTGACTGCAGCGGAGGCTGGAGCCCCTAAACCCGATGCAAGAATTTTTCACCTGGCGCTGGCCAAAGGAGGAACACGTGCACAGGACACGGTGCATGTGGGCGACGATCCGGAGCGGGATGTGATCGGTGCTGGGGCTGTTGGTATGCGCACAGTCTGGATCAATCCGCGCCAGCGTGCTTGGGGGGCGGGAAAATCGCCCGATGCGGTGATTGCGTGCGTAGCGCAACTCAACGCGGTGCTAGAATCCTGGGCATGAAGGTAGGAGTTGTAAGCATTATGTCTATTCGAGTCCGTTACTTTGCCAGCTTGAGGGAGCACATGGGTCGGGCGGAAGATGCCGTGGAGCCAGGGCGGGTGGCGACCGTGGAGGAGGTATGGAAGACGGTTGCCGGTGACGTTGCCTTACCGGCGAATACACTCATTGCCGTCAATATGGAGTACGCTGATAGCGATCAGCAGGTTGCAGACGGTGATGAGGTGGCTTTTTTCCCGCCGGTGACCGGGGGCTGAGCCTTGGTAGTGTTGTGCCGAAAATACTCGATCAGCAGCCCAATCTGTGTCGCGTAGAGCGGGTTGTCGCCTGGACTTGCTAAGCTGTCGGCAGTAGCAAGCCACAACACCGCAACAACGACAAATACGAAGTGCTTATCAAGAATCGATATTTCGCTGTTCCACAGGTATGTGTCGGCAAGTAGAGTCAGCGCTCGGCCTGCACGCCCTGCGGAAAGCGGCGGCAGGCAACCTCTTCGCTTTGAAAAACGAACCAATTGGCGGAGGGGATCGTTCGAGCAGGGTAACCACGCAGCGTGCAGAACAGAAATAATGCTCTAGACGCTGTTCTTGCTTACAAGCTGGAGCGTCGTGGCAGACAGACGGTCGATCAGTATCGCTACCATCGCTTGGTAGAACCGGTGCTGACAAGGCGGGGAGGTGCGATCGAGAACGGCAATATTCACCCGCATCGCCGAGACCGGGGTATGCGCACTCACGTTGGCACTGCGTTTGCCGCGACCTAGCGCGCCCATCTCGCCAAAACAGTCTCCCGTGCGGAGTGTCGCAATATGTATCTCCTCTCTTCGCACTACCACATCCCCGCAGACAATGATAAAGAAATCCGCGGCTGTGTCGCCCTCCACAAGGATGCTGGATCCCGGGGCGAATTCGTGCCAGGTGCTGGCATGGATCACTTCCCAGATCTCGGAGGTCGAAAATCCAGCGAAGAACCGAAGCCCCTTAACTCGCTGAAACTCAATCTGTTCGGTGGCGGCAGGGCGTGGTCGGTTAGAAGTATCCGATACGAGGCTGAGATCGCCCGCCAAATCCATTGCGGTCTTGTAGCGATCGTTTCGGCTCTTTCGCAGTGCTCGACGCAAAATTCGTTCTATTAAGGGCGAGACATCACTCCTGAGTTCCCTGACCGACGGAGGCTGCTCGTGAACGATGTGCTGCACGATGGCGGCAAGGCTGTCGCCAACGAAGGGATGTTTGCCGGTGAGCAGTTCATACATGATCACTCCGAGGGAGAAGATATCCGTTTGGTTGGTGATCATCTCCTCGCGTACCTGCTCTGGCGACATGTACAGCGGAGAACCGATATATCCCAAGAACTGAGTGTTGGTCACATCGAGCCGGGTGGCGATGGCTGCGCCAAAGTCCCCGATCTTGATGTCCCGAGACTCGGTCAACAGGATATTTCTGGGCTTGATGTCGCGGTGCACGACCCCATTGCGGTGCGCATAGTCTAGGGCGATGGCGCAGCTATGGATAGCTCTGATTGCCTCTTTAAGGGGTAACAGGTTGTCGGGCTTACAGTGAGCTTGCAGTGTATATTTCCCGGGGATGTACTCCATTACCAGGTAACAGATGTCGTCGATGATGTCGGCGTCGTAAACGGTAACAATGTTCGGGTGTTTCAGCACCCGCGCAACCTTCGCCTCGTTGAAGAAGAGCTTCCGGTAGCGCTCACCATCCTCAGCATGCTGAAGAAATTCCGGGTGTGCCACCTTGATGGCTACCTCCCGATTGGCAATGGGATCATGGGCCAGGTAGACGCTGCCCATATTTCCGCGACCGATCTGCTCCAGGACGACGTATTTCCCAAGTGTCTGGTTTTCTAGGCCTTCCATGGTGTTCTGCAGACGTCCGAGAGCGCGTTTGGTGGTATGCTTATTGTTCTGAGCCGGTCGCCTGAGGTCGGGCCGTGGGGCCAACCGATAGAATAGATTGAACTCAGGTTGAGGTTAACGGACACCTTCATTTGACCAGGCAAGAAAGGGCGAGCTCCAGCGATGGAGATGGCGGGAAACCAGGCTCAAGATTTTTTTCCTGGCGGCGTTCTAACAAGCGGTTCCAAACGTGTCACGAACGCCGCGGCGGTGCGTCACTATGGCAAGCGCAATGATTCTTGAAACAATTTCTAGGGTCGCAGGCGATTGCCGCATCAGATTCAGAAGAGGGCCCCACATGAGTACGCATGGCACCTCATCGGCCAGCAGCATTATTTCCTTAGGCGCCGCGTTGCGCGATCTTCGTGGTGTCCGACGGCATGCGGATGCTGAGCCCGCGCCCACGCTGAAGATGGCTTGTTCCCGCTGTAGGGATGCTCATGGCGCCAGGACGCTTGCCATGCCGAAGTTCATCAAGCAGGCGATCGTGGGCGTCACTCTCATTATGGTGGCCCTTTTTCTGGGTCGGAACCTCTTTGATAGCCTTGTGGCGCGGCTCGACCAGCAGCGGGCGGTTCATACGGACCAGACGGCGGCGTCCGCTGGAGTGCAGGCCCAGGTCAAGCCGAAGGTGCTGTTGGTCTATCGCAACAAGCATGGAAGGCGCGTCCGGGTGTTGGCGGATGAGGGGCAATTCTCCTCTTTTGTCCGTGCCCAGGTAGCGCAACTCGAGAAAGCGAGGGCCGCTCTGGATGCGAGTGCTGCGGAAAAACTCGGGGCCAGAACGGTGCCCGTCTTTTCTGCAATGCAGCAGCGAGTCGATTCGTTCGCCGATTGGTATTTCGCTTGGAGCACGACCTACGATCTGGCCGCAAAGGCCATCATCTCCAGCGTCTCGAACGCTTTCCGCCCCGGGGTCATGGGGGTGGGTGAAGCGGTGGAGTACGACCTCGAGCGATATATTGAAAGGCATTACCGAGACATGGTTTTACGGCCCGAACAATCCGACGCGGCGTTGACCCAGGGTTACAGGGAGACCCTGTCCGATCTGTATCAAGATTTTTTCTCGTCACTGGCTGCTTTCGAGGAAGCATTTCAGGACTTTGTCGTCACCAACACCACTTATTTAGCCGCGCCTGTGGACACGCAGGCTGCGCGGCTGGTGCTCGACTGGGACAGCCAGGTAAAGAAGCTCTCTGTGGCCGGTTATGAACATGGCTTCACCAGACCGTTTGTCGGCGCCGCGCTGGTTACCGGGGTGGCGCTGGCGGGCCGAACGGGTGGCGCTGCGGGCGGTAAGGCGTTCGCCCAGGCGGTCTTCGGGCGCAGTGCCGCCGTCGGGGCGCGCAGTGTCGGCGCGAGGCTTGCGGCGCCTTACCTGGGGAGGGTAGCGGCTAGCGCCACAGGTGCCACAATCGGCGCGGTTTCTGGGCCGGCAGGGGCAATAATGGGTGCGGCAGCGGGATTAGGTGGTGATTACTTGCTAAACGAGGCGGTGGAATTTGTGAAGCGCGATGGCTTCGAGGCGGAAATCTTGGCTACGTTGCATGCACAAGAGCGGAATTGGCAGGCGACTATGCTTCCTTCCCTGGAGGGCGCTGTCGACATCTGGTTCGATGACATGATTCAATTGCTGGCGCGCTATGACGCGTCGTGATCTACAGGTGCCGGGAGGCAGGTTTTCTTTACTGGATAGGACGAGGGGGAAATGGAGATGCAGATCCGAGTCGGATACGAGTTAATCTACGAGTGTCCGCAGCCGACGCCCATGATTCTGACGCTGAACATCCATTTCACCCGCGTTTCCGATCTGGTTATTGCAGACCACATCATCACCAGCCCTGCGACCCCAATCACAGCCTATCGGGATGGCTTTGGCAACTGGTGCAGCCGTATCGTGGCGCCGCCAGGTGACCTGCGAATCGCCACCGACGCGCTCGTCAACGACAGCGGACTTGCGGATGCGCTCGAGCCTGCAGCCCCACAGATCGCCGTCGAGGATTTGCCAGCGGAGACGCTTGTATTTCTGCTCGGGAGTCGCTACTGCGAAACCGATCGTCTCTCCGAGACGGCCTGGGCTCTCTTTGGGGAGACGGCTCCCGGCTGGCCGCGCGTCAAGGCAATCTGCGATTTCGTCCATGGGCACCTCGCTTTCGGCTACCAGTATGCCCGGGCGACCAAGACCGCGCTCGAAGCCTTCAATGAGCGTAAAGGGGTGTGTCGCGACTATACCCATCTCGCGATCACCTTCTGCCGTTGCATGAATATTCCAGCGCGTTACTGCACCGGCTATTTGGGTGACATCGGGGTTGCCGCCTCACCGGATCCAATGGACTTCTCCGCCTGGTTCGAGGCGTATCTTGGCGGGCGCTGGCACACCTTCGATCCGCGCAATAACCTACCGCGGATCGGGCGCGTGTTGATTGCCCAGGGTCGAGATGCGGCCGATGTGCCCATCAGTAATGCCTTCGGCCCGAATGTGCTCAAGAGCTTCAAGGTGTGGACGGATGAAGCAAGCGGGAGTCCGCAGTGAATAAACCGTAGCGAGCGGCCCCCCGCGGGCAACGCCGAGGGTGGCGCAGCGACGAGACCTATGCGATCTCGAAGGCGAGGAGCGAGCATCATCCAATGCGGCCCATTGCAATCCGGTTCACGACCATGGGTTTGGACATGAGCGTAACGACATCGACGTTGTTGGGGCCCGATGAGCTTCCAGCCGTCGAGATAATCAATGCCGACGGGGGCAGCAGTGCTGTGCTCGTTTGTGATCACGCCTCTAATCGGGTTCCACGACGGCTCGGCATTCTTGGAATCGACGCAGACGACTTGGCCACTCACATTGGGTGGGATCCGGGGGCCGCGGAGGTAGCGCGCCGTCTGTCAGCGCATCTCGATGCACCCTTAGTGTTGAGCGGCTACTCGCGTCTCGTCATTGACTGTAATCGCTCGCCGCGCAGCGCCGACTCCATTCCCGAACAAAGTGCTGGTGTACCGGTCCCCGGCAACTGCGGGCTGCCGCTCGAGGAAAGAGAAACCCGCATCAATGCGCTGTTTCGGCCGTACCATCGGGCCATCGGTCGGCTACTCGACGGTCGTTCCCAGCGATGGAGTCTGCTGCTGAGCATTCATAGCTTCACGCCGGTCCTGAATGACCGGCTGCGACCCTGGCACATTGGCGTCTCCTATGGGCACGACCCACGTCTCGCCGCGCTGCTGCTTGGGGCGCTCACCCGTAATGGAGATTTCACTGTCGGGGACAACGAACCTTATCCCATCGAAGACGACGTGGATTATACCGTCCCTGTGCACGGCGAGGGTCGCGGATTGCCGAGCGCCATGATCGAGATCCGCCAAGACGGGCTTGGTACAGTGGCGGGAGCCTTGGTTTGGGCGGCGCGGCTGGCGGAAGCCTATCAGCGGATCGAGGCTGAGGCGTTGCGTTTTCTCGGATCTTCGTCTAGGGGTATTCCGCATCAGGCCAATCAGAGTCATAGTTAAATTTTCGCAATGTCTTCTCGACCTGACGCTCTCCTACTCATCGCTCCCGGTTGCGCACATTGCCCGGTCGTGCTTCAGTCGCTTACCGAAGCGCTCAAGGCGGGTCGCCTCGGCCGATTAGAGGCGGTCAACATCGCCGCGCACCCGGAAGTGGCGAGGGCGGTCGGTAGCCGCTCGGTGCCCTGGTTACGCATTGGCCCCTTCGAGCTCGAAGGTCTTTACACACCGATTGAGCTGGCAGCGTGGATCGAGCACGCTGCCCAAGGCACCGGTTGGGATCAGTATTTCGGCTCCCTTTTGGCCCAGGGCAGACTTGCGAAGACCGTGAAGTTGGTGCGGGAGGATCCCACGCGGCTGGCGCAGATCATGGCGTTGGCGGGATCACTGGAAACACCTATGGCGGCGCGCATCGGCGTCGGTGCCGTAATGGAAGAGTTCGAAGGCAGCAACGCACTGCGTCACCACATTCCCGGGCTGGTGGCCCTGACCCGTTCGCCGGAGGCGCAGGTTCGGGCCGATGCCTGTCATTACCTGGCGCTGACGAATGCAGTGGAGGTTGCCGAACAGGTGCGCCCCCTGTTGGACGATGTGGACCCTGAAGTGCGCGAGATTGCGCACGAGACGCTCGAACGGTTGACTGGCTACGACGCTTCTTGAGGACAGCAGCAGCTGCAGGTCCCATTACAGGCTCTGGTCAATTTGAAGGTGACATTACGTGTCGTTGGCCTTGGCACAGTCAAGCGCTATCCAATGCCGGTGGCGAGCATGTCCACGGTGACTGCGAGGTGCGGATGGCGACGGGTGCGCAACGCCTGGATGAAGTGCTGCGCAATGAGAACATCGCGCTCTCTATCCCTAGCCTGTGCGAACGCTACGAGGGCTCAATGGCGGCAAGGTGGCGGCCGACGGCAAGCCAGGAGCCGGTGACGCCGAGGAAAGCACCGACGATCCAGATGGTAAACAGGGTATCGGCGCTCATGATGGAGAGGGAGAAATCGCTGCGATAGAGTGCGGCGAGCTGACGGACCGGCGCCTGCAGAAGCCCCAGGGTGATGGCGACGAATAACCAGGCGACGATGCCGCCGAGCAGGCCGTACCATAGGCCGGTGTAGAGAAATGGTCGGCGGATGAAGGCGTTCGTGGCGCCGAGGAGCTTGGCGACCTCGATCTCCTCGCGACGCTTCTCGACGCTAGCACGGATGGTATTGCCGACGATGAGCAGCACACCGACCCCAAGGAGCACGCCGATAATGGTGACCCCGCGTCGTATGACTTCTGTGATGGCGTGAAGCCGGCGCATCCAGTCCAGATCGAACTGGGCTATCTCGACCTGAGGCTGCTGGCGAAGTGCAGCGAGGAGATGCTCGATACCGGCGGCGGTTTGCCCCTGCGCGAGTTGCAGCACCAGCACCGCCGGGAGTGGATTCTCGTCGCCCAATACGGCCAGGGCGTCCTTGAAGCCGGAAAGCTGCCGGTACTCTTGGAACGCTTGCTTACGCGTAATGACCCGGACTTGGGCAAGGTCCGGGCGAGCGTGCAGGGCTTTCGCGAGCTTCGCTGCTGCCGCGTCACTCACCTCGGGTTTCAGGAACACAGAGATTTGCGCGGCGCTCTCCCAACTGCGGCTCAAGCCTTGCACGTTGTCGAGCAGTACGAACAGGCCGGCCGGGAGTGCCAGGGCGATACCGATGACCGCTGCGATCATGAGCGTGTTGAGCGGCGTGTTGGCAAGCTGGCCGAGCGTAGAGACGAGACATTGGGAATGCCAAAGTGCCCAGCCGGTGAGCCGCTTCTCGACCCAGCTTGGACGGCGGCTACGGGGTAAATCAGATCCTGCGGAAACGTCCCTCATGCTGCTGTCATCCGATCCGCATCGATCAGCGTGCCGTTCTTTAAAGTGAACATACGATACCCCATGGCGCGGATGAGGCTCAGATCGTGGCTGGCGATGAGTACGGTGACGCCAAAATGGTTGAAACGTTCAAACAGAGTCATGATCTCGCGTGACAGTTCCGGGTCCAGGTTTCCGGTGGGTTCGTCGGCAAGCAAGATGGCCGGTTTATTGACCACCCCGCGGGCGATGCCGACACGCTGCTGCTCACCGCTGGAGAGGGTCACAGGATTTAGCCTTTCCTTGCCGAGCAGCCCCACTTTGTCCAAAGCGGCGCGCACGCGGCGGCTGACATCCTGGTGTGAATAGCCGGCAATGACCAGTGGCAAGGCGACGTTGTCGAACACCGTACGGTCCATGAGTAGCCGGTGGTTTTGAAACACCATGCCGATGTGGCGCCGGAAATAAGGGATGCGCCGCTTGCCCATGCGGCTTAAATTTTCGCCGCCGACGATAATGTGGCCGCGATTTACCCGTTCGATGAGCGCAATGAGGCGCAACACCGTAGTCTTACCGGCACCGGAGTGGCCGGTCAGGAACGCCATCTCGCCGCGGGTGAGATCAAAGCTTACGCTGCGCAGCGCTTGGTACCCGTTAGGGTACCGCTTGCTGACCTCGTGGAAATGGATCATGGGGCTTGTAGCGGCTCGTCAAGCGAATGGGTTCAGTCCGACATCGCGGCGGTGAGGGGATCGGACCGTCACCTCTCGAACAAGGCGTCGACGAACTCCGAGGCATTGAAGGGACGGAGATCTTCGGCTGATTCTCCCACCCCGATGAAGCGGATTGGAAGGGCAAGTTCGCGGGCAATCGCCAGCACGATGCCGCCCTTGGCAGTGCCGTCGAGTTTGGTAAGCGCTATGCCAGAAACCTGGACCGCTTGATGGAATTGGCGCGCTTGGGCGAGCGCATTTTGACCCGTACCGGCATCGACCACCAGCAGTGTCTCATGCGGCGCACTGGGATCGAGCTTGCCGATCACGCGCCGGACCTTTTTGAGCTCCTCCATGAGATTGACCTGCGTATGCAGCCGCCCCGCTGTGTCGGCGATGAGCACATCAAAGCCGCGCGCCTTCGCGGAGTGTACCGCATCATAGACGACCGAGGCGGAATCGGCGCCGATCTGTTGCGCGATGACCGGTGCACCGACCCGCTCGCCCCAAGTCTGTAGTTGTTCGATGGCGGCGGCGCGAAAAGTATCACCGGCGGCAAGCAGCACGTTACGACCCTCGGCCCGCAAGCGGCTCGCCAGCTTGCCGATGGTGGTGGTTTTGCCGGTACCGTTGACGCCAACCATGAGGACAACAAAGGGTCGTGGCCCATCGTTGGGCACTGTGAGCGGTCGGCTCACGGGCTCTAAGATGCCCAGCATATTCTCTCGCAGTGCGTTGAATACCGCCTCCGGATCGGCGAGCTGTTTGCGCGCTAGCCGCTGGGAGAGGTCGGCCACGATCTGAGTCGTTGCCGCGATGCCTACGTCGGCGGAGAGCAGCAAATCCTCTATTTCCTCGACAAGCTCACCGCTTACGGCGCGCTGGCGCGCGAAGAGCTCGGTGATACGTGCCGTGAGACCGGTTCGAGTGCGTTGCAACGCGTCGCGCAGGCGTCCGAAGCGGCGAGGACGGGGGCCGCCGGGAGCGGTGGTTTCATCGTTGCGGTTTTGCGAGCGGTCTTTGCGCCGGAACATGGAACGGAAACGAATCTCGGGTGGCGTGGTCCGATACAGCGGTTGCTGACGACGAGGTGATCGTAACATGTTTGACTGGTGGGATGGGGTCTACAAGCGAATAATTGCGCACGCGCTTGCCACGGCGTTTGGGTTGGGTACGCCCATGGTGTTTGCCAAGGAGGCTTCGCCAGTGCAGGAATTCATGCTGGAAAACGGGCTGAAGTTGATCGTCAAGGAAGACCGCCGAGCACCGGTTGTTGTCTCCCAAGTTTGGTACAAAGTCGGCTCGGGCTATGAGTACAGTGGCATCACGGGTATTTCCCATATGCTGGAGCACATGATGTTCAAAGGCACTGACGAGCTGGCGCCGGGGGAATTTTCCCGCATCATTGCGGCACAGGGCGGTACTGAAAATGCTTTTACCAGCTACGATTACACGGCCTACTTTCAGGAGCTGGAGAAGAGCCGGCTCGAAGTGAGCTTCAAGCTCGAAGCGGATCGCATGCGAGACTTGAGATTATCGTCAGACGTGCTGGCCCTAGAAAAACAGGTCGTAATGGAGGAGCGGCGGTTGCGCACCGATGACGATCCGCAAAGTCTTACGCTGGAGCACTTCCGAGCGGTGGCCTTCAAAAACAGCCCCTATCGGAATCCGGTGATCGGTTGGATGACTGACATCGAAAATTACCAGATCAATGACCTGCAAAGTTGGTATCGCCAATGGTATGCGCCGAACAATGCGGTGGTCGTGGTGGTTGGGGATGTAGACCCGGCGCAGGTGAAAGCACTCGCCGACAAACACTTCGGCAAGCTGGCCGCGGTGGAACTCGACGATATTAAGCCACGACGGGAAGTCTCCCAATTTGGTCCGCAGCGCATGACGGTGAGCAGGCCAGCCAAGGTGCCCTACTTGCTGCTGGGTTATCAGGCGCCCTCGCTGGCGACCACTGAAGTTGGCTGGGAGCCCTATGCGCTCATCGTGTTAGCGGCTATTTTTGACGGAAACGAGGGGTCGCGTTTTGGCAAGACCCTTCGGCGAGGCCAGCAGCTTGCGGCGCAACTGATGGTGGACTATGGGCTCTATGACCGCAAGTCGACACTGTTCATGATTGCCGGCTACCCGACTCCAGGGACTGGCGTTGATGTACTCGAAACCGCCGTTCTCGGCGAAGTCGCACGAGCGCAACGCGAGCTGGTGACCGACGAGGAACTCGATCGGATAAAAATTCAGGTGGTTGCGGAGGACGTGTACGCTGGCGACTCGATGTTTTATCAGGCGATGCAGCTCGGCCAGCTCGAAGCCGTCGGCCTGGGTTGGCAGCGCCGGGATGAGTTTGTCGACCGCGTTAAGGCAGTTACGGCAGAGCAGGTGCAGGCGGTGGCAAACAAGTACCTCGTGGAACAAGGGCTGACGGTGGCAGTGCTCGAACCAAAAGCCATGCAGGACCAAGAAGCGGCCTCCCACAACAGGCAGGACCCCGATGTACATTAGATTTTACTTGCCATTGCTGTTGGCTTTGCTGGCAGCGCCCGCCGCGGCAACGCCGAACATTGAACACTGGCACACAGCCAATGGCGCCCGAGTATATTTCGTGCCCACTCGCGAGCTGCCCATGGTGGATATCAAGCTGGTATTCGATGGCGGTAGTGCGCGCGATAAAAACTTACCCGGGTTGGCACGGTTCACGAATTCAATGCTCCAAGAGGGTGCAGGACCTTACGATGCGGATGCCATTGCCGAGCGTTTGGCGATGCTGGGCGCTGAGCTCAGCACCGAGTCAGCCCGAGATATGGCGTCGGTCAGGCTGCGGGTTCTAAGCGATCCCGTGGTACGAGATCAGGCTGTTGAGCTGATGCAATGGATCGTTGGCAAGCCCGCCTTTGCTCCGGATACCCTCCGGCGTGTGCGCGGACAGCTCCTCGTTGAGCTGCAGGAAGAGCAACAATCGCCGTCCGATGTGGCTACGCGAACATTCTACGCCAATGCCTTTGAGGATCATCCTTACTCATTGCCCCCAAGCGGGACAGAGGCGAGTATTTCTGCTATCCAAAGGGCTGATGTGCAACGGTTTCACCAGCGCTACTATGTGAGCCAAAATGTGGTGGTGGTGATTGTCGGCGATCTCGATCGGGCGCAGGCCGAGTTACTGGCCACAAGAGTTGTTGATCGGCTTCCCGAAGGTGCGCCCGCCTCTGAGCTGCCCACGGCGCCGCTTATTGAGGCGTCAACCAATCGTTCCATCGATTTTCCCTCGGCGCAAACGCATATCTTCGTGGGCCAACCCGCCCTCTCACGCCTGGACGACGACTACTATGCATTCTATGTCGGTAATCACATCTTGGGGGGTGGGGATTTCGTGTCATTGCTCTTTGAAGAGATACGGGAACGCCGCGGCCTAGCCTACAGCGTGGGCAGCGATATCGCACCAATGCGCGCCGAAGGACCTTTTATCATGAGGCTGCAAACCCGAAGCGAGAAAGCGGGGGAGGCCGTGGAGCTGATGCGCACGCTGCTCATTCGTTTCGTGAATGAAGGACCCACAGCAGAGCAGCTCGCCGCGGCGAAAAAAAACATTACCGGTGGTTTTCCCCTTCGCATTGACAGTAATCGAAATATAATGAGCTATGTCGCCATGATCGGCTTTTATGGATTGCCCCTTGACTACCTAAGTACCTTCAACGGACGTATCGATGCCATCACCGCTGATGATGTACGTAGGGTTTTCGCGCGCCACATCCATCCACAGCGCTTAGTCACCGTCATGGTGGGACCGGAGTCGAGTTCAGGAAACCATGAGCTCGGGGCGACAAAGGCAAGTATTCCTGCCAATGGTGCCTCCTCTATATCTGAAAGACGCCATTGAACCCTGATGGCAGCGCCGGATTGGGAGCATGATCGGACGCGTGCAACCCTTGGTGGAACTGCAGGTGAAGCGCCCTGCGTTTGGCAAAGTCCGCATCATTGGGGGTAAGTGGCGAAGCAGAGGCCTCGTATTTCCGGCGCGCCCGGGATTACGCCCAACTCCTAATCGCGTCCGGGAAACGCTGTTTAACTGGATTGGAAAGCGTGTGACAGGGGCGCGCTGTCTCGATCTCTTCGCCGGCAGCGGCGCCCTTGGCTTTGAGGCTGCTTCTCGGGGCGCTGTCCAAGTGGTAATGGTCGAGTGGGATGGTGCTCTAATGCGTTACCTCAGCGAGCAAGTGCACATCCTCGAGGCTGACAATGTGGCGCTTATCCGGCAGGACGCAAGGCGATGGGTGCAGCTGACGCGGCCGGTACCCATGGCACCGTTTGACCTCGTGTTCCTCGATCCGCCGTTTGCGAGCGACCTCATGGTGTGGCTATGTCGCCAATTGGAGGATGGGGGCTGGTTGCAGCGCGAAGCGCTTGTTTACTTAGAGATGCCCGAACGCAAGGACGAACCGTCACTGCCCGGCAATTGGGCCGTGATACGATCAGGTTGCGCTGGCCAAGTAAGGTATTATCTTGCCAAGCGCTGCCGCGGGTCATGCATTTGCGATTGAGGTTACGTACGCTGTTCAGGTGCCCGCTGCGAAGGCGTTCTGAGATATCGCCGGTTAAGCTTACAGAGCCAAGGTACACGGTGGCGACAGCCAAGTGTCTATTGGAGAGTGCCCGAGGATTGATCGCATCGTTGATGGGACTTGTCCTGGCGGGCCAGGTTACCGCTGTGCAAAATGGCTTTCGGTCATTTGCTGTCAAGCCGTGGCGCCCGCTGCTCTGGCAGGCGTAGTTGTTTTCAAGGCGGCTTCTGGGGCCCGCCTCGTCCTTGGTTGAATGAGCCTTGGCCTTTGGAGCACATACTTATGCACGAAACTGCGATCTATCCCGGTTCCTTCGATCCGATTACGAATGGCCATGTCGATCTGGTGCATCGCGCTTCGCGCCTCTTTGAGCACGTCATTTTGGGGGTTGCCAAGAGCGCGGTTAAGGCGCCCACCTTTTCGCTAGAGCGCCGTATTTCCTTAGCGGAAACCGTGCTGGGGGACATTCGGAATGTGCGCGTGATTGGCTTCGATGGGTTGCTTGCCAACTGTGCTCGAGAGCACGGTGCAACCGTAATGGTGCGAGGTTTGCGGGCAGTCTCAGATTTTGAGCATGAGTTTCAACTTGCCAGCATGAACCGTAAGCTTGCCCCTGAAAT
Source organism: Gammaproteobacteria bacterium (assembly GCA_018224385.1). Taxonomy (GTDB): domain Bacteria; phylum Pseudomonadota; class Gammaproteobacteria; order HK1; family HK1; genus JAGTVB01. The sequence continues at coordinate 14,841 of JAGTVB010000185.1, forward strand.
GGAGACCATCTTTTTGACGCCCGACGAGGGCTTTACCTACATTTCGTCAAGCTTAATACGGGAGATCGCCTTTATGGGGGGGGACGTGGGGCCGTTTGTGCCACCGGTGGTCAAGGTCGCTTTGCGAGAGATTCAGGCAGAGCGTTCGAGCGGATAATCCGTCATTTCTTGTTTGGCGCGAGATCGAGCTTATGGCGTTATTGATTACTGACGAATGCATTAACTGCGACGTGTGCGAGCCGGAGTGTCCAAACGGTGCTATCTCGCCAGGTGAGGAGTTTTACGTCATTGAGGCGTCGCTCTGTACCGAGTGTGTGGGTCACTATGAGACCTCTCAATGTGTGGAAGTTTGTCCAGTGGATTGCATCATTGTGGATCCGCAGCACCAGGAGACGCGCGAGGAACTCCAGGATAAGTACCTGAAGCTGACCGGGCAGAGGGAGAGCGTGGGTGCAGCAGACGGATAGCCGACTCGGCGGTTTGCTGTTTTGAACAAGGTGGGTATTCGCTCGGGGAAGGCGGCGCCGCGAGCTTCTTAGCGTTGGCAATAGAGACAATAGACGCTGGAACGTTGTCCGATGCGTGTCTGTTGCAGCATTCGCCCGCAGCGCAGGCATGCTTTTCCACCGCGGCCGTAGACACGCAGAGAGTGACTGAAATAGCCAGGTTCACCTTGGCTGTTTACAAAGTCACGCACGCTGGTGCCGCCAGCCGCGATGGCGTCATCGAGGACCTGTTTTATGGCGCGGATAAGTCGCTCGTAACGCGTTTTCGCAATGCGGTGTACGCCGCGGGCAGGATGGATCCCCGCCTCATACAGTGCCTCATTTGCATAGATGTTGCCAAGCCCGACGACCACGTCACTGTTCATAATGAACGACTTGACGGCAGTACGCCGTCCACGCGATCGTTGGTACAGATATTCGCCATGGAATTGTTCGCTTAAAGGTTCTGGTCCTAGATTAACGAGCAGTGGATGGTCGAGTGGATCGCCGCCAGTCCATAAAATCGCGCCAAAGCGGCGCGGATCGCGTAACCGCACACAGCGTCCATTTTGCAACACCAGATCGACGTGATCGTGCGTGTTTGGCGGAGTGCCGGCTTCCGCGATGCGCAAGCTCCCGGACATTCCCAAATGGATGATGAGCGTGCCGTGGTGTGTTGTCAGCAGCAGGTACTTCGCGCGGCGACCGACGTGCTCGATGGTCAGGCCGGGAAGCACCCGGGCGAGTTCTGTGGGCACGGGCCAGCGTAGTCTCGGCTCCCTTACCCTTACCGCAACGACCTGCTGCTGAGTTAGGAAAGGAGAAAGGCCGCGGCGCGTGGTTTCAACCTCGGGAAGCTCCGGCATATAGAGAAGTACCTGTCAGTGGATTTTGTGTAGCATGTCGGTGACGATGGAGATGTATTCGCGCCTTCCATCCTTATGAATGTGTAAACTGCTTCTGCTTGGCAAGGTAGGTGTATGGTGTTCGTTCAAACATCAGATAATTGAGAGTCGATAGCATCTGAGGTGGCGCGCCCCCATGGACGAAAGTCACGCCAACAAGGCCATCTATCATGACCATCACATTAAACCCGCTAGTGAGGGCCGGTAAATGGACATTATCTTAGTGCCTAGAGGAGGGATTAGTCGCGCTGCGATCCATCTCGGGCCACGCATCCTTGCGTTATCGGGAGTCTCCTTACTCATTGGGCTTGCTGGTCTAGGTTATCTGATCTTTTACTTTGGTGTAAGCGTGGGCAGTGGTGACGCGAACGCCTCGCAAGCGGTGTGGCAAACGCGTGCAGCGCAGCAACGCACAGCGGTGGCGGATGCCATCCGGGACGCAGAAAACAATCTGAATGCGCTCGCGGTCCAGCTCGGTGAGCTTCAGGCACGCGCCATACGGCTCGATGCCCTTGGCGAGCGACTGGTGGAGATGGGACAGTTGGACGCCAAGGAGTTCGGTTTTGGGCGGCGGCCTGCTGCTGGTGGGCCTGAGAATTCTACCAGCCTCCAATCGTATAGTGTGCCGGATTTTGTCGCTGCACTGGAAGCGCTGGCCGCGCAGCTCGAGGACCGCGGCCCCAAGCTGCGAGCCTTAGAAGGAATGCTGATGAATCGTCGGCTCTGGGCAGACAGCAAGCCCTCGGGTCGACCGATAGCACGCGGCTGGCTCTCGTCCCGCTACGGATATCGCACCGACCCAATCAGCGGCAGAAAGAGCTTTCACCAAGGTGTCGATTTCGCGGGTCGGCCCGGTTCTGATGTTGTCACCGTCGCCTCAGGTGTCGTCATGTGGGCGGGATTTCGCCCTGGCTATGGCAAGCTGATTGAAGTGGACCATGGCAATGGCTACGCGACACGGTATGGCCATAGCAAAAAACTTCTCGTTCGCGTCGGGGATCGCGTGAAGAAAGGAGAGCGGATAGCGCTGATGGGCTCTTCCGGCCGCTCAACGGGCCCCCATGTACACTTCGAGGTTCTTCGCCGCGGCAAGCACGTCAATCCGTTGGCATTCGTTCGCAACTGATCATCTTGCTTCGTCGGTCGGTAATCGTTCCGAAATGCCCGTCGTGGTCAGGGCTGGGCGCACCCAACAGGCAGTGATCGCGCTGGGACTGATTCGGTACTCATCTATCCCCGACATTCCTTGGCAGAGAAACTCTGTTAAGCTGGCACGTACACGCAGCACCGACCGACGCCGTAATTCAGGAGGTGTGCGATGGAGCGACTCGCCCGGAAGATCCGGGCCATACCCGATGTCCCAAGACCGGGTATGGTATTTCGAGATATAACGCCCTTGGTCAAGGATCCGGTGGCATTGCGATTGGCAGTGCTTCGACTCATGTATCCCTTCTTAGGAGAGGAGATTACGGCGGTGGCCGGCTTAGAAGCCAAGGGATTCATTTTCGGCAGCCTCGTGGCGTGGGAGCTGGGTGTCGGTTTCATCCCCGTACGCAAGCCTGGCAAGCTACCGTTTAAGGTTCAGAGCACCACAGATGCCGGCTACGGGGCGGTGCCTCTTGAAATGCACGCGGATGCAGTGAAACGGGGGGACCGAATATTGCTCGTGGACGATCTCATTGCAACTGGAGATACCGCTGCAGCAAGCTGTGAGATGATGGAGAATATCGGCGTAGAGATTGTTGCATGTGCTTTTATCGTAGAATTGGACAGTCTCAGAGGGCGGGAGCGGCTTGATAAGTATCGCGTTTACTCGTTGGTGCATTATTAGTGACTAAGGGGCGCCCCTCTTATCGGTTGCGAGTTACTTGTCTGTAGCTAGGTTTGACTTTGTCGGGAAGTATAGAAAGGTGAGTGCTTGGAGTTGTCCCCACGAGCGGCGTGGTCAGTGTATGAGAGTCATGAATAGGACCTGTGATCCGGGCATGAAGGGTTGCGTCCTTTATGGTCGGTTTTTTTTCAGCAATAAAGAGAAAAATCGGCCGCGCCGGGCCCACTCCTGCGACAGAGATGAAATTCGCGTAGCGCCTGAGCGAAACGACGAAAACGGGGTGAATTCCTGAGTCACGTGGCCAATTGCAGGGCTCTATTTACCGGAATGTTGTTTACAAATAAGCGAGGCGAGTATGCGAATGGCGCCAATGCAGGTAATTGGGTTGTTGTCTGCATATATTTTGGGACGAAACAATGGAAACGTATATCCATAACCTTCAACGGGTATCTTTGCATCCAACAACGGTTGTCCATGGAGTTTTGTACCTCAAGGCCGCACTTCGTGGGTCTTTTTTAGTCGCTGTTGTTCTCCTTTCGGCGTGTGCAAGCGGAGTTCCAGAGACCATACGTAATGCCTCCGTGTCCGCGGTAAGTGTTGCTCAGGTGAGGGAGGGAGCTACGGGACAATACACCGGTACCCGCGTTCGATGGGGTGGCAGCATCGCGGTGGTCGAAAATGGTCCCTCGAAAACACTTATAGAGGTGGTTTCTCAACCACTCAACCAGGAAGGTCGACCGAAAGTAAATGGTGGTGACGGTCGGTTTCTCGCCAAGTTTCCAGGATTCATTGATCCGCTGATTTATGAGAAGGATCGGCTGCTTACTGTCGTTGGCACTCTTCGCGGGGAAGTCGACCGAAAGATTGGAGAGTACGCCTATAGCTTCCCGATAGTGGAAGTGGAATCGCATTATCTCTGGAAGGACATCAACCGTTCCCACGGTAACGCCACCGACTGGTGGAGGTATGATTGTTATCCCTATCCCTACTACAGATACTCTTGGCCTTATGGCCCCTACTATTGGTAACTGCAGGGCCAGTGGCGTATTGACGGTGGCGTAGACGACGGCGGGGTAGAGTGTACCCGCGTATGCGCGCCCGCAGCGCCCGCAGAGTGGGGGTGCTGTGTCCGCCGATGGTCATCACCAAGTCTTTTCCTCAGAGCGTGTTTTAAAACCCCAGCGAGCGCAGGCAGAACAAGGCGCGCTCTGGCGAGGAACTGGTGTGTACAAGGGAGTGCATGAGGATTTCGAACCAGCGTGCAACGCAGTGATGGCAAGCGCATAAGGTTTTAAAACAGGCTCTCAGAACCGTCTTATGGCGCGTCCTAGTTGCCTGCATAACGCCCTCTAGGAGTAGGCGCTGTCAATAATGGCGTTACACATTATTTTGGCAGTTTTTTTGGGGCCGGCGTGGCATCCGTTTCCTTGCCCACAAGCGCCCGCATGGATGGCGAACTACGATGTATGCACGACGTCGCTTGAGGCACGGAGATTGCCTGCCACTACACGTCCGGCCGAAACGATAACTAGGGCTGCTGTTTATTATCGCTTCCGCCAATTGCATTAGACTCAGTAGATCCAAATTTGGGCGGCGAGGTGTGATTACGGGGTCGTAATACTAAGAGGGCTTGTTCAAGCCGTGTAAAATTGTAGGTGCAATCCACACAAGTCACGGAGAACAAGCCCATGTTGAATGATACGTTGCAATTAACGGATCAGAAAGTGCTGCACTACACCGAGGAACTGCTGGAGGCGCACTTGCCGTTGGCGGCCGATGGTTATTGCTGCACCACGGCCGATTTGCTTGATGTGCTGCTTGGGGTCGCAGTCAATCAAGGTACCGTGGAAGCGGTTGCAGCTAAACCGGTTGGCAAAGTTCATCATTCGTGCGCTTGAGCAACACTACGGATGCCCTCGTGGCATTACCACCTGGCACCGCCCAGAGCATGAAAATTGGATCTACCGAGTATCGGAATTCTCATTGGTGGCCATGGGTACTATGGTTTCTGATAGGCAACGGGAGATTGTATATATGGACTTAAAGTCGATTATTGCAGGGTCCCTCGGATTTGCTTGACGACGGTGATGGTGGGGATGTGCAAGTGCTGAATTTGCGCAGTCGGCGGCTGAATCCAGTTTGTTCCAATTCAGCGAGTAATGCCAGTTAAGGCTGGCATGCTTATCGGGAATCTGAGAAAACTTATGACTATAATGATGCAAAGATTGCTAAAAGTATATCGCTTTAGGTTTGTTTGGGTATTAATAATCATTGCGTTTTCCATCAGCTGTAGCACTTTCTCTGAAAAAGATCGGTATGTAAAGCTGCGGCGCAGCGTCGAACGCTATGCTAGCGATATCCGCTGGGGGCGTTATGATGCTGCGGTGAGTTTTATTGCAAAAAGGGAGGGCCAAGCTAGCACCGTTGGCGCTGGAAGATTCGAGGAGATTCGAGTGACGGGCTATGAGATGGCACCGGGTGAACTCACGAGGAATAATGAGAAAGCCTCCATCACGGTGACTTTTGCTTATTATGATACTAGATCAGGGCGATTGCAGACTTTAGCTGACGTCCAACACTGGTGGTACAACGAGTCATTAAGTCGTTGGTTTCTCGACGGGGATCTACCCGATTTCCTTAACGTGGGACACAGCGCGAGATAAGTAGTTCTCCGTGCCATCCCCTGAACGTTCTCAATGGGCTGCTTCACCTGCCCGGTCAGCGCCTCGACGACGTTGCCAAACTGCTCGTTCTTCTCTACTCTGGTCACGATAGGCTACTTCTGCTCGGATATGGGTTTTGTCCCACTTCACATCATATCCTCTGCATAAAGGGCTTATTACTACCCATCGCTGAGCTTTCCCGACTGGGTTTCTTTTTACTCAGGGCGCGGAAGACTGGTTACGCCCCTTTCCATTGTTATCGCTCATGCCTTGGGCGGCGCAGCGATGATACGTGATACATTATAGCTGCTATACGATCCGCGCTTCCAATACATGGATACCCAAGAGATCATCGCTGGGTTAAGCACCGCTGTTATGCTCTGCTCCCGTTTTCATAGTTTCTGCTATCTGTGGTCAGTATGGATGATCTTGATGAGAACTTACTTAGAGGGTTTTGGACCAGTATGTCAACCAATACGATTTCCGCTGAGCTAGCACGCCGGCGAACTTTTGCCATCATTTCTCATCCTGACGCGGGTAAGACGACACTTACGGAGAAGCTCTTGCTCTTGGGTGGAGCTATTCAGCTCGCTGGGACGGTGAAAGGTCGTAAAGCGGCACGGCATGCGACCTCTGACTGGATGGAATTGGAAAAGCAGCGCGGTATCTCGGTAACCTCCTCAGTTATGCAGTTTCCCTTTGAAGGACGCATCATCAATCTTCTCGACACGCCGGGTCACGAAGATTTCTCTGAAGACACGTATCGTACGCTTACCGCCGTTGATTCCGCGCTCATGGTAATTGATAACGCAAAAGGGGTTGAGGAAAGAACCATCAAACTTATGGATGTCTGTCGTTTGCGAAAAACGCCAATAATGACATTCATCAATAAACTCGACCGGGAGGGGCGGGAACCGATGGAGGTTATGGACGAAATTGAGCGAGTTCTCAGGGTCCACTGTGCGCCGGTCACTTGGCCGATTGGTCAGGGTAAAGATTTTCTCGGGATTTATCATCTTCTAGACGATAAAGTGCATTTGTTTATTTCAAATGATGGGCACCGTCGCAGAGAGAGCTGGGTAATTATTGGGCTCCATAACCGGTCACTGGATGAGGTGCTTGGCACTCAGGCGGATGAAGTACGAGAGGAGATTGAGTTGGTGCGTGGAGCCGGACGCGCCTTTAATGCTGATGAGTATCGAGCAGGGGTACAGACACCTATCTTTTTCGGATCGGCCCTCGGTAACTTTGGTGTGCAGCAACTTGTTGATATCTTTGTGAAGCATGCGCCGCCCCCGCAACCTCGGAAAGCAGTAGAACGCATGGTATCTCCCCGTGAGCAAAAGTTCACCGGCTTCGTTTTTAAAATTCAAGCTAATATGGATCCGCAGCATCGCGACCGAGTCGCATTTGTGCGGGTGACGTCCGGATGCTATAGACGTGCAATGAAATTGTATCATGTACGCGTCGGACGCGATATTCAAGTCGGCGCAGCATTAACCTTTATGGCAAGCGAGCGTGAGCGGGTGGAGGAGGCTTACCCCGGCGATATTATCGGCCTGCACAACCATGGGACTATAAACATTGGAGATACCTTCACGGAAGGTGAGCAGTTGCAGTTTACAGGTATTCCAAGCTTTGCGCCTGAGCTGTTTCTTCGTGTTGTACTGCGTGATCCGCTGCGGATGAAGGCGTTGCAAAAAGGTGTGAGCCAGCTTACCGAGGAGGGGGCTACGCAGGTTTTTCGCCCATTAACGAGCAATGAAATCATTCTGGGCGCAGTCGGCACCCTTCAGTTTGATGTGGTGGCTTATCGATTAAAGCACGAGTACGGTGTTGACAGTGTTTATGAGCCCATTAATATTTACTCGGTACGCTGGATTCAAGCTGAGGACAAGAAAAAGCTGGAGGATTTTCGCAGCCGAAATGCTGCGCGGCTTGCCTTGGACGGAAGCGGAAACTTGGCCTACTTGGCCCCTAATCGAGTTAACCTGGATATGATTATTGAGCGTTGGCCTGAGGTGACTTTCCTAGCCAGTAGAGAGCACTGAACTGTGCCGAACAGCCTGAAACTTTGATAGAAGTAACCTCCGATCGGAAAGCAAACTTTGTAGTAAAGAAAGTAATATCATGAAATATAAGGAAAAAGCACCACAACTAACATCTTGAGCCCATGCGATTAAGCAGAATATATGTAGATTTACCACTGACAGGACATACAGAGTATATCCTCACTGGTGCAACGGCTCACTACCTTAGTTCGGTCTTGCGTGTGCAGGAGGGGATTCCGCTGATATTGTTTAACGGCCAAGGTGGCCAGTTCGAAGCGCCGGTGCAATGGATGCGAAAAGGAACGATTCGGGTTCGTACTGGTGACTATAAAGCGGTCGAACGGGAGTCGCCGTTGACAATCTTTCTTGGTCATAGTGTTTGCCGCGGGGAGCGCTCCGATTATGTGATACAGAAGGCCACGGAGCTCGGCGTGATGCGTGTCGATCCGTTGTTGACAGACCGCACCGTGGTTCGTTTGGCGGCACAGCGCGCAGCGCGGCGCGTTGCTCACTGGCAATCCATAGCTGTACAAGCTTGCGAACAATGCGGCCGTAATCGGGTGCCGAAAGTGTCATCCATCAAGCACATCGCGGAATGGTTGATCAATCACCCCGAGAATAGCTCTAGGCTGATTCTTGACACGAACGCGCATCATGGCGTTGGTGCCATCCCTACGCCCATCGGTCCTGTCGTCATACTCGTTGGCCCCGAAGGCGGCCTCACCTCCCAGGAGCTCAGATTAGCTAAGACCTTGGGTTTCTCGGCGGTTAACCTTGGGCCACGTACTCTGCGTGCCGATACAGCCACCATAGCCGGGTTAGTTGCGCTTCAGCTGCATTTTGGCGACCTGTCCTGAGCAACTAAAACTCACCTCCAATGCGACCAAGTTTGTCATAGCGGTGGCTCGCGCTCCGTGAACCATGCAACTCCTGCGCTCGCCGCATCTCTAGAACCGCTTTTAAGGGTTGCTCCCCAAGTGACGCGTGTACGCGGCCATTAGCTCCTGTTTGCTTCGATTGTGAACCGTTTCCGTCTCGGCTTCAGGTTAAAGAATTGAATCTGCAAGCCGAAAAAGGTGCGGTTAGCACAGTTGGCAATCAACATCACTTATGTCGGGAACAAATCACGGCATTTCATTGTATTGGTGAGTTAATGGAAACACCCAGCATTTCCAATAAGCCACGTGAAACTGAAAACTTTAAAGACGTGAAAGTAATGATTGTCGATGATAGTAAGACGATACGGCGGACAGCTGAATTATTACTCACAAAAGCCGGTTGCGAAGTTATCACCGCCGTTGATGGGTTTGAAGCGTTGGCGACTGTTGCACGTCATCATCCAGATATTATATTTATTGACATCATGATGCCAAAACTCGATGGTTATCAGACATGCTCGCTTATCAAAAATAACAAATCGTACCGAAAAATACCCATTGTCATGCTGTCGAGCAAAGACGGTCTTTTTGACAGGGCAAAAAGTCGTATCTCAGGTTCTGACGATTACTTGACGAAGCCGTTTACACGGGAAGAGTTGCTGGGTGTGATTCGAACGCAAGTTATCGCGCACAGGAGTTAAGCCACGCCCGCCAGCAGCACTACGACGTAAATCCCCTAGTGCCGATTTTCCGATCAATCTGTTTACGTGGCATAGGTAATCAGTTGTTAGTAGAAAATACGCGGATTCTCGCTGAGAGGCTTGACATGCCATAGTGCAGTCTAGGTTGTATACCTTAATAGGCTAGTCCCGCTGTGCATGTAAATTAACTGTCCAGTTTCTCTTGCTTACGATAGGCGAACACAGTTATGGCAACTATTCTAGTAGTAGACGATTCTTCAACGGATATCTATCGCTATCAAAAAATGCTTGAAGGATATGGGTACCGTATTATTACTGCAGCTAACGGGCAAGACGGAATTAAAAAGGCGCAGTCGGAACGACCGCAGGTCATCCTCATGGACATTGTGATGCCAGGCATGAGCGGCTTCCAAGCAACGCGTCAAATAGCAAAAAACCCGCAGACCGCAGACATTCCGATCATTATAATATCAAATAAAAATCAAGAGAGTGATCGCGCATGGGCTCTACGACAAGGTGCAAGGGACTATATTGTTAAGGGTTCTTCGGAAGAGAAGGTAATAAAGAAAATACAATCTATCCTTAGTATCTCAGGATAATCGTTGTGACTATCGATCCGTTTTCTATATTGCTTAATTCAGAGCGCGAAGCAAGACGCAGTGCACTTAGTTATCCGGTGACAAGACCCCCGGAGGTCCTATTTACTGGTATAGGTTTTAGTTTACGCGGCTACCTTTTGGCGGTATCTATCGATACCGTTTGCGAGGTTATGCCTTACCCTCGCATTACACCCATACCGGGCATCAAAGACTGGGTATGCGGAATAGCTGCTATCAGGGGCCAAGTATTGCCAGTTGTAGAGTTGGCAACTGCATTGGGCGGCTGCACAAACGCCTTTAACGAAAAGTCAAAGGTCCTTTCATTAAAGTATCGGGAAACCATAATCGGCGTCGTAGTTGATGAGGTTTTTGGTTCAAGGCGTTTTCTTTTTGGCGAGAAAATAGATCCAGGTCTTACAGATAAAAATTGGATATCTCCCTACTTAGAAGGTGCTTTCCTTCAAAAGAAACAAGTCTGGAACATTTTGTCTGTCGCTGCCTTGGAGAAAAGCGGAGTTCTCTCTAGCGTATAACAATACGCTATCGGCAGATCGCAAAGATTCACATCTTCCGTAGGTTTTGGCGTTGGAGAGCGAAGAACGATGAAGACTTTGTTCCCGTCGACGATATTCATGCTGTTTCGAAGCAAATATAAACAAGGGGAGAGTAAGTCTTGCCAAAATTCGCTTTCGGAGACACCTAGTCATATATTTTCTCGATGGTACACAATATTTATTCTCCTCGCAATCGTCATGTGCCTTGCCTTAATGACGGCTAGCTATATTAAGGTTTCGCTAGATGGTAAGCATGATAAGGAGTACCTTGGGTTAATCAATGAGGTGAGGCTGTTTGGGGCGCAAATTGGCAAAGCAGTAACAAGTGCCGCAGATGGTCACGTTGCTGCGTTCGCGGAACTGGATAGGGCCCAGAAAGAAGTTGATAGAATAGCCAGGTTACTGGAGAAGGGTAATTTCAGTACAGATATGCCCGGCAAGCCCGCGGAGGTTAAGAAAGAGCTTGCGAATTTTAGGAGTGCCTGGCAGGAGTTGAAGCCACGCATAGAGTTCATTCTTCAACGGATGAATGTTGTGACTTCTCTGCACGTGGATGTAGAGCAATATAATGGTGTGTCTGCTCACAGAATGGAGCAGGCCAGACTACTAGTGGATCATTTGCTCCGGGTGAACGCAACTGCTTCACAGCTTTCGTTAGGTATCGGGCAATTGGTGCTTATCGAGCGAATTTCCAAAAACATGAATCGCACCATGCAAGGTGGCGCGAATGCTGTTGCTGCTATCGATGACGTCGGACGAGATGCTGCCTTACTTGGCCGCGCGCTGAAATCATTGCTCGAAGGGGACAAGAAGCTGGATATTCAGCCGGTGATAGATGCAGAAACACGTCACATCCTCCGTGAGTTTTCAGGAAAAGCGCAGGAAGATGCGACGCTGGTGAGTAACGTTTTAACGAATGTAATTGAAGTGTTTCAGGTTCAAGACACAGCTAAGCATGTTGTAAACAGCAGCCGTCATCTTGTTGAAGAAGCCGAGCGGTTGCAAAAGACCTTTGAAGAAATCACCGAGCGTCATGGAACCCTGCTGATCTACCTCGGTAGTCTATTTGGTATTCTTGCCTTGCTTGGCCTCGTGAGCCTGGGTGTGATGATGATGTCGGAGATAAACTCCAGGGAGAAGGAGGCGCGATTACGAGAGGAACTTGCGAAAGACTCAGACAGGCGAAATCAAAACGCTATTCTAAGGCTTCTTGACGAAATAGGCGATCTTGCCAACGGTGACCTTACAGTAAAGGCGTCTGTGACGGAGGACTTCACCGGGGCTATAGCTGACGCTGTGAACTATGCAATTAACGAATTACGAAGCTTGGTGAACGGCATTAACACGACAACCCTACGTGTCGCTCGCTCTGCCAGAACAACCCGAGCAACGGCCGTCGAACTTTTGCAAGCCAGTGAGGAACAGAGCAAAGAAATTTCACGGGTAACGCTTGGAGCAACGGAGATGGCGAAACTGTTACAGGCGCTATCCGGGCGAGCGAAGGAATCGAGCGAGGTTGCTCATGCATCCGTTGACATTGCCACTAAAGGGAGCCGGGCTGTCCAGGATACGATCGTTAGCATGGGTTCGGTTCGAGAGCAAATCCAAGAAACCGCTAAACGCATTAAGAGGCTAGGAGAAAGCTCCCAAGAGATAGGGGAGATCGTGGGACTGATCGATGACATCGCTGATCAAACCAATATTCTGGCTCTAAACGCTGCAATCCAGGCATCTATGGCCGGTGAGGCCGGGCGGGGATTTGCCGTTGTCGCGGATGAAGTACAACGGCTCGCAGAGCGGTCGAGGCACGCGACAAAGCAAATAGAAGGCCTCGTCAAGGCGATCCAGGGCGATGCCAAGCAAGCAGCGGTTTCGATGGAAAAGAGCACTGCGGGGGTGGTATCCGGGGCGCAACTTGCCCAGGGCGCTGGGCAAGCGCTGACTGCAATCGAGAAGGTCTCTTCACAACTTGCAGGCCTGATTGGGGATATCGCGAGAAAGGCAAGCCAACAGGCGAGGGCAGCGGCAAATATTGCCGGTGGCATGTCGATTATTCAGACGATAACTACCAAGACCTCTCAAGGGACCCAAAACACGGCTAAATCTATCGGGGATTTGAAAGAGCAGGCGGATAGACTGCGTACATCCGTACGAGGCTTCAAATTGCCGCAAGAAAAAAAGTTGGAGATCGATGAGGGCGGCACCGCTCCCAAATATCTTTTTGAAGAAGGGCGTCCGATAGAACCGATGGCTTTACCGGCGGCGATAAAATAATCCTGCTTTCCCGGGATATCGAGCCTTCTTCTCTAACGGCGCACCGGCTGGGCTGTTTCGAAGTTCCCTTTCGAACATAATTCCACGGCGATGCCCCGCAAAGCATTGCGGAACGGGTTAAAAAATGCAAAGAAGCGCGCTCTCTTGGATTAAGCCAGAAATCAATGCAGCACTAAAGCAGTCTCGTGCGAACCTAGAGAATTTCTCTGAGGGATCGGCAGATCCAGGTGCCCTCGAAAAGTGCGCAATGGCCATCAATACGGTGAGCAATGTCTTGCAGAAGGCGCACCTGGCTGGTGGCGAATTACTGGCATCTACTATACAGGATGTTATCTCCGTACTAAGGGACAAGCCCCCACGTGAGCGCAAGCCAGCTCAGCAACGTTTGATGGAAGCCATCCTAAAGCTGGACAAGTATCTTGAACGTATTATGGGAGGACATCCTGATATTCCCATTGTTTTTTTGCCCACTGTCAATGACTTACGCTCATCAGTCGGGCTCAACATGCTGTCAGAAGAAGCTCTGTTTGCGCCCGATTTACATGCTGCGATACCAAGCAATGAGGCACAGCGTATCCCGCCTGTAGACGTGCGCAGCTACGCAAAGCGGCTGCGTAGCGTGTACCAGCAGGGATTGCTTGTGTGGCTGCGAGGTTCTCGGCAAGGACTTCCATTACTGCAAAAGGTCATCGGGAACCTTGGAGAGACTTTTCCGAGCTATTCGTTTGGGCGAGTATGGTGGGCGGCTCAAGGGCTTGCAGAAGCTCTCTATGATGGGGGCCTGGAAACGGATGACTCAATAAAGTCATTTTTCCGTGAAGGCGACCGGCAGCTCAAACACCTTGCCGAGGCCGGCGATCCTGCATCCGAAGATGTATTTTCCCCGCAGACATTAAGGACTGTGCTCTATCATGTAATGCGCGCTCGGTCGAACGGGGAGCATGTTCAGCGTATCAGAGCTGTCTTCGGTCTCAATGTGTTTTCAGTTCGATCCGACGAAGTCCAGCGCGCGATCGACAATTTTTTAGGACCGGATTGCGAGACGATTACAGTTGTGGCCAAACTTCTCCAGGAGGAGATCAAAACAGCCAAAGGCACTTTGGAAATTTATGCACATAGCGACCAGTGCGCGATACAAGATCTTGACAAGCTGGTTCCGATCCTGGACCGGTTGCTGGCTATATTCGACACACTTGGATTGTCGAGGGAGCATAAGCTCATTGCTGACCAAATGAGCCTTGTGAAAGCCGGTGCGGCACTGAAAACCACGCTTGGTCAAGACAAGCTTCAGATCATTGCCGATGGACTACTTCGGATAGAGTCCGCCCTGAAGCATCTGGAAGCATGCGGTTTCGAAGTGGGTAGCGACGACGATACGGGTTGCTCAACAGACACATTGCGCCCAAGGGGGACACTAAGTACTGTAGAATTAGGGCAGATCCGTGCGCTGATAGCGAAAGAAGCACAAGAAAACCTTACTATTGTCAAAAATCTCATACGAGCTTCTGGAACATCGAAGCTTGATCGTGATCAGATTGCCAATGCTGGCCGTTTACTCGAACAGATGTCCGGTAGCCTTGGCATGGCCGAGTTAGGCGAGGCCTCCGAAGTAATCGCGGCACTGAGTAGTCACCTCAGCAAGTTACTTGCTACCCCAGGCATAGGCTCCGCGGTGGAAACATTAGAGGCGCTCGCGGAGGCTGTGATCGGCATTGACGAGTATTTGCACGCATTGGCAGAACAGCAACAAGATGCGCCAGCGATACTTAGGACGGCTGTTGCTAAACTCAGAACGTTGCCTGTACAGAATGCCAACAGTAACAACGCCGAATCTTTCGCTACATCTGTCATCGCGTCACCGAGCTCGATAAATGGACCGCCTAAAGCACAGGTGGCAAGCGCGCTCGACGCATTGGGCACCCCTTTCGATGGGCATAGCGGCAGTTCTGCCCAGGGTGACTCCTTTAAGCGTGGGTCAACCGCTCCGGTAAAAGATGGTGCGTTCGCGTTGGCACAATCTGCGGGGCACGACGATAGAGAGCTAGCAGTTCCTGTTGGTGATCTCCAACAGGTGACATCAGTAGCCGTCGAGAACGCACACGCGGAAAGCCCCGAACTGGCGCCAAATCCGACCGGAACCAGTTATAGTGAGTCAGCGCCAAGGCTAGGACGTTATCAAACTTTAGCTAGCGAATTCCACAGTACAGATGTTCCTTGCTATTCGGAACTGCCGCGTGAGCACGCACCGCGCCTTCAAAATCACCTGGGCCCACAGACTGCCCAGACTTTTTGCGATGAGGCGCAGGGCCTTCTCGAAACCATCCAGAATGAGCTTCTTAAGTGGAAGCGTGATCCTGGTGATGCCGACGCATTGCTAACAATCCGCAGAGCACTGCACACACTGAAAGGCAGCAGCCGCTTGGTTGGAGCAGAGGAGATCAGTCGATTATCACGGTCAGTCGATAATCTACTCGATCGACTCATTGATGGAACGCTCGAGGCAAAGCCGAGCATTTTTTCGCTATTGGATGAGGTGCTGACTGCCCTACCCCCGCTGCTGAAATCCCATAGGACTGGCCAATCGGGAGATCGAGATATCGCGTCTCTTGTAAGCAAGCTCCGATCGTTCTCCGATACTACTGGGAGAGATTGGACAGGATGCCAAAGTCATAGCTGGACTAAGATGGAGGCGAACGCTCAAACGCCACCGGAGCCGATGCGGGTAACCATGACGCCAGCAGAAACTTTGCCCGTAACTCAGCTCGGTAACAACGCTAACTTTGGCTTCGATAATACAAAGCTTTGTCCCATAAACGGGGGCGAGTCAAGATCCACTGCTCATCAGCACGCGTGCAATATTTTAAATAAGACATTAACAACCAATATATCTCCTGCACGTCCCACAGTTCCAGAAATGTTTATTATGCAAGGTGGGGTGCCTGAGCTACCCCGTTTACTGGAATATGATTCACCAGAGCGAATTGACTCAACTGAGCCAGAAACTGCGGTTTTAGCTCAAGAAAGCGTAACCGGCGGAAAATGTTCGACCTCGGCAACAGGCGAATGCGTGATCCACGAGAGAACAGTGGAGGCCGCAGTAGCTAGTGCCAGTGCGCCTGATAATTATCCGCAAAGTTCAGAGGTTGAGCTACTTGCCTCGGTAGTTCAATCGGATGTTCCAGAGACAGACATGCTGGGTAAGCCCAGCGAAATAGAGCGATTAGCCGAAGCGCATGCGGATCCGGTGCTGGTTGGCCTTTTTGTAGCCGAGGCACGTGTGCATATCAGTGTGTTGAACGACTTCCTAGAGTGCTGTCAGCAGCACGAGAATACGTCGCTCGTAGATGAAAAGGTAAGCTGGGCTTTGCATACGTTGCACGGTAATGCTCGGACGGCAGGCATCGAGCCGATCATGCGCTCAGTTGTCGAGATCGAGACGCACCTTAAGGAGTGGCGTGGGCTTGGGCTAACGTCAAGCTCCATCGATTGCAGGGCAGTTGCCAGTGCCATTGAGCAAATTGGAACGATCTTGAGCTCGATCGAGAATGGTGAACGAACGCCGCCAGATGAAACCGACCCGCAGTCCAGTATAGCCGCTTCAGCGCCAACTCGGCCTCATTTGTACACGGGCTCAGCCGGTACGGAAAATTTGAGGGCATCACAAAAGGGAGCTTTACTCGCAGCGAAGAAACATTGCCATGCAAGTGATATTCAGCAAAGTGATCTCTACGATTATGATTTGATCGGCAGCTTCTTGGAGGAAGCTGCAGAAATTTTGGATTTATCGGATCCGCTTCTCGACAAATGGCGCAAGACGCCAGATGACAAGGGCGTCATCCACGAGTTGCAGCGCAACCTACATACGCTAAAGGGTGGTGCGCGTATGTGTGGGGTCGGGCCGATGGGCGATCTGAGTCACGCCCTTGAGTCAGTCTTGGCCGCTGCCCATGAGGAGCGCCTGCCGGTTACAGAAGAGCTCATAGGCCATGTTCAGCACGCCGTAGATCGTTTACTAGAGATGCTGCAAAAAGTGTGTGAACAAATCAGCCTGCAGCCCGCTGATGATCTGATCCGCCTCCTAAATGAGTTTCTGGATAATCGTGAACAAGCGCTAGGCGGGCCCTGGGCCACAAGACAAACAGGTGAGGAGACTTCAGATGAAAGATCAATACTACTAAACGACCAGGCTGCTGAAGAAGAACCCTGCACGGGGGAGGAGATCCAAGTTGCCAAATCGCGCAGCCGGGATCGACGTTTCTCTGCTCAGGTACGCGTCAATCCGGCCTTGGTCGAGAAAGTCGCTAATTTGGGCGGTGAGGTCAGTATCGTAAGGGCGCGAATCGGTCAACAGATCAGCGTATTGCGGTTCAATCTCAAGGAGATGGATGAGACGGTGGAGCGTTTACGCGAACAACTGCGTCGCATGGAAATCGAGACGGAGGCGCAGGTACTATTCCGGCATGAGCAAAGTTCTGTGGAGCAGGAGCAGTTTGATCCGCTAGAACTTGATCGCTATTCACAGGTGCAGCAGCTTTCACGCAGTTTAATGGAAAGCGTGAGTGACCTGCTTAGCCTTCGCGATCTACTGGAAGGATGGACGAGTGAGTCGGAAACATTGCTGCTGCAGCAGGCGCGTGCTGTAACGGAGTTGCAGCAAGGCTTGATGGCAATGCGCTTGGTGCCATTCTCGGGGATTGTTCCGAAAATGCGTCATCTGGCGCGTCAGACTGCACGTGAACTTGATAAAAAGGTCCAGCTTCGGGTTATCGGAGCCGAGACCGAGATCGATCGTACTGTTCTCAATCGGCTAGCAAGTTGTTTGGAGCACATGCTTCGTAATGCGATCGATCATGGAATTGAGTCGGAAGACCTTCGAATCAGTCAAGGAAAAGCTCCAGAAGGTACAATTTCTATATCGGTTATGCGAGAAGCATCAGAGATACTGCTTAACGTTGAGGACGATGGTGCCGGTCTGCCTTTCGAGCACATTCAAAAAAAGTGCGTTGAGGGCGGTTGGATTCGCTCAGATGAAAAACTGGACCACCGACAGCTTGCCGAATTTATTCTTAAGCCGACATTCAGTACGGCACCCAAACTCAGCCAAATCTCAGGACGAGGTGTTGGTATGGATGTGGTCAATACCGAGATTGCCCAGCTCGGCGGGAACCTTGAAATTGACTCAAAATCGGGTCAGGGAACGCGCTTTGGCATTCGGTTACCTTTTTCTCTTAACGTGACTCAGGCGTTTATGGTCCAGGTCGACGGGGCTGTTTTTGCCATTCCCCATGACAGCGTGGAAGCGGTATTGAGGCTTTCTCAGCTAGAGAATTCGGAACTGTCCAGGAAAGCATTTGCGCAAATCAGCTATCGAGGCCAGACCTATCGTCTTTGGCACCTCGGGCAACTTCTTGGATGTGCTCGTGGACAAGCCGGCTCCGAAGTGCGGCCCGCACCCGTACTTTTGGTGCGGGCGGGTGAACATAGAGCAGCATTTCAAGTAGACGAGCTGTCCATGAGCGAAGAGATCCTCATCAAACCAGTAGGACCGATGCTGGCGTCTATTCGCTGGTTAACCGGCGCGACGATCCTCCCGGATGGCAGGGTTGTGCTTGTCCTCGATATGCCGTCCCTGGTACGCCTAGCGCTGCTCGAGCCGCGCCGCGTTCACTCAGAGGAGGTCGCGGAGAAACAGAGCTTACTGCCTGCCAAGCGAGCATGGATTCCGACAGTATTGGTGGTTGATGACTCAATCACAGTGCGCAAAGTGACAGCGAGATTGCTGGAAAGCCACGGCATGCGGGTTCTTACTGCCAAAGATGGGATCGATGCCATATCGGCATTGCAGAACGACCCACCAGACATCATGCTCCTTGACATTGAAATGCCACGAATGGATGGCTACGAAGTTGCTACAAAAGTGCGCAAAGATTCACGGTTAAAGCAACTTCCAATCATCATGATCACATCGCGAACTGCCGAGAAGCATCGAGAAAGGGCGCTAAGAATCGGCGTTGATCGCTATTTAGGAAAACCATATGGCGAGCAAGAATTGATTACGGGAATTCGTGAGCTGCTGGCTGAAGTTTAATAGACCTGTTGCGAAATGTAAGCCTCTGTTTGGGTTTATAAAACTTCGGTTTGCCTCTGTTCTTTACAAGTGGACGTGATAGCTGGGTGTATCGGTTGTAGCGTGATGCGAGTTATTACTCGCCAGGCATGGATACCCGAGAATCAAGTGCATCGTGGGAGGAGGCGGCAGATGTTGAGCATGGAGCGGGCATTTCACTCAGAGCGAACGCTGCGGCAGATGATTGGCGTGAGCATCGAAGAGTTTGAGGCACTGCGCCCACGATTCGAGGAGGCGCTTGCGCTGGCGGGCCAAGACGAAAGACACCAGTGTTCAGGCGCAGGCCGAAAGGCGAGGTTGGCAACGAACGCGGAGAAGTTGTTTTTCATTTTGTTCTACCTGAAATGCTATCGGCCCTTTGATGTCTTGGGGTTTCTCTTTGAGGTGCATGCCGCGCAAGCTTGCCGTTCGGTGAAAGCGTGGTTGCCCGCATTAGAGCGCGCCCTGGAGGGCAGACAGGTGTTGCCGCTCAGGCAGCTGGCCGATGAGGTGGAGTTTGAGGCGACTTTTCCTCGGTGTCAGGCGGTCTTTGTGGACGGTACCGAACGGCCCATCCGTCGAGCCAAGGACTACGAGACGCAAAAAGCTAACTATTCGGGCAAGAAGAGGCGGCACACTAAAAAGAACCTGGTGGTCAGTGACGAGCGACAACGGGTGTTGATACTGACGCCGCCCGCCCTGGGCAAAGCCCACGATTACGCCTTATTTAAAGTGGCAAGTTTAGGTGACTCACTGCCGAACAACGTGGTCACCTGGCTCGATTCCGGCTTCGAGGGCGTCAACAAAGACTATCCGAAATTGACGGTCTTCTGCTCATTTAAGAAACCGAAGGGTGGCAAGCTCAGCTCGCTCAAGAAACGCTTTAACCCATTAGTGGCGAAAGGGCAGGTGCTTCTGAGCGCACCATCGCAGGCATCAAGCGCTTGAAGTGCGTGACCGACATCTATCGAAATCGGCGTCCCAGTATGGAAGATACGCTCCTGTTAGTCGGGTGCGGCCTCTGGAATCTTCACGTAGAAAAAGCATAACAATGAGCGACATAGATGCACAACCATTTCGCAACAAGTCTATTTTCTTGAAGTTGTTCAGGCTACGCTTGGTTTTACTGATGTGTCTGGGAGCTTATAGTAGGGTGTCCTCTCGGGCGTATCTTCTTTGTCGTTGATAAAGTAGAGTAGGCCTAGCGGTAGGTTCTGTTCCTATCGACGAGGATGTGAGCCATTCGGGCATTCCCCCGGCTTTCTTTTTAAGCGGAGGGAGTCCAGGGATAAGAACGCTAGAAATAAGTAACGCGATCCTCCAACGAGCACTATCTTGGCGAAAACGTAGTAAGAATGACGGAAGATAGCATGCTTCGTGTTTTGACCATGGATCGAACGCCAAACGATGCTGAGCCGCTCATTGATGCGTTACGGGGCTCAGGATATGGCGTTGTCCACAAGTATATACCCAACCTCGCAGAATTTAATTCTGAGTTGACAATCCAGGAATGGGATCTCGTCCTATGCGGAGAAGATCTTGAAGGCCTGGAGGTGGCCGAGATCGTGAAGTATGTACAGGAGGTTAATGCAGGCACCGCTGTCGTTGTTGTTTATGATGACGCTCACAAGGATAGGCAGACGGCTGTCATGGGAGCACTGCAGGCAGGTGCCAGTGATGCTGTCTCCAGAGCTGACCCGGTTCATCTTCAGTTAGTTGTGCATAGGGAAATGAGGCGCCTTGCTCTTTATCGTGCGCATGAAAAGGCTACGCGCGCATTGGCGGAGATGCAAGAACGCTGCATGATATTGTTGGAATCATCTCAGGATGCCGTTGCCTATGTTCATCAAGGAATGCACGTTTATGCCAATGTGTCCTATGCAAAAATATTTGGGTATGAAAAGCTAGAAGATCTGTTGGGTCTTCCCATCATGGATATGATTGTACGCGAGCAGCAAGAAAATGTTAAGAAATTATTGCGCCAATATTATCTCGAAAAA
>JAGTVB010000186.1 GCA_018224385.1 Gammaproteobacteria bacterium
GGCTTCCATTGAAGCTTGCAGGCCCCGCCCGTCACCGGCGTCTCGAAACGGGCCCCTGACTCGGGCTCGCGCCACACAACGGAGCCGGTATCTACGCGCGCTTCTTCGATCGACCACTGCATGACGATGCCGGTTTCGGGATGCAGCGGCAGGAACGGCGAATAGGATTTCGCCCGCTCCTCGCGCAGGCTCGGCAGCATGATCTCCATCACTTCGTCGAAGCATTCGAGCACGCGGAGCAAAGCGGCATCGAAGCGGCCGGCGGCATAGTAGTCGGTCGAGGACGCGAACTCGTAGTCGAAGCCGAAGCGGTCGAGGAATTGCCGCAGCATGGCGTTGTTGTGGTGGCCGAAGCTCTCGAACTTGCCGAACGGGTCGGGGATGCGGGTGAGCGGCAGGCCGAGGTGGCGGGCGAGTTCGTCGCGGTTGGGGACGTTGTCGGGCACCTTGCGCAGCCCGTCCATGTCGTCGGAAAAGCACAGAAGGCGCGTCGGCACGTCGGACAGGGTGGCGAAGGCATGGCGCACCATGGTGGTGCGCGAGACTTCGCCAAACGTGCCGATGTGGGGCAGGCCCGACGGGCCGTAGCCGGTCTCGAACAGGATCTTGCGGGCGCCGGTGCGCTCGATGCGAGCCAGCAGCTTGCGCGCTTCCTCGAACGGCCAGGCCTTGCTGGCCAGCGCCTCGGCGCGCAAACCGGGATCGACCGCGCGGGCAACCAGGGGGGGCGCCGAGGGGGACGGGTGAGCCATCATCGAGCCATCGTTCAACGGATACGCTGAGCCCTCTACAATTGCAGGTCCCGCCGGTCAACGTCGCGCCTTCTCTCCCGGCACCCCTGGCGTAGGGTGGGTCAGGCCGAAGGCCGAAACCCACCACCTTTCCTTGACGCAGTCACGAGGGGCCTCAGGATAGAGTGAGACCCCTCGCATTTGTCATTTTGTATTATATTTCAAACCAGTTGTATAGCGCCCGTTACCTTTTGGTTTACCTAAATAAAGGATTGCTGCTTGCGGCCGTTAACAATATGCCTAACTGTTCTCCGATAATGGACGAGTTCTTCAAAAGACGGCGGGGTTGAAGATCACGCGTCAGCCACTAAAAATCTACCGCGATCCAGTACCGGTAAAGCGGTCTGGGCGACCTTCGAAGTATCCTTTTTCGCAAATGGCAGTGGGAGAGTGTTTTTACGTTCCCGCCTCGGAGGTCAAATCGCCCAACGTTTTGGCCGCTGCGGCAAGGCAATGGGCAAAGCGAAATCAAAAAGAGTGGAAATTCGTCGCCCGGGAAGACGGTGACATGGTGGGCGTTTGGCGAGTCGAATAGCTCATTCGGAATGCCAAATCTCGCGGTTGGCGCGGGTCATTGAGGCATTAAGGGACTCTATTTGACCCGCCAAATCCCGATCACGTCGCCAGCAATGCAGACTAGGAACTTCCAGTCTTTGGCATTCCGGGCTGTCCACTGTCGAGCTGACATTGCGAGGGCATTGGGTGAACTCAGAGCGGTCGCATGGTAACTGACGTCGCCGACTTTCATCTGTCCAAACGGTACGCTCAACCTGCGCCGCTGTTGCGGCGCTGGAATTGGGTCTCTGTAGATCCTGTACGGCTGCTTTGTCGATGCTGCCATGTTAGCCCCCAATGAAAAACGCAAACTGCTTCAGCCGCAGCGGGTCTGGCCAGAATGGCCACTACGCCGCGGACATACAACTCATAGTCGCACATGGGGTTAGCCAATGCTTCCGAATTCCCTGAAAAACCGAGGCCAAACCGCGCTTCTCCTGCAACACGGCCGCCCCGGAGGCCCCTGCGAGCCCTCCGTGCAGGTTGAGCTATAACAGCCGAGGGCTCACTCGGCGAGAAGCTCTGCAATTAGTTTATGCATTAAACGACAGGTTTGGAAACAAGGAGCGGCTTGAGTCATGACCCCACATGATAAAAAAGTTTGTTACGGATTAATTTCATAATACATCGATCTTTGGCACCTTCTCCAAGTTGTATTATATACAATACTTGCATCATGAAGGCGGCTAGTATATCTAATAATGAAACTGAGTGGTCATGCCACTGGCCTTGGAAGGGCACGCAATTGCAGCCGCGCCCAGTCATGATCATGGCGCACCATCGCGATACGGTGATGGAGGCTTCATGACAGTGCTGGCTATTATCCTTGGCCTTTGGCTCCTGATTTCCATCATTGCTGGTCTTTTGATCGGCCGCGGCATTAAGGTTCTTCGCGCCGAGGAGTCCCAAAGTCGGCGCGCCACGACGGCTTCCGTTCAGTTCTCGCTCGGCCACCGCCACTACCCAATAGTCCGAGTGCGAAGGGGAAGGGATCTGGTACGAAGCCAAGGTTTTTGGTTTCACGACATCCCCTCAACTGCCGTCAAGAATGCGGTGGCGGTTGAGGAGAAAACGAGACGGTGACGCTATTGAGCAGCCGGGCGTTTCGGACGGAGGTACAGACGGATCGTCGATTGACCGGATCGCTTGGTTAACGCGAGGCGCTGTCTCATCCGCTAAAGCTTCGGACCCAGCCCATATCTCCCATTCAGGGTTGCGCTGTACGCTTCAATGCTCGCACTGGCTTGAAGGTTATTCGGAATGCTCTGGAATTGCGGGCGAGGCAGGCATGGCTGCGCTAGTCCGTGTGAGTGCCTGATGCGGGCATTCCGCCAAGCACGCGCCGGTCGCATCGAAACTATCGGTTGCACTTCAGACTATTGCCCAAGGACATTTACCCGAAAGTCGTTCAGGATTTGGTTGAGTTCATCGACACCTTAACAGACGAAGCGGTAGCGGCATCAATGCCAGATGATCAGTGGTGTGCGAGACTCAGAGGTCGAGGCCGCTCCTGAACGTGAACGCCGTCGTCACTGTGGAACTCCGGTGCGCTTGGGAAAGGCGGGACGATACGCCGCACAGTCTCTTTTTTGCTTTGGAGACCAAGGGCGCGCCATAGCGCACCTTTCAACAACTTCATTTCGGTGTCCAGAATGGTGCCTGGAACCGGTTAACCCGGTGAATTTGGCTGAAGGTTGGGCATTTCCGGGCCGCCAGCCGACGTGGGGAGGATCGGTGTCTCACGGCAGCGACGACGGATCGCTGCCGGGAGCGGGCTGGGGGACCCCGGTCCCGACGGGTCGTAAGGCCCTAGGGGCTGCAGGAGTGCCTCAAATGCGAGTGCCTGCTATCCGCAGCTCCTACCCCAAACAACCACAACAAGGGGGAAGGAGGTGGAAAGCGCGAGGCCCCAGCCTGTCA
>JAGTVB010000187.1 GCA_018224385.1 Gammaproteobacteria bacterium
AGCTCGACATCGGCGTGGTCCTCTCCGCGCGCTGTTTCTCCAAGGAGAACGCGCGGTGGCGCGCCATCCCGCCGTTTGCCGGAACCTCAGAGGGTCGCCGCAAACTAACAACACAGTACTGCTTGAAAGCGCGTCGCATGCCCATCATCTCCTCCCCGGACCGCACTCTTGAGGCGAATCGAGGCTAGCTTGAAGCCATCGGTAAGCAGGCGCCTTAGTTTTTTGCTGCTCGGCTTAACGCTCCTCTTCGGGGCCCTGTTTGGCACCAAGTATTACCAGGTGCAGCGCATGGCTGCCGAGGCCGCCGTTGCGCCACCGCCGACGACGGTGAGCGCGGCCCGCGTGCAGACGGAACGCTGGCAGCCCTACCTGTCCGCGATTGGGTCCCTGGTTGCCAGTCAAGGCGTTGATGTCTCTAACGAAATCGAGGGTCAAGTCAAAGCCATACATTTGGAATCCGGTCAACACGTCGAGCGCGGCGACTTGCTCCTTGAGCTCGATGACAGCGTCGACCGGGCCGAGCTCACAGGCCTCATCGCGGAGCGCCGGCTTGCGCAAGTCGAATTCCAGCGTGTCGCCGAACTCTATAAAAAGCGTTCTGTGGCGCGCTCCGAATATGATCAGGCACAGGCGAAGCTGCAGAATGCACAAGCGCACGTGGCATCCCAACAGGCGCTGATCGCGAAAAAGACCATTCGCGCGCCCTTTTCCGGGCTGCTTGGGATTCGCCGAGTAGACTTGGGCCAATACCTCGCTTCAGGCTCACCCATCGTGTCACTGCAGTCGCTCGATCCCCTCTACGTCGATTTCTCCTTGCCAGAAAGAGATTTGGCGGTGCTTTACTCCGGACAGAAGGTGACATTCCAAGTACCGGCGTACCCGAAGCGCACCTTTGACGGTGAAGTCAGCGCCATTGATTCACGCATAGACGAAACCACACGCAACATCCAAGTACGTGCAACCGTTGAAAATAAGCATGGGTTGCTGCGCCCCGGTATGTTTGCCGAGGTTCAGATCGAGCTGCCAACCCAGCAAAACGTGCTGACCTTGCCAAGCACCGCCATCACCTACAACCCTTATGGGGATTCGGTATTCGTTGTCGAAGATCGCCAGGGTCAGTTGTTGGTCGAGCCGCGCTGGGTGAAAACCGGGAAGACGCGCCACGGGCGGGTCGCCATCGAGCAGGGGCTGGAGGCGGGCGAACGGGTGGTTACCGCCGGACAGCTGAAGCTGCGCAAGGGTCAGCGGGTGCGCATTGACAACAGCGTCAATCTCAACCAGTCGGTCAGCGGCCCATGAGCTTCACCGATATCTTCGTTCAGCGGCCAGTGCTGGCCAGTGTTGTGAGTCTTCTTATTTTAGTGATCGGCCTGCGGGCCTTTGCATCTCTGGAGCTACGCCAGTATCCAGAAACCAGGGATACGGTGGTCACCGTGACCACCAATTACCCCGGCGCGAGCAGCGAGCTTATCAAAGGATTCATTACCACGCCGCTCCAGCAGGCCATCGCCCAAGCCGATGGCATCGACTACCTGTTCGCCAGCAGTACCCAAGGGCGATCGCAGATCGAAGCCCATATGGAGCTGAACTATGACCCGAATGCCGCGGTGGCGGAGATTCAGGCCAAGGTGGCGAGCCAGCGCAATGTTCTGCCGGCCGAGGCCGAGGACCCTGTGATTGACTCGAGCACCGGGGATCCGACGGCCCTCATGTACCTGGCCTTTTACAGCGCGCAAATGACACCGTCGCAGATTTCGGACTACCTGCTGAGGGTGGTTCAGCCGAAATTGCAGGCGGTGCCCGGCGTGGCCAAGGCCGAGCTCATTGGAAACAAGACCTTCGCGATGCGCATCTGGCTCGATCCGCGGCGCATGGCGGCACTCGGTATTACCGCCAACGATGTACGCGCCGTCTTGGCGGCCAATAATTACCTCGCCGGCATCGGCCAGACCAAAGACGCCTTGGTCGCCATCGATCTGAGCGCAACCACGGACATCGCCGAGGAACAAGATTTTCGCAGGCTTGTGGTCCGTAGCACCGACGGCACATTGGTGCGCATCGACGATATTGCCGAAGCGACACTTGGCGCCGAGGACTATGACTCCACCAGTTGGTACAAGGGTAAGCCGGCTATCTTTATCGGCATCGAACCCACGCCAGGCGCCAATCCGTTGACCGTCGCAGAACGCGTGCACACGCGCATGGATGCGATCCGCAATCAACTCCCGGCTGAATTGAATGGGCACATTCCTTATGACGCCAGCGTTTACATCAACGATGCCATCGAAGAGGTATTCCGCACGCTCGCTGAGGCAGTGCTGATTGTGCTGTTTGTCATCTTCCTTTCCCTCGGATCCATGCGCGCCGCGCTGGTGCCCGCCGTGGCGGTACCACTGTCGTTGATAGGGGCCGGTTTCTTGATGCTCCTGCTGGGCTTTTCCATCAATCTCCTGACGCTGCTTGCCATGGTGCTTGCCATCGGACTGGTGGTCGACGACGCCATCGTGGTGGTCGAAAACGTGCACCGTCACATCGAAGAGGGTGAGCCGCCGTTTCAGGCAGCGATAACGGCTGCCCGTGAGCTCGGGCTACCGATCCTGGCGATGACGACCACGCTCGTGGCCGTGTACGCTCCCATCGGCTTCATGGGTGGTTTGGTGGGTACCTTGTTTACGGAATTCGCCTTTACCCTTGCCGGGGCGGTACTCATCTCCGGTGTCGTCGCCCTTACCCTGTCGCCCATGCTCTCGTCGAAGGTGCTCAAGCCGGCCGGAGGGTCAACCCGCTTCGAGCGGGCCGTTGAGGGCTTCTTCACCTGGCTTGCCGATCGCTACCGAAACCTCCTGCGAAGCACCTTACAATCGCTGCCGGTCACCATCGTTTTCGCTGCAGCCATACTTGCGAGCATCTATTTCATGTTTTCGAGCACCCCCAATGAGCTCGCGCCCACCGAAGATCAAAGCATCCTCTTCTTTCAAGCCCGCGGCCCGCAAACCGCAACCCTTGAGTATAACGAAGCCTACGGTGAGCAGATCGTGCGGCTGTTTGAGACCGTGCCGGAGTACGACGAAAGCTTTTTCCTGCTCGGGTTTGGTGGGGACCCGAGTACCGTATTTGGCGGCTTCAAGATGCCGCCGGTATCGCAACGCGACCGCGCGCAGATGGCGATTCAACCCGAGCTGCAACAAAAACTCGATAACATAGCGGGCTTTCAGATAGCAGTTTTCCCACGTCCCAGCCTGCCGGGCTCGGGCGGCGGCCTGCCCATCGAGTTCGTGTTGACCAGCGACGCCGATTACCGGCGTCTTAACGAGGTAGCCGATGCACTGGTTGGCCGGGCCACTCAGAGTGGCAAGTTCGCGTTCCTGCGCAAGTCCATCGAGTTCACGCGCCCAAAGACGCGCATCATTATCGACCGCGATCGAGCCGGTGATGTTGGCGTCAACATGCAACAAATCGGTCAGGCGCTGGCCACCATGCTCGGAGGAAACTACGTCAATCGGTTTAGCCTCGAAGGACGCAGCTACAAGGTCATCCCGCAGGTACTCAGACAATACCGGCTGGATCAGGACATGCTGGACAACTACTACCTCCGCTCCGCCTCCGGAGCACTGTTACCGCTGGCAAGCATCATCACTTTCGAGGAAGTGGTCGAACCCAGTCAACGAACGCAGTTTCAACAACTCAACTCGCTGACACTCGAGGGTGTGATGGTACCGGGAGTTACCCTTGGCGATGCGCTCGGCTATTTAGAAGATGCGGCAAGCGCGCTGCTCCCGGCCGGATTTTCCTTCGAGTACTCCGGCGAAGCACGCCAGTACGTTAAACAGGGTGGCGCCCTGGTGGTCACATTTTTCTTGGCTATCCTGGTGGTTTATCTGGTGCTTGCGGCACAGTTCGAAAGCTGGCGCGATCCGGTGATTATTCTGATTTCGGTACCGATGTCCATCGCCGGCGCCCTCGCCTTTTTGATGCTCGGTTTGGCAACCATCAACATCTACACTCAAGTGGGTCTCATCACGCTTATTGGGCTGATCGCGAAAAACGGGATCCTCATCGTGGAATTCGCCAATCAACTGCAAAGGAGCGAGGGTCTCGGCAAGCGCGAGGCGGTGGAAAAGGCGGCGAGCATTCGCTTGCGGCCGATTCTAATGACGACCACATCCATGGTGGTGGCGATGCTCCCCTTACTGACGGCTACCGGACCGGGGGCAGTCAGCCGCTTTCAAATCGGATTGGTGATTGCCAGTGGCCTCGGGATAGGTACGCTGTTTACGCTATTTGTGGTGCCCGCATTCTATGTCCTGCTAGCCCGCCGACGTCGTGACGACGGGCCAGAACCCGTGCCCATCACGGCATGAGCGTTGGCCTCCCGGCTCGATCGCGCTGACGGCGTCCCTTCGTTCGAAAGTCAGAAACGACGCCCGATACGGCCTGGCGCGCGAGCGTGCACAGCCAGACCTGCGCGAGACAAAGGAGCACTCGAATGGCGCTCTCGGCGGCTGCTGTCAGGATGCCCAGAACCCCTGCGCCGATGTTCACTCTGCAGTGAAATGCAGGTCGAAATACGTCATAATGTTACGCTTTATTCGCCTGTGAGGCCTTCCGAGAGGGACGCAACA
>JAGTVB010000188.1 GCA_018224385.1 Gammaproteobacteria bacterium
CCCAATACCTCCTCGACATAATCCGGGCGGATGTTTTCGCCACCGCTCAGGACGATCGTGGCGGAGCGGCGCCCGACCACATACAACAGCCCGTCGGCCATGTAGCCGAGATCTCCGGTGCGAAAAAAACCGTCTTCGGTGAACGCGTTGCGGCTGGCTTCGGGAAGGTTAAGATAGCCCGCGAAAACATTGGGGCCCTTCGCCAAGATCTCGCCGTGTTCGAAGCCCGCCTCAGGCGAAGCGATGCGCAGCCGAACGCCTGTCAATGGTTGACCGGCGCTGTCGAGGCGGCCGTCTCCCGGCCTGTGGAAGGTTAAGATGGGCGAGGTCTCCGTGAGGCCGTAACCCGTGATGACCGCCCACCCCAGCGCCTCCAGTTTGCGCGCCAGACCGGGCTCCAGAGCCGCTCCCCCCGAAACCACGGTGCGCAATGACTGCCCGAATCGGCGATGCAGAGGAGCGAACAGCCGGCGCCCGAGGTGAAGTCCGAAGAACCGGCGAAGCGCCCACGAGAGGCTGATTCCCAGCCGAAATGCCGCACCTCCAATTCGTCCCAACCGGCCTTCCATGGCCGCCAACAACGCCGCGTAGAGTCGGGGTACACCGATGATGGCGGTTGCCTGCGCGTCCTGCAGCGCACGGACGATCTGCGGACCGGTGAGCGCGCGGGGCAGGATGATAGGAGCTCCCGCCACCAGGGCCAGCATCATACCTCCGACAAACGGGTAGACGTGGTGCAGCGACAACGGCACCAGCAGCCGATCATCCTCTTGGATCAGTCCCTCCTGCAACAGCGCGCGCAGATTGGAAGCCAGGTTGTCATGGGTTAGCGGAACGCCTTTTGGCCGTCCCGAGGTGCCCGAGGTGTAGAATAACACCGCAGGATCTTGCGGTATCCGCCGCGGCGTCTCATCCCCTCCTTCCGCCAAAAAATGCCGCCATCCATGCTCCGCTTCATCGGGGACATCCAGCAGAATCGGCTTTATGCCTTTGCCCGAACGCAGCCTCTGCACCCGTTCCACGAGTTTCGCGTCCGTGAACATCCAGCGGGCGCCGCTGTCCTCGAGGATGTGCTCCAGATCCGCATCCCCCATCTGCACGTCGATGGGTACCACAACCGCCCCACTGTCGAGCAAGGCGCAACACGCGACGACCCACTCCGGACGGTGATTCGCCAGCAAGCCCACGCGGTCTCCGGCAGCGACGCCGACCGCCAGGAGGCCATTCGCCAGCCGCCGCGCGCTGGTAATGACCTCATTAAAGGTCCAACTTTGCGCGCCGTTGTCGCCGAAAGCGATAATGGCGGGCCGGTCGTCATATTGCACCGCCGACCGAACCAATTCCTGCAAGGTTGTGAACGTCCCCATCGTTCCGTCACTCACTGGCATGCGCCACCGACGCAAGCTCGGTTGGTGCTCCTGACGTTGCGGAACAGCCATTTTGGTCCTTTCTCCCCGGCATTGCCCTGGCCATTTTAGGTCGCAAGGACCCAAAGAACGGTAGTCTATGATCGCACTGGTGCGGTCTTAATCGGGGAAAACCCGCACCGTTTCATCGTCTCTATAAGTTACCCCGATTGCCGGCAGGCCCTCAGGTTTCCAGTTCTGCAGTGTTGGGTAAGGCCCAGTGCCCTCCGCCGCCAGCGTACCAAATCCAGCTATGAAATGGCGAGGGGCAAACCAAACGATTCCACTAGGGGTTAATCCCAATTGTCCCCGCTTTACTACCGTTGCGATAATGTCCAGCCTGGTTGTGCACAAATTTCTAGCATTTTCGTTAATTAAAACCGAGAGCGCTCAAGAGTATTCTGCAGCTTAACGTCGAGAGAATTATCATGCCATTTACTGCGACAGACCCTATAAAAATCATCATAGCCATTTTACTACCGCCGCTCGGGGTGTTTTTTGAGGTGGGTCTTAAATGGCAATTCTGGATTAATATCATCTTAACGTTGCTGGGCTACATTCCCGGTATTATTCATGCGCTCTATATAATTTTCAAACGTTAAAAAACTTTTCAAGTATTACCTGATGTCCGGACATCAGGGTAAAAATGAGCCCAGAAATTGGCACAATTACCTATTTCGCCTGCAACGCACCGAAGTTATGCTGCATCGTTAATCATCGAACGCACAGGCCGCGCCAAGTATTATTTTCAAATCGTGGTGATGTGCTAAGCGTACTTGCGCCAAGCGTGAGCGCGTTACTATTAAGTATTAATTCTATTCGTCTAGGAGAGGACATATGAAAACATCGCAATCGAGAAAGAGAGTGCTTTTCGCCCTTTCGTTTTCACTACCTGCATTTCTGGGTGCCTTAGGCGCCGCGCAGGCTCAGTCGCAATCGCCGCCAGCGGCGCCAAAGCAGGGAGAGCAAAAGACGCAGGGCAACCTGGAGCAACAGTTCCGCGGGATGGATCGCAATAGGGATGGTTACCTGACACTGGATGAGTTGACACCGGAATTTCACCGAATCATTACGCCGATGGGGGGAATGCCCCAAATTGACCGCAATTGGGATCGCCGGTTGAGCCTAGAGGAGTACGTGCAGGCCATGCAGATCGCCGCACAGCAGGAGGGCGGCCAGCCCACGTTGCAGGTCCAAGTGCAGCAGCCGCAACCCGAGGTGCGCGTGCAACAGCAAGCCCCGAAGGTGCAGGTCAGCGAGCAGCGGGAGCAGGTGCAAGTCCAACAGCTGCCGTCTCAGGTCAGCGTACAGCAGGCGCAACCCGAGGTCCAAGTGACGCAGCCAAAACCCGAGGTAACGGTCGAACAGGCGCCGCCGAAAATACGAGTGTCGGTGGAACAGCCGCAACCGACGGTTCAGGTCGAGCAACCCAAGCCTCAGGTCGACGTGCAGCAAGCCAAGCCCGAGGTGTCGGTGCAGCAGCCTCAACCAAAGGTAACGGTCAAAGAGCAGCAGCCCGAAGTCTCAGTGCAGCAGGCTCAGCCCGAAGTCTCAGTGCAGCAGCATCAGCCCGAGGTGAGAGTCATCCAGCCAAAGCCCGAGGTTATCGTTCAACAGCAAAAGCCGGACATCCAAGTGTCCCAGGCACAGCCTGAGGTTGAGGTGAAGCAGGCTCAGCCCGAAGTGTCGGTGCAGCAGGCCCAGCCGCAGGTTCAAGTGAAGCAAGCGGAACCGAAGGTGTCTGTGTCACAGCAACAGCCCGAGGTGACCATTAAGGAGCAGGGTCAGCCGCAGATTGTGACCGATCAGGGGACGCAGGACTCCTCCCAAAGGCAGGCAAAAGCCGAGCAGCCGCAGACGAGCCCGCCGGCAGAGCAGGGCCAGCCGCAGACAGACCGCGCCTTGTGGAGCATGACGCCTAAGCAGCTCACGGGCAGGAGCGTCTACAACAATCTAGGCCAGGAGATCGGCGACATCGAAAAAGTGGTGCAAAATTCGCGAGATCAAGGGCTTGCGGCGGTCGTCAGTATCGGAGGTTTCTTTGGTCTCGGGCAAAAGCAGATTGCCGTGGATCTGAGTGATCTCTCCGTCGACCAAGATAGGTTGATCTTGGATACCCGCAAGTCGGAAGATCAGCTGGAGAATCGGCCCGCGTACAAGACCCAAGCGTACCGAGACATCCAATCGACCAACGAGACCATCGAGCAATTGATGCAAAGCGGCCAGTAGCAAGAAACGGCGGCAGTCAGGGGGGCAGAGCAACGAAGGGAGCTCTGCCCCTTTAGCTTTGCAAAGCAACATCGACAGCGGCATGCTCGGCCATCGTGAAGCCCGGTACTCCTGAACGTAGAGTGCACTTGGCCAGGCCGCGTGCTTGGTGGGCGATTTCTTCAGCGTGCGAGATCCCAGTTGTCTCTTCCTTTCTTGAGGGTACGCCGGAGCCGAGGGGCCTCGCGCCTTCTTATTAGCGGTTCTTACTTGGCTCGGTAATAACCTGTCATCTTGTTCCATTGCTCCGCCCGGGTGGGTGGGTCATGGTCGCGGCACTTGTTGTCCTTGAGTCCGCCCTGCTGGTTCTTGGCTCGGGTTGATCTTCTGAAGAGTGACGCTGACGAAAGGATGCATGGGCTCTTACGCTCAGCGTCGCCTGCTAGAGGCTGTTAGGCATGCAACGGGGAACCGCCATGGCAACAGCTTTCAAAGGGTGTTTCGGCACCAGCACGGCACCGCTACCTGTGGTAGCTGGACATCGTTTTAAGGCGCTTGCAAACACACCAGGAGGAATAACGATGTTCTTTGATAGTTGGCTGGATTTGGCAAGGATAGCGGTGGTTGGCGTCTCGGCCTATGCCGCTCTGCTGTTATTGTTGAGAGTATCTGGAAAACGAACGCTCTCAAAAATGAATGCTTTTGACTTTGTTGTTACAGTTGCCTTGGGATCGACGTTGGCAACCGTCCTTCTTTCTAAGGATACGGCACTTACCGAAGGACTGCTGGCGCTCGGTTTGCTGATTTTTCTACAGTTCATAATTACCTGGCTGTCAGTGAGGTCACAGGCCGTGAGCTACCTGGTAAAATCAGAGCCCAAGTTATTATTTCATAGGGGTGAGTTTTTACAGAAGGCGATGAGAGCTGAGAGAATAAAGCAGGAAGAAATACTGCAGGCAATGCGCAGCCAGGGTTTCAGTGAGCCTGACGAGGCAGAAGCGGTCGTACTGGAAACTGATGGAAACTTGAGCATCATCCGAAAGTCATCGGATGGCAACGCGTCAGTGCTGTCGAATGTGACAGGGTTTAACGAGCATTTTAGGGATATCCCGGGCGCTGGCAAAGCAGGGGACCATTCGTAATTTATTCCACAGTCACAACAACGGACCGTAATTCGGCGTACGGAAGAACGAACGGTGATCGCAGTATAGAAAAGCGCATCTTTATGGCGCATCTTGCCGGTAGCGGCAAACGTC
Organism: Gammaproteobacteria bacterium; assembly: GCA_018224385.1. GTDB lineage: Bacteria > Pseudomonadota > Gammaproteobacteria > HK1 > HK1 > JAGTVB01. The sequence continues at coordinate 4,871 of JAGTVB010000188.1, forward strand.
CGTCTGATAGGCCCTTCGAAGCGCGGCGAGTCGGCTATTGATGACTTTGCAATTCCGTGCAGGGCACGGAATTAATCACCGGCTTTGGCCGGCTGACTTCGCACGTTGCCAC
>JAGTVB010000189.1 GCA_018224385.1 Gammaproteobacteria bacterium
CTGTGAACCTGCCGGGCGGGCCTCAATGGCTAGTCTTTTTGGGGTTATTTGAGAGCCTTCGTTATCCGTTGCCGGCAGTGACCGATCGAAGCTTGGCAGTTCATTGCTTCGAATGCTGATATCTCAGCCTAGAGATGACCTCTACATGGTAGCTCATTTTTGTTTCGATTCCACGGCACCGTCTGCCGGTGTTCGTGACGGTTTTCCAGCAGCGGTGTGTTTCAATGGATTGGCCCGGGGAGAACTGCTGCGAACCGCATCGTCGCGACGGTCTTGCATACTGCATTGAATCACTCTTTGGAGCCGGAACGGCTAACCCGACTCTGAGTTCCGGACAATGCTCGATGGCGCCGCTGCTGCGCCGTCTGATTTGGAGTCTGGGGGATGCGGCGCGCCGAGGGCTGCTGTGGCGGCGCCTCGAATTGCCATAGCGAAACCACCTTGGTCCGATTGTCTTTTTTCAGCAGTACGCTATCGGTACGAATGTCATCCAGCGACCATCCCCCCACCTCCTGTCCCTTCTCGACCCGTGTCAGGCTTTGATTGCTCGGATCCTGCACTAGAATGAATTGTTGCTCGCTGGAAAGCACGATGGCTGAGAGGATAAGGTTCTCCGTGGAGAGGCTCTCGAATTGAGCTTGCGCATCGCTGCCGTTGGTTATGGCCGGATCGGGGGGCTGCCGCGCTTCATAGAACAGCGGGCGAGCGAGGGTCTCAGAGAATTCCTCAATGGGCGGGAGGGAAAACTGCGGCAGCTGCGATGGGTTAGGCAGGTCGGAGGGCTGCACGGTTGTGTCGCGGGCCGATGTTCTCGCCGCGGGGGCTTTGCTTTTCGGCCACTGCAAGCCCGCCAGGGCGATCAGGGCGATCAGGGTGACAATCAGTGGAATGGAGATTTGTTGTCTCATACTCGTTTAACCTCCCTTGTTCGACATGAGCCCAGAGAGGTCAAATCGCACATCCAATTCGGCCGAGGTGGATCCGGTTCGCCGGTAAACCCGGCTGCCGCGGGACAGTATCGTCAGATTCTCCACCAGGAGATAGGGCGCACCGCCTTCCAGCCCATAAAGCACATCCTGCAGGGCTTTTGTGGAGACCCGCATCTGCACGTTTACAGCCACCTGAAAAAAAGGACCTACGTCGCTCACCGGCAAAATGCGCGTGCTGGTAAGGCGGCCTCCGTTTTCCTCAACAATCGATTTCACGCGATCCTGAAGCGCCGCAGCGGCAAGGGTGGGGCTCTGCGCACCCAGGGTGTAGCGCACCAGCTTGCGCTGCCGGGTCAATTCTTGAACCTGTTGCTCGAGCGCAGGCTGTTTTGCAGCAATGCGCTCAAAACGCGCGATATCCTGCCGGTAATCGGCAATTTGTTCCTGGTTCGTGTGATAAGCGCTCCAGAGGGGATGCACCAAAATAAGGTATACGAGCCCTAGCGTTAACAACAGGAGCCCTAGGGCGAGGAGCCGGCTCTGTGCAGGAGTCAAGGCATAGCTCATTGCTGAGGTTGAACCTTGACAATTCTCGCCGAGAGGTGAAAGCGTTCACGGCCCGTTCGCGGGTCCTGCGTGACCGGTGATTGAAAGCGCACATCGGCGAAGGTTGCGGATTCCTCGATGAGCGCAATCAGCGACGACGCGCTGCTGGACACACCCTGCAGATGTATTTCTCCGTCTTTAATTTCCAAGCGATTCAACCAGGTGGAGTTTGGCAATACCACGGTGAGCTCATTGAGGATCTCAATCATGGTTGGCCATTGTGACTTTCGGTCTACCGCCACCTTGATCTCTTGCGCCAGCCGGTCCACCTGTTCCCGAAGCGACATGGCGCCGTTTGCTGCGGTTCGCACCTGGTTCAGTTGCGTGCTCAGCGCAGTGCGCTCGCTGCGTTGGTGATAGAAGGGAAGGAAGAGCACGACCAGCAAAAGCAACCCATTGAGGGCCAATAACAGGGGGTTAATTCGAGAAAGTAGCCCCTGCTCATCGAGGGCCCTTGTCAATGAGAACGTGCGCCCGTCCCAGCTTGAATCGGTGGTGGCGCCGGGTTGGCTCATTCGCAGATCCAATTCGGAAAGCGGCGATAGCGCCTCGTCCACCAGGGCCCGGGGAACGACGCCGAGGCACACTGCGAGCTGCTTTCGGGCAGCATCCCGGCGGATGACACGATAGTCAAAGTAGACGCTGTCCGCGCGAAACGGGGTTTGTCGGTTCATTTCAAAGGTTAGCACCTGGGTCAGATCCTGCTGTGCCGCGAGCGGCAGTTGTAGCTCCTTGGTCAAAGACAGGCCCGGCGCGACGGCGAGTATTATCCGGGACGGTTTCGGTTTCAGGGCCTGGATCTGGGCCCTCAGCAGCCCTTGCTGCGCGTGCGCTTCGACCTGTTCACTGGCGCTTTGCGGTTTATCGCTGCGGGTACGAAGTTGCCGCCCGAGCTCTCTGGTTCGTCCACCGTTTTCGTGGTAGACGATGATTTCTGATTCTGATACGACGACGCGAAGCTGGTTTACGCTGCGAGAAAAGCGCTCGAAATACTTCTGCGGGAGTATCGCGGTGAGTTCGTTGCGCCACCAGCGAAAAAACGACGCCACCTGCATCATCTATAGGGCATTCCATCGCGGATGTCGACATCGACGGCCGCGGTTCCGCCGTCGCTGCTGGACCAGGCGAGGATCGAATAGGGGCGCTGCGGATCTCCAGTGAGCTTGACCACGGCGTGGCGTCGTGCCGTGACTTCACCGGCCACTCGCCCTTCGCCGATCACCGTGTAAACTCGTGATTGTCCGGGTCCTAAATAGGCTTTCCCTTGGTCCAGCAGGCTCGTGGAAGGCAATTGGCCGGTTTCGGCGGCCTGCTCCCGCATTGCGAGAAACTCGTCGACACGCGCCGGTTCCAAACCGGGGATTGCCAGTAAGACTTCTCGGGAGGCCATCATGGGATCCACACGAGCTTGGCCTGAGTAGGCGGTGACCAGCGGTACCAGGCGCTGATAGAGTGCGCGGCTCATGGGCAGCACCTGATCCAGCTCTTCCACAGTAAGATACGCACTATCGCGCGCGCCATACGGGCGTCCGGCGGCCATGTAGTCGGCATCCTCAGCCCCTTGTGTACGCTGCTCATGATCCGGGTCGCGCCAGTCGAGTATGGCATCCGCGACGGCAACAGCGACAGACTGTTCAGCAAACGTGAGGAGCAATCCGTGAATAAGCTCATCGGCAGCGGCATTGAGGTCGATTTTGCTGGCTTCCGCGATCAGGGCGATGCGCAATTCACCCTCCCCAAAGGGAACCGGATACAGCGTCCCGTCTCTTTTCCATTGGGCATCCTCGGCGGACAGCAGCAGATCGAGTATGCCTCGCTCAATGGCGGCTTCCGCGAGTGCTGTTGCTTGGGCGCGTTGCACGAAATGAGTCGTCGATGAGGTCTCGACACGCATCTCGAATGCAAAGCTGACCGCGACCACAGCAAGCAGACCGAGTGTCCAAAGCACGACCACCAGCGCCATCCCTTGCGAACGGTGGGCTTGGGCTAGGAGCGCATGCACCGTTGCGCTCATTCGAGTGGCCGATCTGCTGCCACTGACGGTGAGAAGAAATTGCCGCGTTCCATGGGGGATCCCGGCTCGGAACCGTCATGGCGCGCCGGAATGCTGGCGTCGCGACGCACGCCATCTACGCGCAGCCGCAACACCAGCCTTGGCCAGGGTTCACCCCGAACAGGGCTTATCTCAAGGCTTACCAGTGCGGGTAACCGCTGCGCATCGGTCCACTGATCCTGCCATTGAGCGACCGCTTCGCTCGGGGAAAAATCGCTGGCTGGCGGCGTGCCGAAATACGCAAAGCGCGCCTCGTCGAGCCTCCTCGCCAGCACCGCGCGCTGGGTGAACCGTGCCGCTTCTGGGTCCTCTGGAACGAGGTCTGGATGAAGGAGTGTCCGCGTGGCTATCAGCTCGCGCTCCTCACCATTGTCAATGAGCTCGAGGACAATCGTATACAGACCTGCGATTCCAAGATGAGAGGCCATGTCGGTCACAAAGCGCATCCGGTGCTCGTCGCCTTCGAACTGCAGGCGCTGCTCGTTGTCTTCCTGGCGCAAGAGGGGATAGGCCTTGGTCAGATAGTTGTGCAAAAAATCGACCGCCAGCCGTATATCTTCGGTGCCTTCATGCCGCGCCCCCGCTGCCTGCCAACTGCGCATGCCCAACCAGAATCCGGAGTAAAGGACCAGCGCTAGAACACCGAGCAAGGTAAGGCCAACCAAGAGCTCAACGAGCGTAAATCCCTTTTGCCCGCGCCGGCACGTGCCTGCGCCCATCTGTAGTGCGCCTGCGGTCACGGCAACGGCACCAGCCGCAGCGTTTTTAAGGAGACCGAGCGTTGACGCCCACCGGCCTGCCAGCTGACCTCAACGGTAGCCGTCACGGGATAGACGGGCACGCCAAGCTCCTCCAGCTGTGGGTAGGCGTCCGTGGGATAGGGTGTCACCTCGGAACGCCATGCGTAATTGGCATCAAAGCTCCCAGCATGCTCGCCTAGCGTGAGACCGTCCTCTTCAACCTCAAGGGAAGCCATCTTTGATTGCGCCAGTACTACCGCATGGGTGTACTGCTCGCCGAGGCGCGCGGCACGCAGCCCGCTCGAGAAGACCTGCAAGAGTGCTGTCAACAACACCGCCATCACCGTGAATGCAACCAATATTTCAAGCAGGGTAAAGCCGCGCGAGGCGCTGTTGCCAATTGCCCGGCCAGGCCGCGCTGCGTTTCGCGACCGCTTGGTATCCTCACGTGGTCGCCGATAGGCGCAGGCGCTGTGTTGCCGCACATCGTGCTCTGCCGGCGGTCCTGGCCACATTTCTAAATCAGCCTTCAAAGAACTGCGCCACCGGGTGCCAATCGCGTCCCCGATGGCCACTTTGCCTGCTGCTAGGGTTGGGGCGCTGCTTTGTCGAGGATGCGTATTCGCCCGGTGAGCCATTCGACGTCCACCAGATAATGTCTGTTCTGCGCCTCGAGCGTGATTCTGCCACCTGTCGAGCTGCCGTCGGGGAAAAAGCGAATAGCACCCGTGCCTTCGTGACTCAGCTCCGAGCGGGCGGTATAGAGCACGAGTTCAATCGAGCTCGGCAGCTGGTACGGCGGCCGTCCGCCGCCCATGGCGAATCGTCGCGCGTTGACGTCGACCACAAAGGTGGTCGGACGATTGTACGTGAGAGCCATATCACGTGTTCTGCGCAATCCGGCAGCGATAGCCTGGGCATGTGCCCTCAGCTCAGCCGTGGGGCTTCGCAACAGCATCGGGACGGTAATGGCTGTGACCAGAGCGAGTAGGCTCAGGACCAGCAGCAGCTCGAACAGCGTTACGCCAGCGCACCCGCGTCTTGCCATCCAGTGCATCGAATGACACTTTATCTTTGAAGCCGTTTTAGAAACTATTGCGCTTGCCCTAGCGGCGTTGCGCGGCAGCTCAACATCCTCTCGTACGCCCTGATACAACCCGGTTTACTCGCCCCTTCGGGAAAGCCTGCAGCTGTTCAAGCTTGTTTCTGACGATTTTTCTCGCTGCCGTGCACCTTGCGACTCCGGCGCGCGCGATATTCTTGAAACAGCGGCTTAATCGATGTGCCAAGTTGGCGCGCTACGCACCGCACTACAAATTGCACTGTTATTCCCAACTCACAATGTCTGCGTCTTCATCTTCGCCGCCCTCGGCGTTGTCCGCTCCTAGGGAAGCCAAGTCGTAAGGGCCGTGCTCGCCAGGAAAGTGGTAGACATAGTCGTTGCCCCAAGGATCCTTGGGAACCACACTTTTCTTTAAGTACGGACCATTCCAACGTTCTTCTCCCGAGGGCGCTTGCACTAATGCCTCGAGATCGGGGGGGTAAGTTCCAACCTCGAGCTTATAAAGATCGATTCCCTGCCCAAGGTTCTCAATCTGCACTCGCGCGGAATCGGCTCTTGCGCTGGCGAGGTACTTGAAAACCCGCGGTGCGGCGAATGCTGCGATCATTCCAAGGATCGCCAGAACCACCAGGAGTTCGAGCAGGGTAAAGCCGCGAGCAGTTGCGCCCTTGCGCTGAAGCGAATTGGGCAGGTCAGAGGGGTCGCGTTTCATGTTACTTTTCTCTCCATGAGGTAAAGGCCTGCAGCCCGTCATACGGTATTCAGCCGTTGCTTGAAAGATTAGCGCACGTGCCGTTCAGGGATGATCTGGCGGCCACCGCCGGCCTGGCTTGCCCGGTTCGCCGGCGGCGTAAAAGGCGATGGGGAAGGTGGCATGTCAAAGGCCGAGGTCGTTGACACTGAGCACTGCCATGAGGACCGACATGATGATACCACCGACGACCAAGCCAAGACTGAGGATGAGGGCCGGTTCGATCAGCACTACCAGACGTTGCACGGCGGTTTGAACGTCACGTTCATAGATGTCCGCGAGCCTTAGCAGCATGGCTTCCAAATTGCCGGTTTCCTCTCCAACCTGCAATAGATGCCCAGTCAGGCGAGGGAATACCTGCACTGCGGCGAGCGCGCGAGCCAGACCTTGGCCCTCCTTGACACTGGACTTAATGCGTTCGACGGCACCGGCAATAACCTGATTGCCGATCACTTCTTTGGCGATGAGCATAGCCTGAAGCATGGGGACGCCATTTGTCAGCAGTGTTCCAAGGGTTCGGGTAAAGCGCGCGGCCTCATGCTGTGCGATGAGCGTGCCGACCAACGGAAGCCTCAAAAATCGGGCGTCCCAAGGCAGCCGCCTTGACGGCGAGCGCAGTTGATAGCGCAAATAATAGCTACCAGCCGTTGCCACCAGCGCGATGATCCACCAGTAGCTTTCCAGAAAACCGCCGACTCCGATGACAACCTGTGTCGGCCAAGGTAATTCCTGACCGAGATCCTGGAACATTTCTGTGAAGCGTGGGATGACAAAGGTCAGCAACACAATCACCGACAGCGCCGCCATAGCGGCTAAGATGGCTGGGTAAATGAGTGCTGAAACAAGTGTTTCCCGAAGCTTTCGCGAGCGCTCCATGAACTCAGCGAGACGGCCTAACGCGATATCAAGGGCGCCACTGCTCTCTCCGGCGCGCACCATATTGAGGTAAAAATGGGAAAATAACGTACCCTGTTGCGCCTCCAGTGCCGCCGAGAGGGATGCCCCGCCGCGCACCGCCTTGTGGATATCTGACAGCAGCTTTCGCAGCGCATCGTGCTCGGCAAGGTCGATGAGGATGGCGAGGGTCTTATCCAGGGTCAATCCAGACTGCAGTAGGGTGGATAATTCCAGGGTGATGAGGTGGATGTCCTGGCGGGAGACGCGCCGTGGTCGCAGCAGGCGGTGTCGATTAATGCGCGGGGTCGCGCGAGCGACCACTTCCTCAGCGCGAATGGGAAGGTGTCCCTGGCTTTGCAGCTGACGAATGACCAGCTCCTGACTGGCCGCCTCCATTTCCCCCTCTAACAAATCGCCTGCGGCGGTGGCGGCCTTGTAGCGAAAGCGTGTCATCTGTTTAGGATTCTTGCGTGACTCGCACGACTTCCTCCAGGGTAGTGAGGCCGCCTAAGACCTTGTCCAAACCATCTTGGTACATGGTGATCATGCCGTGGGCGATTGCCGCCCGCTGGATAGCTGTCGCATCCCCATGGTTCAGAATGACCTGGCGTACCTGATCGGATAGGACCAGCAGCTCCAGTATGCAGATGCGGCCGCGGTAACCCAGACCCGAACAGAGCTCGCACCCTCGGGCCCGGTAGAGGGTGACGCTGTGATCCGCTTCAACCTGTTGAAATCCGAGATGCGAGGCCAGCTCCGGAAGCGCCGTATAGGGCTCTTTGCAGTTCTCGCACAGGATTCTCACGAGGCGCTGGGCGAGCACGCCGCTGACAGTCGAAGTCAATAGGTAATCCTCCACGCCCATATCTAACAGCCGGGTGACGCTGGTTGCCGCATCGTTGGTATGCAAGGTGGAAAACACCATGTGGCCAGTAAGTGCCGCTTGCACGGAAATTCGTGCCGTCTCCAGATCTCTCATTTCACCGATCATAATGACATCCGGGTCTTGGCGCAGGATGGAACGCAACGCATGTGCGAATGTGAGGCCAATCTGCGGCTTCACCTGGATTTGATTGATGCCTTCGAGCTGATACTCCACCGGATCCTCAACCGTAAGAATTTTCTTGTCTGGGGTATTAAGCGTTTGCAGTGCGGTGTACAGGGTGGTCGTTTTGCCGCTGCCGGTGGGTCCGGTGACCAGTATAATTCCGTGCGGGCGACCGAGCAGTGCCTTGAAGGTAGGCAGGATTGCCGATGTAAATCCGAGTGCCGCGAATTCGAGAGGAACGCTGGTGCGATCAAGAATTCGCAGTACCACACTCTCGCCGTACATAGTGGGCACCGTCGACACCCGCATGTCGAATTCCCGGCCCGCGATTCGCAGGCGAATGCGCCCGTCCTGCGGTAAGCGGCGTTCGGCGATGTTCAGGTTGGCCATGACTTTGATGCGGGAAATCACTGCAGCGGTGGAGCGCACCGGTGGGGCTTCGGTGTTTCGCAGCACGCCGTCTATGCGGTAGCGAATTGTCAGCCTGTTCTCGAAGGGCTCTATGTGGATATCGGAGGCACGCGCCTCCAAGGCTCTGGTGATCAGTGAATTGACCAGACGAATAATGGGTGCCTCGGCCGCAAGATCCCGCAGATGTTGAATGTCGTCGAGTTCTTGTTCTGCGGCTGGCCCGGCTATATCCTCCACCACCTTTGCCATCGATGAAGTGCCATTGCCGTAATGGCGCTGAAAGGCCGCTTCGATATCCGCTGGAACACCGATCTGCGGCTCGATTTTTTTCCCTGTGGCGAGCTCTAACGCCTCCTGGATATAGTGATCCAAGGGATCAGCCATTGCCACCGACAGGCAGTTGTGGTGCAACGACAAAGGAATTGCCTTGGCCTTCTTTAAAAACTCCGGAGTGACTTGGCCGTCCAGCAGCGGAACTTCCGGATAGCCATCGGGTGCGACCAAGGGCAGATTCAGCTGTTCGGCTAGGCCTTGGGCCACATCCCGTTCGGACAGCAGTCCAAGCTGCACCAGCAACGTGCCGAGCCGCTCACCGCTCCCCTTCTGCAGCTTCAGCGCGCGGTCAAGTTTTTCCTTGTCAAGCTTTCCTTGCTCAATGAGTAACTCTCCAAGATATTGAGTCAACAGTGCACTCCCTGAACGCGTAATGCAATCTAATTGGAACGTTTAAAGATGCAGCCTGCTGGGGGCATTCATTGATGGAACAACCGCCGCAATCACCCTTCCTCTAAAACGGGAAAGTTGGCCTGAAAGCATGCTTAAAAGCATGTTTAAAACCCGTTGCGCAGATGTACTCCCCTGTACACTCCGGTGGTTGCTCGCCGCCGTGCGCCTGCATCTCCCTGCGCTGGCCGGAGTTTGGCAACGCCCTGTTAAGCGAAAAGGATATCACGAACAGCACTCTCGACGAGAGCGTGCCGTCGCGAGGCGGCTGCAAACCGGCACGGACAGTGGTATTTATTCGCGTGTTACTCATCCCGGAGGTGGGCTCGCCCCTTCGGTGTCCGCTTGCCGGCGTATAAAATCATTGCCGGCGGTTTCATGGGCGTTGTGCGATTTGCGACTCCGGCGCTCGCGACATTTGTGAAACAGCTTTTAGTAGTTTCTGCAGGATGTAGGTAACGTTCTCGTCAGGCATTCGGCTTGGCGCAGACTTTATTTTCAATGTACCCAACTCTTCTTTTCATATCTATGTAACGAGGCCAGGTTATTCTTATAATTCCAGCTGAAAACAATCCTGCTTCTCAAACTCAGACTATAAGAATGGATATGGAGCGGCGTTATCAGCAGCGCAAAGCGCTCGATCTGGATGTGGTGCTATACGACGGTCAAGGGCAAGTGGGCGCGTTCAAGGCCCGAAATCTGAGCATCGGCGGCATCTACATAGAGACCGGACCGGTGGATTTGTGTGTTGGCGATTTGCTGGACGTCTTCTGTCTCGTCGATCGCCATAGAGCGAAACGGCATAATCTGCGCGGCATCGTGGTGCACCATGCAAACGATGGCATTGGTGTAATGTTCCGAGATTATGATATTCCGTCCTTGAAAATCGTGGAGGTTCTAGACGCCGGCACCGTGGCTTAGTCGACGACCAGGTGAAGGCCATCGCGGGCTTCCATCGCTTACAGCAACCGGCTCGAAATCCTTGGGTACTCTCTGTAAACTCTCGCTTAGTCGCTCCGTCCTTGGCGTTTACTCCTGGGGAGGGCAGCTTGCCGTCGGGTTAAAGCATCTAGGATTGCGTTTTGAAAGCGGTCGTTTGTATAACGCGTGGGGAGCCGGAGGCGCTGGTCGTAGAGCACGTGCCGGATCCGCCGATGGGACCCACTGAAGTTCGTATCGGAGTTCATGCATGCGGCATCAATTTCGCTGATACGTTATTGATTGCAGGAACGTATCAGTTGAAGCCAATGCCTCCGTTTATTCCTGGCATGGAGGTGGCGGGCGAAGTGCTGGAATGTGGCCAAGAGGTGAGACGTTGTCGGGCCGGGGACCGCGTGCTTGCGACCCCGGACTACGGTGGGTTTGCGGAGCAGGCGGTGGTTTCTGAGACAAACACGTTCGTTATTCCTGACCATATGGACATGGCGACTGCCGCTGCCTTTCCTGTGACTTATGGCACGTCCCACGTTGCTCTGCAGTGCCGCGCTTTACTGCGGCGCGGTGAGATTCTGGTCGTGCACGGCGCTGCCGGTGGTGCGGGTTTGAGCGCCGTTGAGATCGGTAAGGCCATGGGCGCAGAGGTGATTGCAACGGCGGGTGGAGCGGAAAAGCTCGCTGTCGCGGGCGCGCATGGAGCCGATCACCTTGTCGATTCGAGGGCGGAGGATGTCAGGGCGCGGATCAAATCGCTTACCAGGACCCGTGGAGCGGATGTTGTCTATGATCCCGTGGGCGGCGATCTGTTCGATGCCTCACTGCGCAGCATCGCATGGAGCGGGCGCATCCTGCTCATCGGATTTGCCAGCGGTCGTGTGCCGCAGATCCCAGCGAATATCGTCATGGTTAAGAACGTAGCTGTCCTAGGCGTCCACTGGGGCTCCTATCGCAGTCATGATCCGGGTGTGCTGGCAGACTCCTTTGAGCAACTCTTCGCTTGGTATCGGGACGGGCGGCTCAAGCCTCATGTGGGTGAGACCTATCCGCTGGAGTCGGCGGCCACGGCACTTCGAACGCTGCTGGGGCGAAAGACGGTTGGCAAATTAGTGTTAGCCATCCGGTAGAGGATGTTTTGCAGCCCCGGCCAGCGCAACGAGTCGCATTACACCTTGATTAGTAGGGCTACCTTGGAGCGTGCTTCGGATGCCTAGGGCTGCGTGAGTTTGATCTCAATGCGTCTATTTCGGCGGTAGGCATCTGCCGTGTTCCCTGGATCCACCGGGTGAAACTCTCCGAATCCGGCGGCGGAAAGCCGATCAGGCGCAATGCCTTGCCCGATGAGATAGTTGACGATGGAGAGGGCCCTCGCCGTTGAGAGCTCCCAATTCGAGGGGAACTGAGCTGTGCGAATGGGGCGCCGATCAGTATGGCCGGCCACGCTGAGGATCCATGCGATGTCGGCGGGAATGTCCTCAGCGATCTCCTTTAGGGTGTCCGCTAGCTCGCTGAGCTGCTCTTTGCCCGCTGGCCCGAGCTCTGCGGCGCCGCTTGTAAAGAGCAGCTCGGACTGCAGCACGAAGCGATCGCCCACGATTTGAATGTCCGAACGCTGGCCGAGGACTTCACGCAATCGGCCGAAAAACTCCGACCGGTATCGGCTGAGCTCCTGAACCTTGTTGCTCAAGGCGATGTTCAGTCGCTGCCCAAGCTCAGCGATCTCCACCTTCTGGTCCGCAACGGTTGCCTTTGAGAGTGCGAGCACCGACGATAATTCGCTGAGCTGTTTTCTGAGGGCCACGATTTGGCTGTTGAGGAGGGTGATCTTGGCTTCAGCTTTGCTCGTCAGACCCTGCTGCTCAGTTAGCGCTGCTTGAACGGAGTGCGTGCTTTCCCGCGCTTCGGCAAGACGCTCGTTAACAGATTGGCTTTGTTGCTTGGCCGCGCTGAGTTCATTGTCACGCTGTTTAAGCGTCGCGTTGAGTCCCGCTATCTGATCCTCGAGTTGCGCACGGAGGCGCTCGAGCGCCACGACATCTCCCTGCAGGGCGCTGATTTCGCCCAGTTGCTGCTCAATTTGCTCCTTATCGCCGGTAATCGTTTGCAACGCATCGGTGAGCTTAGCGCGAAGCTCATTCGCCTGGGATACTGCGGACTCGGCGCGCTCGGTGGCGTTGGTTAACTCCCGAGCCAGGCTATCCCGTTCCGTCAGCGTTGCCTCGAGACGGCTGGAGAGAGCATCGACGGACTCCTGGAGTTCCGTGCTTTTCTTGCGCTCCAGGGACAAAACGTCGAACAACTGGTTGATTCCCTGGGAGAGTTGTGACAACGCTTGGTTGCGTCCCTCAAGCGTATCGGTCAGGAAGAACTGCGCCAGCACAAAGATGAGCAGCATAAAAATGAACACCATCAAGATGGAGGCGAGGGCGTCCACAAAGCCAGGCCAAATATCGATGGTGTAACGGGTGCGGCGGGTCATGACGGTCACTGTGCTGTCCTTGGGCGTTTACTCTGGGTGCGGTCAGCACCGCTGCCTGCAGAACCCGTTGCAGAAATTACTGGGCTTGTCATAATGGCGTTGCGCGGCGGTTCAGAACCACGTGTGCTCGCTGCTACGCTCCGGTTTACTCTCCCCATCCTGCGGGTTGTCCTTGCAGGGCAGGTTTGTAGCGAGACAAAATCGTTCCTGACGATTTTGTCTCGCCACCTTACGCCCGCCACATCTTCTAAGACGGTTTTTCAGGTCGTTGCGCCAGTGTCCGGGTGAGCAGTCGAATCTCGCTGCGCAGTTCCTCCATAAACTCCGTGCGGCCCGTCGAGAATTCCTCGAGCAGGCGATTGAGCAGTACGGCGATATTGCGGATGTGGCCCCGCACTTCCTCATCGCCTCCGCGTTCGTCAGTGATGCCCTCCGCGATGCGCGCGATCGCCGGTTGCAGATCCAACTGGCCTTTGGCCAGGTTTAAAATTAGCTTCTCTTCGGCACGCATCTGGTCACTGAGCTCCGCAAGCTTTTCCGTTAGTTCGAGCAGTCGGCTTTGGCTGGCATGTCGGCTATCCTCACCCCGTGCCATGATCCGTTGCAGGCTGTGTAGCCCGTCGGCGGTTTGTTCCAGCAGAGCCTCGATGTAGCGAGGCACCGTTGTTTCGCCTTCGGCGGAAAGTAGACCGCTCGGCAAATGCGTGAGTTCAGATAGCCACTCCTCTAGGTGATTGAAGAAGCGGTTTTGGGCATGGCCCGCTTGCAGGTCCAGAAAGCCCAGCACCAGTGCGCCACCGAGACCGAACAAGGACGAACTGAACGCTGTTCCCATCCCTGCTAGCGGCCCCTGTAGCGCCTGTTTCAACTCGCCGAAACGACTGCTGGCGTCGCCATCGTCCGTGGATAGCCCGGCGATGACTCTACCAACGGCCGCAATGGTATCCAACAAACCCCAGAAGGTACCCAATAGGCCGAGAAATATGAGCAGGCCGATCAAATACCTCGAAACATCACGATGTTCATCGAGACGAAGGTGAATTCCGTCAAGCAGCGAGCGCATGGTAGTGGCGGAGAGGCGGAATACTTCCTGACTTCGTCCAGCCAGAATCCTCGCCATCGGGGCGAGCAGGCGTGGCTGCGATTTGCTAGGAGCCTTAAAATCCCCTTTGCGAAAATTTTCGATCCAGCGCAGTTCCGGCTTGAGATTTACTACCTGGCGGATATTGATGACAATGCCGACGACCAAAACACTGAGGATCATCCCATTGAAAACTTCGTTGGCGAGGAATGCCGTACGCAACGGCTCGATTAATGCCGCACATACCATCGCCACCGCCGCCAGAAACACGAGCATGGAGATGAGTACACCATCGGACGTTCTCACGTTCGATCCTCCGTTTTCGCCGCAACCCCAATGAATGCCTCGAACACTCAATTACTTCGGCAATCATCGGCGTTGCTGCAGTGTGGCTTTCTTGATCTAAGATCGGGAGGGCAGGCTGCTTGGTCGCCGTTTCAAAAACGGCTCCGCTTGTCATAGCGGCGCTGCGTGGCGGTTCGCCGTCGTCATATGCTCCCCTCTACACGCCGGTTGCTTGCGCCGGGTGCCTTCCGCCGCCAGCGCTCGCGACATTATTGGAACAGCCTCTCTAGAGGTCCAGAGGACGGCCGTGAGGACTCGATTGCGTAGGCGACCGACCATACCATCCGGGCAGCGATTCAGTAAAGCGACGCGTGGAGGCGGAATAGCATGCACCCTGCTGTTTATACAGGGGTAACGGCCGTATTAACCAATGCCTCTTGACACGCATGACAGGAGTACTTTGAACTGGCCCTCCCTGGAGTTTGGTGAGCGTCACAGCCTGCATCTCGATGGAGCCGGAGGCGGTAACTACTAGGGTCAGCAGGACCGCTCCATTGCGCGCATCCCAAAAAGCTCCCGTACGCCGATTCGGTGCCGATTTAAAGTGGTAGGGTCGCTAATGAGGAACTTGCGGATTAGCAGATTGGCCTTGCTAGTAATTTTGGCCGGTTCGGCGATTGGATGCTCGCCTCACAGCTACCTCGACGATATCTGCGTCGTGCTTTCGGAGAGGCGGAGTTGGTACTCGAGCGCACGCGCAGCATATGAGAAATGGGGCGTTCCGGTACCCTTGCAATTTGCCATTATTTATCAGGAATCGAAGTTTTCGGCAAAGGCAACACCACCACGTTTACGCGTTTTCGGGCTGATCCCATGGGGCCGTGGATCCTCGTCCTATGGATACGCTCAGGCAACCGAGGGCACTTGGCGATGGTACATGCAACGGACTGGCAATTATACCGCGGAGCGCGACGATTTTGCCGACGCCGTAGATTTTATTGGGTGGTACTGCTCCCTCAGTGAAGAGCTGCTAGGCATTCCTAAGGTGGATGGGTATAACCAGTATCTGGCTTACCACGAGGGCCATCGGGGCTTCCAGAACAAGACACATCATGAGAAACAATGGCTATTGAAAATTGCCAGTGACGTTGAAAGTCGTGCCAACCGCTATCGTTCCCAGCTGGATCGGTGCGAAAAGGAGCTGAACCACAGCGCAAGCTGGCATTTCTTCTAAGCATTTCGGCTTCGCCGTCCAGGCCGACTCAGACGCTGTTTCAAGAACTGCTGTGTTGGTCATAACGGCGTTGCATACCGGCTCAGAATCCTGGCATTCCCTCGTGCACTTCGGTTGTTACTCGCCTTATCTTTGGGTTCGCCCCATCGAGGCCAGCTTATCGCGGTTCAGGCCATGGTCATCGTTTCGTCCGGGTGGCAGGCAGTCGCCTTGCCTCAAGGGACGTCGTGAATACATCCTTGTAGAC
>JAGTVB010000190.1 GCA_018224385.1 Gammaproteobacteria bacterium
GCCGACTGCCGATCCAGCAGTTGATCGTAGCGCCCGGCTACGGGGCTCGCGGCAACCACTCGCGCACGCTCATCGGGCGCGACAGGCCCCACCCGCGAGGTAGGGGGGCAGATGAGCGCACGATCCACCGGCGTCGGGATGCCTTTCTCGTCGAGCGTCGACACCAGCGCCTCACCGACCCCGAGCGCCGTGATCACCTCGGCGGTATCGAGGTTCGGATTGCGGCGAAATGTGTCGGCGGCCGCTTTTACCGCTCTTTGGTCACGGGGGGTGAAGGCGCGCAGCGCGTGCTGGATGCGGTTACCCAATTGCCCAAGCACGGCATCCGGAATGTCAAGCGGGTTCTGGGATACAAAGTAGACGCCGATCCCCTTCGAGCGAATGAGTCGCACCACTTGCTCGACCTTGTCCACCAGGGCTCGGGGCGCGGCATCGAACAGCAGGTGCGCCTCATCGAAGAAGAATACCAGACGGGGCTTGTCCGGGTCCCCCACTTCCGGCAGCTCCTCGAACAGCTCGGCGAGCAGCCACAGCAAAAAGGTACTGTACAGGCGCGGGCTGTGAATCAGCCGATCGGCAGCGAGCACGCTGATGTAGCCGCGGCCGCGCTCATCATGGCGCATCAGGTCCCAGATATCGAGACCGGGCTCGCCAAAAAAGTGCTCGGCACCCTGCGACTCCAGTACCAGCAGACGGCGCTGAATCGCCCCGATGGAGGCGGAGCTGACGCTGCCGTAGCGGTTGCGCAGCGACCCGGCGTTCTCTGCTGCGTAGCTGAGGATGGCCCGCAAATCCTTAAAATCCAGCAGCAATAATCCTTCGTCATCCGCCACTCTGAAGGCCACGTTCACCACCCCTTCCTGAGTGTCGTTCAGCTCCAGCAAGCGAGACAGCAATAAGGGGCCCATTTCTGAGACAGTGGCGCGTACCGCGTGTCCCTGGGTCCCGAACAGGTCCCAGTAGACCACCGGAAATGCTTCCGGGAGATAGGGCTCCCGGCCCACTGCCTGCGCCCGCTCCCGAAACGCCGCCTGCATCCCGCCAGGCTGGCTGAGCCCCGCCAGATCGCCCTTGACATCTGCCAAGAACACCGGCACCCCGATGCTTGAAAATCCCTCGGCCAACACCTGCAAGGACACCGTCTTGCCGGTGCCGGTAGCGCCTGCGATGAGACCGTGTCGGTTGGCAAGCCGAGGCCGGAGATAGAGCGGGCCAGCCCCCTTGCCAATCAAGATACCGTCGTTCGTCACGGGTCATATCCTCCCCACTGATCAACGCGCATCGAGTGCCGTTTCGCGTACCGGCACTGCCCTTATCTTTGTCGGCTGCACTCCTGAGGGGCCTCGCGTTAGGGATTGAGCGCTGGCAGCCCGCTCCCCGGCGCCTGACCGCGGCGGCCCCCACAATCCGCGCCAGCGCAGGCTAAGCAGCGCGCGAGATCGTGCTTCCAGGGCGCAAGCGCAAGGCGCCGTCTACCGTAGATCGCCGCCTCCAGGCGGTGAAACAGCCCGACCAGCCTCTTGTCATCGAGGCAAAGCGGAGGCTCCGCAAGCCCTTGCGCAATGCGCCGCAGGGAAACATTGGCGCTCAGGCCAAGGTGCCGGGCGCCATATCTCCGCAGCAGCCGATCGATGGCCGACGGATCCCTCGCCCAGAAAACTCGAACCCGCAGCCACCATAACGCGATGCGCCGCCTCGCCGGATGCATGCGCCGGCCGCCGCTGGAGAGCCGAGCGGTAGCACCCGTCGGTTGACCGCTGACCGATCGTTTCTCCGGCACCGGCCATACCCCGTTGCGGGTCACCCGCGACAGCCCCGTTTTCAGCGAGCCCTCCCGAGGGAGACGCAGCGCCCGCCGCCTGGCGTCGGCAACGGCACGCTGCGTCATGATCCACCAACCCGCGAACAGCACGAGCGCGAGGCTGCCCGCAACGGGCAGGACAACGTGCCTAAGCACGCGCCGCCAAGAAACGCGCGCAACCGCATTGGCCGGCATCGGTTGCGCCTCGAGCGCGTCAGCCTGGCCCTGCGCAGGGCCCACGCGAAGCGTCTGCGCAGGCACTTCCGCCACTGCTCGCTGATTACCCACGGCATCCCACCAGGGAACGCGCAGCGCCGGTACGCTGAGCCTTCCCTCGCGCCTCGGCACCAATGTATAACTCTCGATACGCCGGCCCCTCAGCTCATCGCCTTGCCCGCCAATCGCCCAATCCGTATCGACTGCCACCGGATAGACGCTGATGTCCGCCGGCCGCAGGTGCGACTCCAGGCTGGGTAGGCGAGAACCGATACTTCCCGCCGCAGTGATTTCCAGGGTCAGCCGCACCGGCTCCCCCGCCTGGGACACCTGGGTCGCCGACCAATGGGCCGTTAGCGTAAGCGAGCGCAGCGGCAACCACGGATGCGCTTCCCGGAACGGCGGGAACACCACCAGGTAAACCCCTTCGGTGGTGATGTTGAAGGGCTCCTCGTCGCCACCCTTGGAGGCCAAGCCTGGCGGTATCATCAACGCCCCCCTGGGTGCCGCACCGGGAGGGCTCGCCTCGGCGCGCGGTTCGACCCTGATGGCAGCCGGCTCCAGCGTCAGGGATCCCGCCACAAGCGGCGTTAGGGCATAGCGAAACTCACTGAGGATATAGCGTTTGCCGCCGACCTCCTCCGCCCGGGTACGGGGCCCATCCAGCTTCTCGAGAGCGACGCCGGGATGCTGGGGGGGAGTCAGGGTGAGGCGGCGAAGATTGCCGACACTGAAGATACCGACCGTGTAGAGCAGCGTCTCCTGAACATAGGCCCGATCATGGCTAAGGGCAGCCTCTGCCCAAACGGCCATCTCAGCGTGCGCCAGCGTCGCCAGCGCCAGCAGAACTGCCGCGGAGCAACCTCGCTTCACCACGGCCGAGGCTCGCTGAGGCGGCCGCCTTCCCCGGCCAGACCCGCTTGCTCCTCGAGCAGGAAGCGACTGCGCAGAAGCGCTGCCGGATTGCTCGCGATGCGATCCAGCCACGCTTCAATAGCCAAGCTGGAGCCGGGAGAAGCCTGTGCGGCGGCGCCGCCCGGCTGATCATCCCCGAGCGCCGCCGCCTCCTCGGCCCCCGGCGCCGCCGTACCCATCGGACGCAGATGATCAAACTGAGAGAGGTCCACGGCGCGGCTGGTGCGTTGATCGCCCGGCGGCCCCATCGCCGGCTCACCGCCCGCCACCTGTTCATGACCCGCGGCGGCAGCCGGCCCGCCCGCCGTTGCGTGTTGCGGTGGCCGCTCGCGGGCGCTCAGCCGCGCCGTCTCTGCGTGAGTGACGGCGGACGCCGCGTGTTCCTCCCCCGGGTCACTGTCCTGCCCTGGGGGGCGGTCGCCGACTCGCGGTTTCCCGCCGGTCAAACGCGCCCCCACGGCCTCACCATCAGCCGGTCCCGGGGACCGGTCGATGCCATCCCTTGCCCGCGCCTCATCCTCTCCTTCATCGGCATTTTCCAGATCGTCTGAGGGCGTCCCGGGGAGCATCTGTGCCGGTTCTCCGTGATGTTCCTCGTCCCCGACCTCTGCTGCCGGCCCGCCGTCTCCAAGACGCGAGCGATCCGGCTCATCCGCCGTCGCTTCATCCATGCCGGTAGTCGCCGTGCCGCCTTCATCTTCATTGGCCCGCGCTTGGGCCGAAGAGCCGGTGCCGCCATTGGCGTCACTGCCGGAGGCGGAGAAACCCGCCACGGCGCTCGCCGACGCAGTCGAACCGCCCCCGGACAAAGAAGCCTCCTGGCCTTCTTGTCCACTCTGCTGCCCCGGGTCCTCGCCCATTGAGTTACCTTCGCTCTGCCCCGAGTCATCACCCGAACTTTCGGATCCCGGGCTCTGCTGCGGCTCTTGCTCCGAGGCGCCCTCGCTCCGCTGTGCCTGCGCTGGCTCCCGATTCGACTCCTCCTGCCGCGGGAGCCCCGCCTCAAGCGCATCTTCCCCCGTGGTTGGCGGCGGCTCGTCCCCGGCCGGTTGCGGTAAGGAATCTGCTCCCTCGTGCACCTCGCTCCCTGGGCTCGCGGCGCGCTCCTGGCGCAACAGCCGCTTCGCCAATTCTAAGTTATGCCGCGCGTCGTCCTGGCCGGGATCGTGAGCGAGCACCGCTTCATAGGCTTCTATAGCCCGTTCATACTCCGCCAATTGAAACCGGGCATTGCCCAGGTTATAGCGTGCGTCCAGCTGCACTTCAGCTCGCGCCACCGCGGCAAAGGCTTGCGCTGCGGCCCGGTAGCGCCCGGCGCGGTAGAGCGCTACGCCGCGGCGGTATGGATCCTGGAACTCCGCCGCCGCCGCCTCATAGGCGCCTTCGGCAAAGTAGGCGCGCGCCCGCTGCTCCGCCGTCATGCGCCATCCGGCCCGGACATCGTTCAGCAATGACGTGCTCAGTAACACCAACCCGGCGAGCGCCGTCCCCGGCCAGAAATGTGGATGGATGCCGCCAGCGTGTTTGCCCATTGCCGCCCTCCAGGGGAAACCGACCCGCTTCACCCACTGCGCAAGTAGGCGTACAACCAGATCCCGAGCATCAGGCCCACCGGCAGGTAGTAGCGTTCGTGCCAGATACGATGCCCGCCCTCGGTTTCCAGCCGGCGCGCGGAATGCGCGGTGATGGCGGCAACGAGATCATCCGTGTCGGAACGGCGGAAATCGGCCCGCCGATACACGCCGCCTCCAGCCGCCGCCAGGGCCTGGAGGCGATTCTCCGACAGCCGCGACAGCACCATCGCGCCATGCGCATCGTGCAACCAGTGCCCTGCACCATCCGCCGGCACCCGCGCACCGGCCGCGGTACCCACGCCGAGCGCGTGCACGCGCACTCCTGCTCGTCGCAGCCGCGCCACCGGCGCCGTCACCTCCGCTTCCGCGAAATCACCGTCGCTGACCACTATCAATGCCCGTGCCGTCTGTGTCGGCTCGCTCGCAAACAGCCGCTCGGCGCGATCCAGGGCGGCCCCCAGACGGCTGCCCTGCAAGCGTATCAGATCGAGTGAGAGCGCAGGGAGTAGGTGGCGCAGCGTCTCCTCATCGCTGGTAATCGGCGCCACCACGTGAGGCACGGAGGCAAAGGCGATGAGCCCGACACGAAACCCGGCATTAGCCGAAAGCAAATCGGAGATCTCCTGTTGCGCGCGGGCGAACCGCGATGGCTTCACATCGGTGGCCGCCATGGAGCGCGACACATCCAGCAAAATCATCACGCGGGTGGCGGGACGGTAGCGCTGCACATCGGTGTACCCAAAGCGCGGACCCGCCAGGGCCACCACCCCAAGCAACCACAACAGCGACCATAGCAGGAACCAGCGCGTCAGAATCGGCGCCTCCCTGCCCTCGAGGATGACACGGGGCAACAGATGCGGGTCGGCATAACGCGCCAGCCGATCGTCCATCTTCCCGCTGCGCCATCGCAGCCCGCCCCACACGAGCAACGGCAGTAACAGCCCCCAGAGCCACCCAGGCTGCGCGAAATGCCAGCCGCTGACATCGGCTGCCATCATCGGCTTCCGGGAACACGGCCGCGCGCCAACGCCAGCACGCCCATACCCAAGAGCAGCGCTCCGGCAACCCCCAGCGGCCAGCGAAACAGCGCTCGCGGCACAAAGGCGCTGCGCGTCACCGCCTCAGTCTTCTCCAGCCCATCGATGTGTTGGTAGATGGCTTGCAGTGCCGCGGTATCCGTGGCCCGGAAATAGATCCCGCCGGTCATCTCGGCCATGACCTTGAGCAGCGTCTCATCGAGCGGCATGACCTTCATCGCCACCTCGGCCCCCTCGCTCGCCGGCACCGCGCCGTGGCCACCCACCCCGACGGTGTAAATGCGAATGCCATAGTGCCTCGCCAGCCGCGCGGCATCCAGGGGCGGCAAGCCGCCCGCGGTGTTCTCGCCATCGGTCAACAAAATAACCACCCGGCCGCCGGGCGGGCGATCCCGCAGTTTCTTCACCGCCAGCCCCACGGCATCGCCGATGGCGGTGGCGTCGCCCGCGATGCGCGGCACCACGCCATCGAGCAGCGCGCGAACCGTCGCCCCATCCAAGGTCAAGGGCGCTTGAAGATAGGCCGCATCACCGAACAGAATCAGGCCAATGCGATCTTCGCGGCGCTGCTCAATGAACTGGCCGACCACCCCTTTGACCACCGCCAGCCGGTTCACTGGCCGACCCTCCAGCTCGAAATCGAGGGCTTCCATGGACCGCGAAACATCCACCGCCAGCATCAAATCATGGCCGTGGCTGACGACTTCCGTGTACCGTTCAAGCCACCGAGGACCCATTAGCGCCACCACCAAGGCGCTCCAAAAGAGCGCCCCCAGCAGCTCCCACACCCAACGGTACCGGCGCTCTGCAGGTGCATGGGCCGCAAAAGCCTGCTCGAGTCGGGAGACGGCCGGGTTGAGCAGGACCAGAGGCGCCGTTACAACGCGGTTGGCACGGAAACCTCCGCCCAGCCACCATTTCAATAACCACGGCAAAGGCAACAACAGCGCCAGCCACGGCCACGCAAAATCCAACATAGGACGATCTGCTTTAGGCTATCGGTTGGGGTGGCGAGCCGCACGAAAAGGGCCGTCATCGCGGCATCTTGGAAGCCTGTCACGCACGTCCCGGCGGCCTGCTTACCCAAGCCTCGGCGGCCCGCACCAGCGGCGCGAGGTGAGCGGCGGACCGCCGGTCGCGGTGCGGCGGGGCGTACGGCAGCTCAAGCAAGCACCGCCCTTGCTGGCGCCAAGGAAAACCCTCGGGATCGTGGCCCTCTAACCAGGCCAGCCACGCCTCTCCCACCAGACCCGCACAGGCGCGCCGACCCCCATACGCCATGGCGATACGCCGCAGCAGCTCGCACAACTCACCGGCGCCCTCGTGAGCGCAGATGCGTTCGAGTCGCAAATGCAAGCGGCGGAACGTGTGGGCCGTCTCGGTGCGCCAGCGCCCCTGTGCGCGCCGCCGGCGCCGCCAGAAAAAGGCAACCGCCGCAAGCGACACCAAGACTCCGGCGACAAGCATCCATGCGCTGAGGGTCGGCGGCCACCCGGCCGCCGAATCCAGTCCGTGAATGTCGCGCAGCTGTTCGACCGCCGGCGTCATCGGCGACCCGCCTGCTGGCGCGTGCGCCGTCGCAGCCCCGCCGCCAAGCTCTGGTGGATCTCTTCGTGAGTCCAGACGGGAATCAAATACAGCCCGAGGCGAGCCGCCAGTTGCGCTAACGCGGTTCGCTGCTGGTCCCAACCTTCTCGATAGCGTTCGCGTCCCGCTGCGTTGGCGGTATCGACCCATACCCGGTGACCGGCACCGTCGCCAAAGGCGATCGGACCCAGGTCGGGCAGCGAACGGTCGGCCACATCGCTCACTGCCACAAGCACCACCTCCCGGCGCTGCCGCAGCCGCCCGAGGGGAACCTCCAGCATGCTCGGGTCGCGGTCGAAATCGGCGATCACGAACACCACCCCGCCGGTCGGCGTGAGGCGGTCCAGCCGCTCCAACGCCTCGCGTAACGGATCACCCCTCATCGCCCCGGCTGCACCGTCGTGCGCCAAGGCGCTGAGCATGCGCCAAAGGGCGCGGCGACCTCGCGTGGGCCGAAAAAACTGAAATTCGCTCGCCGCCCCTCCGAAAATGAGCGCCCCCACCCGATCCTGGCACAGTGAGGCCGCCCAGCCGAGCAGCGCCGCCGCCCGCGCGGCTTGCACCGACTTCAGCGTGCCCCGGGTACCGAATTGCATGGGTCGCGAGGCGTCGATGCAGAGCACGGCGGCGCGCTCGCGTTCTTCGACAAACAGCTTCAGGTGAGGCACGCCGGTGCGGGCCGTGACCCGCCAGTCCATGTGGCGGATTTCGTCCCCTTCCTGGTAACGACGGGTTTCTTCGAACTCCATGCCGCGCCCGCGAAACACGGAGGCATACAGACCGCTCATGACCGACACCACCCGATGATGGGCCGCCAGACCCAGGGCGTGTGCCTGGTGGCGCAGCTCCAGCAGCTCGTCTAAGCGCACTTCATCGGCCATGAGCGGTTACGGGACGGCGACGACTTCCAGCAGCCGCGCGATGAAGTCGTCCGTGGTCACGCCATCGGCCTCCGCCTCAAAGGTCAGCAGCAGACGGTGTCGTAACACTTCCGCAAGCATACCTTGCACGTGCTCTGGCGCCACGTAGTCCTTCCCCTGCAGCCAGGCTAGCGCACGCGCACAGCGGGCCAGGGCAATGCTTGCCCGCGGCGAGGCGCCGTAGCGAAGCCACCGTTGCAGCTCGGCGTCATAGGCCTTAGGTTGCCGGCTGGCGAGCACCAGATCAACGATATAACGCTGCATGCGCCGATCCAGATAAACTTCTGCCACGGCTTGCTGTGCGGCGAAAATCTCCGCTTGAGACAGAATCCCCGCAGGCGGCGCCCAGGGCGATCGTTGGTGTTCGCTGTCGAGATCCAAAATGGCCAGCTCTTCGTCTCGGGTCGGATAACCCACCCAGACATGCAGTAAAAACCGGTCGAGTTGGGCTTCGGGAAGCTGATAGGTCCCCTCCTGCTCGATGGGATTTTGCGTTGCCAGCACCATAAACAGCCGCGGCAGCGCGTAGGTGCGCCGACCCACGGTGATCTGGCGCTCTCCCATGGCCTCGAGCAGCGCCGACTGCACCTTGGCCGGCGCCCGGTTCACCTCGTCGGCCAAGAGAATGTTATGAAAAAGCGGCCCCGGGCGGAACACAAATTCGCCCTGCTCCTGTCGGTAAATGTCGGTACCGATCAAATCGGAGGGTAGTAGGTCAGGGGTAAACTGAATGCGGTGAAAATCCCCTTCCAGAGCCTCGCCCAAGGTCTTCACCGCCGTCGTCTTGGCCAGCCCCGGCACCCCCTCTATCAGCATGTGGCCGCCACTCAACAAACAAATCAGCATACTGTCGATAAGTGCCCGCTGGCCAATGATGCGGGAATAGAGATGAGCGCGTACCGGTTCGAACAGCGTTGCGTCGAGTCCGCGCTCAGAAGGCTTGGCAGGGTGAATCGGTGCGCTCCTCAGTGGCGGCTAAGCGGATGCCTTAAAAGCTGCGGCGCTCGCCCTGGCGGCGTGGCGGGCGGGCTCGAAATCCTCAGGTACTCCCATGTACCCTGCGGCTTCATCGCCCGCGTGCGCCTTGCTCTGCCTGCGCTCGCCGGGATTCAAAACACCCTTTAAGGCTCTGTTATGGTCGGTTGGATAAGGACCTCGCGTCAAGTAAGGAACTTCGGTATATTGCCCATCGACATGCCCCGTCAGGGTGTCAATCGATCGACCCAACCGCTTGCATGTGAGGCGGATCGGCATGCAACCATACCGTCGACATCCCAGCATCGTTCGGCCGACAACGCGGACGCACCCCAATGAACCGGGCGGATCACGGGGGTTGCGGGATCACCGTCAGGCACTGCCGAGCCGCAAAGACGCTGGGTTGCCGCCCGGCTTCAGGTTAGCGAGATTACCACGTTGTGAGGAACCCCATGGCTGCCAAGCTCGACTTCATTGACATCGATCAGGAGGAAACACGGGAGTGGCTCGATGCGCTCGCATCGGTCATCGAGCGTGACGGAATCGAGCGCGCACACTATTTACTCGAACAGCTCATCGACAAGGCCCGGCGGTCGGGCGCGAATCTGCCGTATTCGGCGAATACGGCCTACATCAACACGATTCCACCGTCCGGAGAGGAACACACCCCCGGGGATCCTGCCATCGAGTGGCGGATCCGCAGTCTCATACGCTGGAATTCGCTGGCGATGGTGGTGCAGACCAACCGCACCAGCTCAGAGCTTGGAGGACATATCGCCAGTTTCGCCTCATCGGCGACGCTCTATGACGTGGGTTTCAATCATTTTTTTCATGCCCCAAGCGCAAACCACGGCGGTGACTTGATCTACATTCAAGGCCATTCCGCCCCGGGCATCTACGCGCGTGCCTTTCTTGAGGGACGGCTGAGCGAGGCGCAGCTCAAGAAATTCCGCCAGGAGACGGAGGGTGACGGCTTGTCC
The DNA here is from genome assembly GCA_018224385.1 of Gammaproteobacteria bacterium. GTDB lineage: Bacteria > Pseudomonadota > Gammaproteobacteria > HK1 > HK1 > JAGTVB01. Next base: position 10,006 of record JAGTVB010000190.1, read on the forward strand.
TCCTACCCCCATCCCTGGCTGATGCCGGATTTCTGGCAATTCCCGACCGTGTCCATGGGTCTCGGGCCCATTCTGGCCATTTACCAGGCCCGCTTCATGAAATACTTGCACAATCGGGGCATCCTCGATACCGAAGGCCGCAAGGTCTGGGCCTTCATGGGCGATGGGGAGATGGATGAGCCCGAGTCCCTAGGGGCCATTTCGCTGGCGGCGCGAGAACAGCTCGATAACCTGATCTTCGTCATCAACTGCAATCTGCAGCGCTTGGATGGGCCGGTTCGCGGCAACGGCAAGATCGTCCAAGAGCTCGAATCCGACTTTCGTGGTGCCGGTTGGAACGTCATCAAGGTCATCTGGGGCTCTTACTGGGATCCGCTGTTCCTGCGCGATACCAAGGGCCTGCTGCTGCGCGCCTTGGACGAAACGGTGGACGGCGAGTTCCAGAGCTACAAGGCCAAGGGCGGTGCCTATACGCGGGAGCACTTCTTCGGTAAGTATCCGGAACTCAAGCAGCTGGTCTCGAATCTCACCGACGAGGACATTTGGCGCCTCAACCGCGGCGGGCATGATCCGCACAAGGTGTATGCCGCCTACGCCGCTGCGGTGCAGCACCAGGGCCAACCCACCGTCATCCTGGCCAAGACCGTCAAGGGCTACGGTATGGGCGAGGCCGGCGAGGGGCAGAACATTACCCACCAGCAGAAAAAGATGGGGGAGGAGGCACTCAAGGCGTTCCGGGATCGCTTCGAGATACCGATTTCCGACGAGGAAATCGGCGCCGCCCCCCTCTACCGTCCCTCCGACGACAGCCCAGAGATGAAGTATCTGCAGGAACGCCGAAAGGCGCTGGGAGGCTATCTACCCGCACGGCGTGTCACCGCCAAGCCCCTCCAGGTGCCCCCTCTGGAAGCCTTCAGTGCGCAGATCAAGGGCAGCGGCGAGCGGGAGATCTCCACCACCATGGCGTTCGTGCGAATACTCACCACCTTGACCCGCGATAAGACGATCGGCCGTTTCGTGGTTCCCATCGTCGCCGATGAGGCGCGCACCTTCGGCATGGAAGGCATGTTCCGCCAGCTGGGCATCTATTCCTCGAAGGGCCAGCTTTATAAGCCGGAGGATGCCGACCAGCTGATGCTGTACCGCGAGGCGAAGAGCGGTCAAATACTGGAGGAGGGGATCACCGAGGCCGGCTCCACGTGCTCCTTCATCGCCGCTGGCACGGCCTACGCCAATCACGGCGTCCATATGATTCCCTTCTATATTTTCTACTCCATGTTCGGCTTTCAACGCGTTGGCGACCTCCTCTATTCCGCCGGAGACAGCCAGGTGCGCGGCTTTCTGATCGGCGGCACGGCGGGACGCACAACCTTGGCCGGGGAGGGATTGCAGCATCAGGACGGTCACAGCCACCTGCTCGCCTCGACCCAGCCTCGCTGCGTTTCCTATGATCCGACCTTCTCGTACGAGCTCGCGGTCATCATTCAAGACGGGCTGCGGCGGATGTATACAGACCACGAGCCAGTGTTTTATTACATCACGGTGATGAACGAGAACTACGCTCACCCGGAGATGCCCGCCGGTGCCGAAGCGGGCATCGTCAAGGGCATGTACTTGATTCGGGAGGGAGCCGCCCTGGGCAAGCGCCGCAAGCTCAAGGTACAGCTACTGGGCAGCGGCACCATATTGCGCGAGGTGCTGGCCGCGGCGGAACTGCTGGAGACGGACTACCAGGTTTCGGCAGATGTCTGGAGCGTCACCAGCTTTAACGAGCTCCGGCGTGAGGGCATCGCGATCGAGCGCTGGAATATGTTGCATCCAGAGCAGCCAGCGCGGCAGACCTACGTCGGTAGTTCTCTCGGGGAACGAAGCGGGCCGGTGATTGCCGCGACGGATTATATGCGTTTGTTTGCCGATCAAATCAGACCCTATGTGCCGGGACGCTATGTCGTCCTCGGCACCGACGGCTTCGGACGCTCGGATACGCGGGCGCAGCTGCGCAAGTTCTTTGAGGTCAATCGATACCACGTCACCGTGGCGACGCTAAAAGCGCTGGCCGATGAAGGAGCGCTTGAGCCGAGCACCGTCGCCGATGCCATTCATACGTATGGCATCGATCCGGAAAAACCGCACCCGGCCACCGTCTGAAACGCGCGGCTAACCCCAAGGAGAGGTGCAAGTGGCCAAAATCATAGATGTCCTCGTACCCGATATCGGTAATTTTACGGACGTTGACGTCATCGATGTGCTCGTGAAATCGGGTGATCGGATCAATGTCGATGACCCGCTGATCACGCTTGAAAGCGACAAGGCCAGCATGGATGTGCCTTCGACCCATGCCGGACAGGTGAAGGAGGTCAAGATCACCGCGGGGGACAAGGTTTCCGAAGGGAGCGTTGTCCTGACCCTTGAGACCGAAGAACCCGCGCAGGAGAAAACTGGGGAAGCGCCCCGTGAACCGGTTCCGGAGCAGCAAGCGACGGCAGAAGGGGAGCCACCGCCGACCTCGGGCGCCGCCCGTGCCGTTGCCCAGAGCCCTACCCCACCGACCGAGGAGCAAGGCATCGCCCCCACTGAAGCGGCCGCCGCCCCCTCGGCCAGCGCTGGACCCCGTGAAGCGCCTACCGCCAGTCTCATCGACGAAGGTCAGCCGATGGCGCCCAATGCGCACGCCAGCCCATCCATCCGCCGTTTCGCGCGCGAACTCGGCGTGGATCTGTCGCGCGTTACCGGCACCGGGCGCAAAGGGCGAATTCTGAAGGAGGATGTGCAGCGGTTTGTCAAAGAGTCGTTGGCACAGCCGGCACCAGCGGGCGCAACAGGGTTTGCCCTGCCGCCGATGCCGGTCATCGACTTTTCGCAATTCGGCGCCATCGAGACGCGGTCTCTGAGCCGCATCAAGCGGCTCACGGGCACCAGCGTCCAGCGCTCCTGGTTGCATGTCCCTCATGTCACGCAGCACGACGAGGCGGACATCTCCGCGCTTGAGGCATTTCGGAAAAGCCTGCGAGCGGAGGCCGAAGCGCGAGGCACGCGCCTCACACTGCTGGCTTTCCTGCTTAAGGCGGCCGTCGGCAGTTTGAAAGCGTATCCCACCTTCAACGCGTCACTCGATCCAAGCGGTGAGAATCTCATTCTCAAGCGTTACTACCATATTGGTGTAGCCGTTGACACCACCGAGGGTCTGGTGGTGCCCGTCATTCGCGATGTGGACAAGAAAAGCGTGTTCGAGCTGGCCGGGGAGCTCATGGAGATAAGCGGCAGGGCCCGCGAACGTAAGCTCTCACCTGCAGATTTGCAGGGAGGCACGTTTACCATCTCAAGCCTGGGCGGTATTGCCGGCACCGGCTTCACGCCGATTGTCAATGCCCCCGAGGTGGCTATTCTTGGGATTTCCCGCGCGCAGATGAAACCGGTGTACGAGGGTGGGCAGTTCGTGCCGAGATTGATGCTGCCGCTGTCGCTTTCCTACGATCACCGCGTCATCGATGGAGCGGGGGCGGCACGTTTTACCGATCATCTCGGCACTACCCTGGCCGATATTCGCCGCTTGTTGCTTTAAAGGGCCATCGCCCCTTAAAGCTTACCAACGATGTCGTTATTAGTAGAGCCACCGTTGCGGGAGCGCGGTCCCGGCGGGGGCGCGGCGCCGTCAGCCGGTGCGAGGTGGCATCGGGCCCAGTGCAGCGCACCTTCGAGATCGTTAAAGGCTCCATCGAGCTGGGCGTTGTGGGCGGCGCTCAACACCGCGCCCATAGCGGGTCCAGGTGCCATGCCGATGCGCAGAAGATGGCGGCCCTTGAGGATCGGCGCGGGAGCGGCTTGCACCACCCGAAGCGACGCCGCCTTCTGCTCGAGGGCCCGAACCGATGCGGGGACGATGGCGGGTAGCGGAGGGCGCCCCATGTGGTCGGCGGACATCACCAGCGTCAGTGACGCGATGGTTTCCGGGGCCAATCGCTGCGCCAAGCGCCGCACGGCGCGATCCGTTGGCGCCTGCAAATGCGCCAGATGATTTTTTACCAACGGCTTCGCGCGGCGGATGATCTCTTTCGGCGCGTGAATGCGGCGCAAGAACTCTTCGGCACGCCGCGCGCCGATTCGATCATGGCCTGGCGATATAATCCGCAACCGCTTACCCTGCTGCAGCGACTGGGTGGTGTCCGGCTTCCCAAAATCATGGGCCAGGATCGCCAATAAATAGACAGCCTTGGCCTCGGAAGCCGCTTCCTGCCAGCCCGGGAGACGCACCATGGCGTCGCAGCAATAACAGGTATGCCTGAACACGTCCCCCTCCGGATGCCACTCGGGATCCTGGGGCGTTCCCTTCAGGGCGTGGATTTCAGGGAAGTGCCGAGACCATCCGGTTTCCACAAGAAAACGAAGTCCCGCCGAAGGCAAGGCGCTTTGGGTGGCCCACTTGTGCCATTCCTCCCAAACCCGCTCGGCTGCGATCTGGCGGTATGCGCCGATCATCTGACGACAGAGTGCGATGGTCTCCGGCGCGGGCACGAGATTAAAGCGGGAAGCGAACTGCATGCCCCGAAGCACCCGGAGCGGATCTTCGGCGAACGCTTCGCTGGTATGGCGAAGCACCGAGCCCTCGAGGTCTCTTAGGCCGCCGACAAAGTCCAGTAACCGCTGCTGTCGCGGGTCGTAGAGGAGTGCATTGATGGTGAAATCCCGGCGCGCGGCCGCGCCCGCCGGCGCCAAGCCCGGATCATACGCGGCGTCACCGGCCTGCTTGGCATTTGCGGCAAAAGCCCGTCGGGGAAGACTGACATCAAGCGTTAGCCCATCGCCCACACGAAGTTTTACGGTACCGAAGGAACGCCCCACCAACTTGGCGCGACCCCAGCGAGACAGGGCCCGCAGTAGCTCGGGGAAACCGATCTCGAACACCTCGATGTCGTAGTCGGTGACCGGCATACCGAGCAGCCAGTCGCGCACGCAGTCGCCCACCAGGTACGCGTGCCTCAGTTCGCGGGTCTGTTGCAGAATGGTGGCAAGCGTTTTCGGCAGTGGCATTACGGGTGATGCGTTCATACCCTCCGCACGCCTCCGAGGGGTGGTGGCGCTTGGCTCTGTTGCGCAGCCAAAGCGCCACCCGATGAGCGAGTACACGGGTGACCCATGACGCCCGTCGTCTACGACCACGGCGCATCAGCCGGAGATCGTAACGCTCATTCAACCCTTCAGCTACCGGATATCAATGTCCCCACCACGCGCACGATGATCGGACTGACGGCGAATAGATAGCTCACCGCATAGGCCATCAGCACAACCAGAGCAATCGCCAGCATAAAGCTCGGGAGCGCACTCTTTGTGCTCGAATTTGGTTCGATCGTTACACTCATAATCCTGTCTCCTTGCGTTTGTGATCCTCAAGTCCAACACCTATCTGCCGGAAAGCCCACGGCCGCCCCTTCGTCGCGCGGTCTTTTGTGCTTTTTGCCATAAAAGGCCGCACGGCCAGGATGGTCCTGGCTCCCCTCAACCCCGCCTCGTCAACCAGCCGGACCGCGCCCCCGTCCCCGTGGAGCGGCCGCCACCAAGGGAATGCTGTGCCCACCGACGGCCTGCGCCAGGCTACTCGCATGCGCAGGTGCATCCGTTGGCTTATTTAGAATCTAGTAATTATCTTATGAACTACCCTGTAACATTCACGATTTGTGCCAGCATCTGGTATGACGCGCCACGGCGGCTATCGACGCGCTGTGCAGCTCGCAAAAAAGTAGTTCCGGACCGCATCGAGCCGCGTCCCGTGGCCGGGCGTCAAGCGCTTGGCTGATTCGCGTCAGCTTGCCGGTAACATCGACAGGAACACGGGCCAGACCACACCGATCCGGGCACCGGATCGGTTACCCCGGACATCCTTGACGCGTGCTCCTCTGCTGGACGAACGCTCCCGGCACGCTTGTGACCGGCGGGAGCGTCCCGTAGACTGGCCAGGGAGAACAGAAGGGGAACTCGGCATTGACATCAGCCAAGCCGCGCCCGCTACAGGCGGAACGCGAAGACCCGCAGGGACCGCCGACCGCACGCGCCATAGGGCGCCTCATCGCTCACCTCAAGGCGCGCTACGAGGACTGCCTCACGGGCGAGTTGGTGATTCCCGCCCGGGAAGCGATCGACACTGAATTCCCTTCGAGCCTCGATGGGCGGCTCGTGGGCGCTTTGCGGGGCCGGGGAATCCAGCGCCTCTATTGCCATCAGCTCGAGGCCTGGGAAAGCATTGGCAGCGGCCGGCATACGGTGATCGTCACCCCGACCGCTTCGGGCAAAACCCTCTGCTATAACCTTCCCGTTCTGCAGGCGGTCCTCGAGGTGAACGCCAAGGCCCTGTACCTCTTTCCCACGAAAGCGCTGTCCCAAGATCAGGTCGCTGAGCTCGCTGCCCTCAATCAGACCGCAGCGCTCGGGGTTCGCAGCTTCACGTACGACGGTGATACCCCAAGCGATACGCGCCGGGCCGTGCGCACCGGTGCAGACATCGTGGTCACCAACCCGGACATGCTGCACCAGGCCATTTTGCCCCACCATACCAAGTGGGCCCAGTTCTTCAAAAGCCTGAAATTTGTCGTTATCGATGAGCTGCACACCTACCGGGGCGTATTCGGAGCGCACGTGGCCAATGTCCTGCGGCGGCTGCGGCGCATCGGGCGCTTCTACGGCGTTGCGCCGGTTTTCATCTTTTGCTCGGCCACCATCGCCAATCCCGCGCAGCTTGCCAGCCGCCTCATCGGCGATGAGGTGCGGACCATCGCGGGGAGCGGCGCTCCCCAGGGCGCCCGCCATGTACTGCTGTGGAATCCCCCGGTGGTGAACCACGAGCTCGGCATCCGGGCATCGGCACGCTCCCAGACGGCCCGCATCGCCCGCTTGGCCGTGGATCGGAGACTCAAGACCATCGTCTTTGCCCAAAGCCGCCTTCTGGTGGAGGTGCTCACCAAGTATCTGAAAGATGCGCTCGATGGCGACCCACGCCGCCCCCCGCGGGTTCGGGCCTACCGTGGCGGCTATCTGCCCAGCGAGCGCCGAGCCACGGAGCGCGAGCTGCGGGAGGGCCTGGTCGATTGCGTGGTCGCGACCAATGCACTGGAGCTCGGTGTCGACATTGGTGCGCTGGATGTGTGTGTGCTCAATGGTTATCCCGGTACCATTGCCGGCACCTGGCAACGCCTCGGTCGCGCCGGAAGGCGGCGCCACGAAAGCCTTGGGGTATTGGTGGCAAACAGCTCACCGCTCGATCAATACCTCGTTTCCCATCCCGATTTCTTCCTCGGCGCCTCGCCCGAGCATGCCCGCATCGATCCCGACCAGCTGCTCATCCTCTTCGATCACATTCGCTGTGCCGCCTTCGAGCTTCCCTTCAAGGACGGGGAGCAGTTTGGGGGCGCCGATCGCCGAGAGCTTCTGGAGTATCTACAAGAGGCGCAGGTGCTCCACCACGAAGGCAACACCTGGCATTGGATGACGGACAGCTATCCGGCCAATAGTGTCAGCTTGCGCTCGGTTGCCGAAGGAAATTTCTTGGTCATCGACATCACCCGGGGCAAGAAGGACGTCATCGCCGAGGTGGACTACAGCAGCGCCGCGTTGACCCTCTACGAAGGGGCCATCTACATGATGCAGGCGCGTCCCTGGCAGGTGGAGCAGCTCGACTGGATCGGGCGCAAGGCCATGGTGCGCGAGACGCAGGCTGATTACTACACCACCGCCATCGACTACACACGCTTGAAAATCCTCGAGTGCTTCGAGGAGGCGCAAAATCTACACGGGCGCTGCGTCGAAGGAGAGGTCCACCTGGTACGGCGCGTGGCAGGCTACAAAAAGGTGCGCTATTACACCCACGAAAATGTCGGCTACGGTCCGGTTAATTTACCGGACCAAGAGATGCACACCACCGCGGTCTGGTGGCCGATCGCCGCTCAGGTGCTCGATGAGCGTTTTGCATCACGCGGGCAAGCGCTGGAAGGTCTGCTGGGCGCTGCGCACGCATTGCATTTCGTGGCGGCGCTCCTGAGCATGTCGGAGCCCCGGGATCTCGGACGCGCCGTCGGTAACGGCGACGGCAGCTGGTCGGCCGGTGTCCAGGATGATCAGAGGCGGATACGCGGGGGCCTGGAACAACCGACGGATCTTGACGGGCTAGGACCTCGATTCAATCCGAGCATCTTTATTTACGACAACTACCCCGGCGGCATCGGGCTCGCCGCACCGTTGTTTGAGCTGCGGAACAAGGTGATTGACAAGGCCGCCGAGCTGGTCGCCGACTGCCCCTGTCAACACGGCTGCCCAGCCTGTATCGGCCCCATTTTGAACCCCGGCACCGGCGCCAGCAGCCATTCCCCCAAGCAGGCGGCGCTGGCCATACTCGCACTGTTGTCGCAAACGGAGGTACCCCGCCGATGACGCTCCGGGCCCACCTGACCAAGCTTCAGCAGCAGGCGGGAATGGCGGCACCGGGATCGGCAACGCCGACCGATGAGAGCCCGCGGGCCAGCACCCTGCGCCAGCAGCTGGAACGGCTTTCGCTGGCCCGACAGGGGCAAAGGCGAGCCGACGCGAGACTCGACGACGAGGCGCTTGCCCGCCGCTTGCACGGACGCTGCCTCGTGCCTGGTTTGATCGCTGTGGAGCGTTGTCTGCCCCTGGGCATGGCGCACGGCCAAAGCCGTTTACAGCAAAGCGCGGTAGCGGCGCTACAGCTGTTCGGGGCCGAACACACCGGGGCGGAGGATGCGGTGTTCTTGGATTGTGAAACGACGGGGCTCTCCAGCGGTAGTGGCACCCTGGCATTCCTGTTGGGACTGGTGCAGATCGCCCCGCAGGGGCTGCGGGTGCAGCAATTCCTGCTGACCCGCTTTCACGCCGAACCGGTGCTGCTTGCTGAGGCCAGTCGGGCGCTCGCCGGCAGGCAAACCTTGGTCACTTATAATGGGAAGACCTTTGACCGCCCGTTGTTGGCGAGCCGTTACCGCTTGGCGCGGCTCCCCGATCCGTTGTCTTGCCTCACCCACGTGGATCTGCTCCACCCCACGCGGCGCGCCTTCGCCAACCATTGGTCTGACTGTCGGTTGCAGACGGTTGAGGCCCGGCTCCTCGGCTTTCTCCGCAGCGACGATTTACCGAGCGCCTGGGTGCCGCAAGCCTGGTTCAATTGGATGCGTGACGGCGCCACCGGTGAACTCCCTCGGGTGCTGCAGCACAACCGATGGGATCTGCTCTCGCTGGTGGCGCTGGCCTCTGCGCTCCAGCGTTGTTATGAGGATCCCGTGGCTCACCACGCCAGCACCGTATCCACACTGCGCCACCGGCGTGACGAAGGCCACGCGTACCGCTATTTGCTTGCCAACAGGACACGACTTGACCACGAGGCGCTGCTCGAGCTGGCGCGACTCGCGCGGCGACAAAACCACTGGGTGCTCGCCGTCGGTATTTGGGAGCAGCTCGCCGCGCAGAAGAAGCACCCCCAAGCGCTGGAGCACTTGGCGAAATACTATGAGCATCGGAAGCCCGATCTGCCACTGGCGCTGCGTTTTACGCGAGAGTTGGCTGCCATCGCGCCACACAGCCACGGCTTGCGCCATCGGGAACAGCGGCTCCTGAAGAAATTAGCCGTGCAGGCCGTCTACTGACAAAAGGAGCACATCATGGGTGCGCTCGTACACCTTGCTACGCTGGAGCGTATTGCGCAGCTTACGTTAAACCGCCCTGACGCCTACAACGCTCTCGATCTGCCAACGGCCCGCGAACTCTCCGCTATTTTACTGGAGCTAAGTACCGACACCGCGGTTCATGGGGTCGTGATCACCGGCGCCGGCAAGGCGTTTTCTGCCGGCGGCGACATTCGCCGGGCGATGGCCCATGGGCAGGGCCCGGCGGCTTTGTTCCATGAGCTTGCCACCTACGTGCACCTGTGCGTCACGGAGATTCGGCGCATGCGCAAGCCGGTCCTGGCCGCCATCAACGGCATCGCGGCAGGCGGCGGGTTCTCCCTCGCACTGGCCTGTGACTTTCGCGTCATGGCGGCCTCAGCACGACTCAAGCAAGCTTTCACCAGCAATGCCCTGTGTATCGATGCCGGCGGCACGTTCACCCTGCCGCGGCTGGTGGGACTCGCACGGGCATTGGAGATCGCCGCCTTCGACGAACCGATCTCGGCGCAACAGGCGCTCGCCTGGGGACTCGTGACCAAAGTGGTGGATGACACGCAGGTCCTGGAAGCCGGCCTGGAAATGGTTCGCATCATTGCCCAGAAGTCGCTGCATACCTTTGGCTGGAGCAAAGCCCTCCTCACCAATGCCTTCGAAACGTCCTGGGAGACCCAACTGGAGTATGAGCGGCAGGGCCTGGTAAGCTGTGCTGGCCACGCCGATGGCAAGGAAGGCATGCGCGCCTTCTTGGAAAAGCGCCCGGCGCACTTCAACCGCTAGCGATGGCAATCCGAATTCCGGCGCCTATCGGGCCTGACTCAGCCACTGTCAGCGCCAATGAACCGCCTGATTCTGTTCAACAAACCGTACCGCGTGCTGTGCCAGTTCAGCGATTCGAGCAGCCGCGCCACGTTGGCCGATTTCATCTCGATGGCGGGCATCTATCCTGCCGGGCGGCTCGATTATGAGAGCGAAGGGCTGCTGGTGCTGACCAATGTCGGTTTTCTACAACACGCCATCAGCCATCCCCGCCACAAGTCACCAAAAACCTATTGGGTCCAGGTGGAAGGGATCCCCAAGGCAGGTGCGCTGCATCAGCTCGCCCGAGGCGTCTGGCTAAAAGACGGCCGAACGCGGCCCGCCGAGGTGCGCCGCATCGATCCGCCGGCGCTGTGGCCCCGCCCGCGGCCGATTCGGCAACGCCAGGCCATTCCCACCGCCTGGCTGGCGTTAACCCTAATGGAAGGACGCAACCGCCAAGTGCGCCGCATGACGGCGGCTATCGGTCATCCGACCCTGCGACTGATTCGGCAAGCCGTGGGACCTTGGCAGCTGGGCGCTTTGCAGCCGGGCACATGGCGGGCGGTGCGCTGCCCCCGCAATCCTGAAGAGCTGGCCCAGCTCATGACCCGCCATCGCCAAAGGAGCAGCCTAGAGGCCCCCGGAATCACGACAGGATGGAGTTGACTTCGCGGCACAGCGCGCCGCTCTTACCCCAGAAAAACCGCAGGGCCGTGTATCCCGACTCGCGGTAGACACCGGTCACCGCCTCGACCACAGCGTTGTGCATATCACCGCCGTAGAGCGGGTGCGGATGGGTCACAATCACGCCGTTGGGCCCCAGCCGCCGCCCCAGCAGGCCCTCGATTACCTGTCCCTGTGAAGGAAATTGCACCCGCTCCTCCGATTGCGTCATCGCCTTTCTGTTCCTTCTGATCCTCGGGAAAGGCTCCCGACTTGAGGTATTCGCATATGTAGTGAGCCACGATGGGCGAAACCAGCAGCCCGGTGTGAGTCACCGGCAGCTGTACGTGGGTTTGCATCCCCGGCAATTCAGTTTCGATTACCGCCACCGTGCCGTCATTGGGTTTGGGCAGACCCGAGACCAGTTCCCCGGTGCCCAGCGAGCGCGTCCCGGCAATAACCGCCAAGGCCCGGGCATCCTGCCATGGTGGTGCTTCCCCGAGTAACCCCTCCCTCAGGCTCGCTCCCAGCAACAAACGAAAAGGCAGGATGCGGGCGAGCCGCGCGGCGACGAAGCTGCCGCGGTGGGGCGTGCCGAGCGTCACCACCCGACCGGGGCGCTGTTCGGGAAAGCGAGAAAACAGATGCCGCACCACCAGCCCGCCAAGGCTGTGACAGACGAAATGAACCACCGGTGAGTGGACGGTCCACAGGAAATCATTCAGCCGCACCGCGTTTTGAGCCGGTGAAAGGCGCGCAGAGTAGTAGGAGAAACGGCGCGCATCGAAGCCACACTCGCACAGTCGGCGCTGCAGCACCGCCATGGATATTCCGCCCATGAACAGGCCGGGCACCAGCACCACGCTTTCCTTCCCCATGCGCACGTTACTCATACTGGCAAAAGGAGCGACCCAAGGCCTGTGCTGTTATAGCGACTCGCACGCTCGATCCACCCGGCACCGACAGGATAAAGAATAATGATAGACTATGCGCGTGTGTGGCCGGTACGCTCGATTTACTCCTGCCGAGATCTACGCCCGCTTGTTCGACGCCGAGGCGGAGGTCGCGCTGCTCGCTCCTCGCTACAACATCGCGCCGAGCCAGCCGGTGCTGGCCGCCCGCAATGGACCGGGCGGTACCCGGGAGATGGTCGCCTTGCAGTGGGGGCTCATTCCCTTCTGGGCAAAGGATCCGAAGACCGGCTACAGCACTATCAACGCCCGCGCCGAAACCGTGGCCAGCAAACCCGCGTTTCGCCAGCCGTTCCGTAAACGGCGGTGCCTGATCGCCGCCGATGGCTTCTACGAATGGCAGCGCACCAACCACCGCAAACAACCCTACTACATCCGCTTGCGCGCCGGCGAACCCTTCGCCTTCGCCGGGCTGTGGGAACACTGGGAACGTGACGGCGAGGTCATCGAATCCTGCACCATCATCGTCACGCAAGCGAACAGCCTGGTTGCCGCGATTCACGATCGCATGCCGGTGATCCTCCCTCAAACGGACTACGACACTTGGCTGAATCCCCAACTGCAAGATCCTGGCACGCTGAACCCGTTGCTTCGGCCCTATCCCGCCGACGGCATGATTGCCTCGCCCGTTGGGCTTGCCGTTAACAATCCCCGTAATGACAGCCCCGAGCTACTTGCTGCGCCTGCGTAACTTATTGATACCGTGGCAACGTCAGCAACCTCACTTCCAGAAATAGCTCCCTAGCCAAAACGCTCAACGGCAAGGATCCGAGTGGACATCTACCTCGCTCTCACCAGCATCCGAAGAAGCCTGCGAGTCCAGGGCGTGACCCTGCCAGAGGTACCCGACTTCGTCACCCAGCACGGCTTTCAGGGCCTTGAGCTTTCCGATCGGGATTTGGGCAGCCACAACCCGCACCACGCTGAGCCGCTTCGCCACCGCTGCCAAGCGCTCGGTTGCGGCCTGGTCTACGATGTCAATTGCGATCTCACCCTCGCCGACCCGCTACGCTGGCAAGCGCAAGTGGGCTATGTCAAGCAGATGCTGCCGTTCGCCCACGGACTGGGCGCCCGCGCCCTACGTATCTGCCTCGGCGGTCAATTGCTCAGCATCCAAGGATTGCTGCGAAGATTTTCCGGATCGACCGATAATTCGCCCGCCCAGCAAGGTGCGCGCAGTGACCACAGAGCCGCCTCCCTCAAAGGATTGTTGCTCAATCGTTGCACGCTGCAGCTTGCGCGCACCGCCCGCCGGCATTTGCCTGCGCGGATCCCCCACCTCGGCGAAAAAACGCAGCGCGCCATCGCGGCACTTCGAGAAATCATACCCATCGCTGCCCAACTTCGCCTGCCCGTCGTCATTGAAAATCACTGGGGAATCAGCGCTCGCCCGGAGCCTATCCTCCAGGTCGTCGACACCCTCAACACCCCCTGGCTTGGCACCTGCCCCGACTTTGGAAATTTTCCCAGGAGCGTCGATCGCTACCACGGATTACGTCTGCTGGCTCCAAAAGCCCTGCACGCCCAGGCGAAAAGTTGGCGCTTTGACCGCAATGGTGAGGAGCGTTCCATCGATTATCAGCGGGCCCTGGGAATCCTGCGCGAGGCCCGGTATGACGGCCCCATCGCCATCGAGTATGAAGGTCCGGAAAATGACTTGGAAGCCTGCCTTCGCACCCGCGCGCTGATCCTGAAGCACTGGCATGCGTAGCCAATCTCGGTCACGTCTCGGCAGACTGCGCCAGGATACCGCGGTAAAGCGCTTGAGATAACCGGCGGGACCACCGGTCACCTCGACCCACAGGGCACGTAAGACGATGGGACCGAGGGCAGGCTTACCGATCGTGACGCTGCAATCGACTCCCTCAAGCGAGGGCAACTGCTTGCACCGCATCAGGTTACTTGTGCTGCCGTACCGCAGTAACCCCGCCACGCAAAGTTCCACTTTGCGATGCAACGACAGCAATAGAGCGGTCTTTCATCATGACCATTTGCTGGATGCTCGCGCGATTGCTCTCTCTGGAAGGGATCATTTCCCGAAGAAATTTTTTTGACGTATTATGATGCGGATTTAACATCCTAGAGCCTTTACCGTGGGAGTACTTAACGTTAGCGCTATCTGGAAGACGCCAAGCTAAACGTCGCATTTTGCATGGACAGGACCGCGCTAGGTGGACAACCTGAGCTATAAGATCCTCGTCAGCATTCCTGGCTACGAGATCCTCCACGAGCTCGGCCGAGGAGGTATGTCCACTGTGTATCTTGCGGTTCAAGAATCACTTCAGCGAAACCTCGCACTGAAGGTGATGTCGTCAACCTTATCCGTCGACCCAAGTTTCAAAGATCGCTTTATGAGGGAGGGGAGGACCCTCGGGCAGCTCACGCACCCCAACATCGTCACCGTCTATGACATCGGCATATCCGCCAGCCGCTACTTCATCGCCATGGAGTACGTGGGGGTGGGACTCTCGGGGACCGGATTGAGAAAGGGCTTCCCCTCCACGAAAGCCTGCGCATCGTCAAGGACATTGGGCGTGCGCTGCACTACGCCCATCGCCGCGGCTTCGTACACCGCGACGTCAAGCCTTCCAATATCCTGTTTCGGGAAGATGATACGCCGGTCCTAGCGGACTTCGGTATCGCGCGCTCGGTTGATTCCAACACGCACCTGACCAAGACGGGGATTTCGGTCGGAACGCCCAACTACATGAGCCCGGAACAAGTCACCGGCCAGAGCATCGATGGCCGCAGCGATAGCTACAGCCTGGGTATTGTTCTCTACGAGATGCTCACAGGCGCCCCCCCTTTCCACGGCGAAAGCGCCATCGCCACCTCCCTAAAGCATATCACCGAGCCGCTTCCGAAGCTCCCTGAACGACTTTCGTTCTTGCAACCGGTTATGGAACGCGTGCTTGCAAAGGCTCCGGGCGACCGATTCGCCGACCTGCAAGAGTTCATTGAGGCACTGCATAGAGCCATTGCAGCAAACGGCAGTGACGGGCCAACCGACGCACGCACCGAGCTTTCCAAGAATACCCTGCTTTATGCTGAACGCCGCGACAAGCCGACCCACCTTGCCGGCAAGCAAAAAGGCCCACCGCGGCCCGAATCGGTGTCGCGCACCGATTCAGGGGCCGGCGCACCCCGTACCTCGGCATGGTTGGCGGCGTTCAGACGCCACCCCAGGTGGAAATTGAGCGGCGGTTTGAGCGTCGCCGGGGTACTCGCCGCAGGTGCCGCACTACTGCTTTCGGAACCCGCTCTCGATCCGGCAACGCAACGCGCGGTGGACCACCTGCTGCGTATCGCAGAACGGCACCTGACTGATGGCCAGCTCATAGACCCGGAAGGTTTTAATGCCTTCGAGACCTACCGCGGTATTCTGGAGATCGCCCCTGATTATAAGGAGGCCCTCACCGGGTTGCATCAAATCGCCGAGCAGTTTGAGTCAGAGGCCCAGGCCAAGCGCAAAACGAGCTATCCGCACGAGAGCCTCGCACTCATCGACCAGGGGTTGAAGGTCGAGCCAGAGCACAAAGGATTGCTCGGGCTACGAGACGAAATCACCCACCAACTTGACAACGAAAAGCGGCAGCGGGAAATTGCGGCCTGGCTTGCAAAAGCCGAGCAGCAATTCAGTGATTGGCGCCTGGTGGAGCCTCCCAGTGACAATGCGGCGGAGAGTTACCGCGCCGCACTGGCACTGGACAACAAGAACCCGCACGCATTGCAGGGACTCACACGTATCGCCGATCGGCTGGAGGGCCTTGCCCGCACCAAGCAAGACGGTGGCGATCTGGCGGGAGCGCTCGGCGATGTCGAGAGGGGCCTTAAGGTCCATCCCCAGCACGAGGGGCTGGGGGCCCTGAAGCACCACTTGGCCATTGAGAATCAGCTCGCGAGGGCCGAGGACCTGCTGCGTGACGACCACCTCGTGACCCCGCCCAGTGACAACGCCTTTGAGCATTATCAAAAGGTCCTGAACGATAAGCCGAACAAGGAGCAGGCTCAGCGCGCGCGGATCGGCCTGCGAGGCGTCGCCGCCCGCATGACCACCCTGGCGCGGCGGGATTGGGAAGCGGGACGGGGCCTGGAGAGTCTCGATCGCATCGACACCGGGCTCCGGCTTTTCAAGGGCCTGCCCGGTTATCGGGAAATGCAAGCACTGCGAGGTGAAATCGAGCGTGACCAGAAGATAACCAGCCTTCTCGCCGCGGGCGCCCAACAATTCAAAGACTCCAAGCTGTTCGAACCTGGGGGAGACAACGCTTTCGCCAGCTATCAGGCGGTGGTGGAACTCGATCCCGGCAACGTTACTGCGCTCGAGGGACTCCGAGCGATTGCCGACCAGCAGGAGATGGTGGCAATGCGCGCCGAGGCGGCAGGGGATTTAGATGGCGCCCTTGCCGCTATTAGTCGAGGCCGAAAAGCGGTGGAGGATCATCCAGACCTCGTGTCCCTAGAGGCAGCGGTTCGTCGCACTCTTCAGGCGCAAGCGGCTCGCAAACAGCGGCTAGCGGAGCTTCTGGCTCAAGCCGAGGAACAGCTCGCGGCCGGACAGGTCACCTTGCCCGCCGGTAACAACGCGTATGAAAGCTACCAGGAAGTGCTCGGCCACGAACCTGGCAACGAGGCGGCAATGCGCGGCATCCAAGCGATCGTGCAGACTCTGGAACAGCGGGCGCGGGAGCGGCAGCGCGCCGGCGCATTGCAGAAGAGCCTTTCGCTCGCCCAGGAAGGGCTGACGGTCGACGCCGAAAACCCGGCCTTTGTGTCGCTTCGTCAAGAGCTGCTCGAACAGATAAGGGCCAGGGAGGTCGAACAGCGCATCGCCACGCTGTTAGACCAAGCGCACGCGCAGCTCAAGGCCGAGAAACTGACCGCACCTCCCGGTGATAACGCCGCAGAGTCCTACCGCGAAGTCCTCAGCATCGATCGAGACAACAAGCCAGCGCTGGCAGGCCTAGAACAAATCGTGCAGCAGTTCGTGCAGCTTGCCGAGCAACGCTATAGGAAGGGTGACCTGGTGGAAAGCTTGGCGCTCATCGAACAGGGGCTTGGCTTCGCACCGGAAGAGTCACTGCTCCTTGCCTTAAAGGAAACGGTAGGACGCGAGCACGAAGCCCAGGCGCGCGAGGAAGCGGTTCAAGCCGCCGCCCGCAACGCTGACGAAAAGCGGCCCAACGAGGACCCGATCCCCAGGCTACTCGCCAAAGCCAGCCAGCAGATCGCACGCTCGAAGCTCACAAGACCGGAGGGCGACAATGCCTATGAGACGCTACAGGCGGTATTTGCGCTCGATCCCGATAACCGCGACGCGAAGGCAGTTGTGTCGACCATCGCGGCGCGCTATGCCGCATTCGCTCGAGATAGGCTACAGGCTGGAAACACGCGCGAAGCGCTGGTGATGGTCACGCGCGGGCTCGAGGTCGATGCGCAGCACCGCGCGCTTCTCACACTGAAAAAGGAACTCACCGAGCCCGAGGGCGCCTCGGATGCCAAGGTTGCCTCGCTTCTCGCAAAGGCTGAGCAGCAGCTCGAGGCGGGACATACCACAGCGCCGCCGGACAACAATGCGTTTGGAACACTCAACGCCATCCTGAGGTTACAACCTGGCAACCGCCAGGCCCAGGCGGGGCTTCGAACCATTGCGGCACAATACGAAGTGGCGATCAAGGCCGAGCTGAACACAGGCAACGTGCGCAAGGCGCTAGCGCTGGCGGAGGAAAGCCTACGGTTCTTTCCCGGGCACAAGGGA
>JAGTVB010000191.1 GCA_018224385.1 Gammaproteobacteria bacterium
GTGCGTGCCTGAGCTGAAGTGCGGAACAAGGGATCGATGAAGGCGTAGGACGATTTCCACGAGGTGGAGGCGTCGCCGAAGATGACTCTACCCCAGCCGCCGTCGAAGCCGGCGTAGGTGTCGCGCAGCGTCACGCCGGAGCCCTGATTGCCGTTCGGTCCAGGATCGCCAATGGGAATGCTCAAATCGATGAAGCCGATGAACTTGGTGCCGGCACCGAGGTCCTCTTCCCACTTAAAGCCAATAGAAGACTGGTTGTCTTCAAGCGATACTCTTTCGGAATCGTCGACACGGTCAAAGGTATTGACGTAGTTGAGACTGGGGCTCAGCAGCCCGTTGATGGTGAGCTCGGCCATGGCCGCTGTGGGCACACCAATGACGCCTGCCACCGCGGCGGCGAGTAGCTTTCGATTCATGTTTTTGGCCCTCCTACCAGATTGAAAGCCAGTCCTAGTGTTAAGGTGAAATCTTAGTTGCTTGCTTAGCTCGGCAAGCAAGGGTTAATGTAGAACAAACTGGATTGACAATGCAACAGTTTTTTGCAAAAAAAATACATGACCGCTTATTGCGTTGCCCTAACACAACATTCTGGTCCAATAGGGCATGGTGCCTGCGCTTGGCATCTTGGATTTTTTGTGCGAACGTCAAAAATCAGACGCTTGCAAGGGGATGGCGGGCAGCGCTTCTGGCGCCGCAAGAGGTCAGGGGAGCACGCGGTAGGGGCCAACCGTATCAGGAATGGACTTGTGGAGCATTGCATGAATCAACTGCGCCCTGATGTAGCGCGGAGGCAACAAGCGGCTTAAGGCCACGCGCTGAGCAGGGAGCGGCAAGCGCTCACCGCGCTCGCCAAGGGCGTAGCGGTGTCAACGGGCATGCGGCCAAGCGTACCGTCTAGCGCGGTGCGCGTACGGTCGCTTCAATAGGCGCTCACCCCTTCTAGAGCACCTCTCCCGCAAAGTCTGCCAGCCGCGAGCGCTCGCCGCGCTTAAGCGTGATGTGTCCGCTGTGGGGCCAGTGTTTGAACCGGTCCACGACGTAGGTGAGTCCGGAGGTTGTCTCGGAGAGATAGGGCGTGTCTATCTGGGCGAGATTTCCCAGACACACCACTTTGGTGCCCGGGCCGGCGCGGGTTATCAGGGTTCGCATCTGTTTACGGGTGAGGTTTTGGGCCTCGTCGATGATGAGGAAGCGGTTCAAGAAGGTGCGGCCGCGCATGAAGTTCAGGGATCCGATTTTGATGCGATGCTGAACCAAATCATTGGTTGCCGCCCGCCCCCACTCGCCGCCGACTTGAGATCGAGTCAGGACCTCCAGATTGTCCATTAAGGCGCCCATCCAAGGCGTCATCTTTTCCTCTTCCGTGCCTGGAAGAAAGCCGATGTCTTCGCCCACCGGCACGGTGGCCCGGGTCATTAGGATCTCCCGATAGCGTCGGTCTTCTAGGATTTGGGTAAGGCCAGCGGCGAGCGCGAGCAAGGTTTTTCCGGTGCCCGCTTGGCCGAGTAGGGTGACGAAATCAATGTCGGGATCCATGAGCAGGTTGAGCGCGAAGTTCTGCTCTCGATTGCGGGCATTGATGCCCCATACGGTGTCGCGCTGATTGTGGTAGTCGCGCACGAGCTCAACGGTCATGGTATCGGAGGCCAGCTCGCGAACAATGAAATGCAGCGCTCGCTCGTCCTCGGTGTAGAGGCAATGGTTGGGAAACAGTGGTGGCGGCAAGGTAGGCAGTCGCCAAAAGGTGCGCCCGTCGCGGGTCCAACAGTCCTCTGTTCGCTGCTGGTGGGCGAGGACACTATCGGGAAACGCGCGGGTGCCATCATAGAGCAAGTTAACGTCGTCCACGACCTTGTCGTCGCAGTAGTCCTCGGCGGGAATGCCGAGAATATGCGCTTTGATGCGCAGGTTGATGTCCTTCGACACCAGAATGACCGCTCGGTCTGGCTGTGTGCGCGTCAGCTGCAGGGCCGTCCCGAGGATGGTGCTGTCCGGATTGTTGCCAGGGAGCGTCGGGGGTAAGGCATCTGGAAACGGCCGGGTTTGGAAGAATAGCCGACCGCGCTTGGAGCCGTTGCTGAGGGAAGGCAGAGGGATGCCCTGCTCGATGGCGTTCTTGTCGGCGTTTTCGATCAGTTCATCTAGAATACGTGTCACCTGGCGCACATTGCGCGCTACTTCAGATATCCCTTTTTTGGCGGCGTCCAACTCCTCCAACACGACCATAGGCAGGTAGATGTGGTCATCGCTGAAGCGAAACAGTGCCCCCGGGTCGTGCATGAGCACATTGGTGTCGAGGATAAATAGGCGCTCTTGGCTATCTTGTGAATCGCTCATGACGTGCTCTTGCGTTTTCATCGGCCGGCAGCTCGGGACAGCCCGGCGGCCTGGGCAGCAACCGAGGCCCATCCGAAACGAGCGGTTGCCGAATCAGCGCTGTGCGCTCAAGCCATGCCGCCGGTGCAGGAGGGGCGGTGGTCGATGCGAAGCGGTGCGCTCACTTCACCGGCGCTAGCATGGCATCAATATTCAGATCATCGCAGAAGTCCATGAACTCGCCGCGCAGTGTCGCAATGGCCATATCCGATGGCACGCCGACGGTCATATGCAGGGAAAACATCGGCGTCCCGGTGTGGGGGGCGAGATAGGTACTGGTGAAGAGCTCCTCGATATTGATGCCGCGTTTGGCGAAGAAGTCGGCGACGTCGCGAACGATGCCCGGATGGTCCATCGATACCACTTCGACGCCATAAGGGATCAGATTGCTGGGTGCGGTCCGTTGCGTAGTCCGCTGGCTTTGGATAACGAGATTGAGCTGCTCTGCCAGCCGGGGTAAGAGGGTCTCGATCTTAGCGATGGCATTCCAGTGCCCGGACAGCAACATGATAATCGCAAACTCGCCCCCCAGGCGGGCCATTCGGCTGTCGTTGATACTGGCACCGCAGTCAAGAATAGCTTGAGACAGCTCGCTGACGATGCCAGGATGATCTTTTCCGAGAGCCGAGATAACAAGATAAGATTGCATGGCGGGCGCTGGACTCCATCAGTAGGTTTCTTGCCGCTGTAAACCCGGTATTTTACTCGGATTCCACCACGTGTCTGCTCGATTTGTCGCGGGTTGACCGCTGCCGGGGGTGGCTAAGCGAGCGCCTCCTGATGAGCGGCGCAAAAACCTGAGACGCTGTTTCATAATTTTCATAACGATTGCGCGCTGCATAGCGGTGGCGATGCGGTTGCGACGCGCCAGACGGGTCAGTAACATCGATCACGTGTATTAGACGCGAACTAACGAAGAGGGCGAGGGATGTTTCAAGGCAGCATGGTCGCTTTGGTTACACCGATGCGAGGCGATGGATCCGTGGACCCGTCAAGCCTCAAGCGGCTGATTGAGTGGCACATCGAAGCGGGCACAGAGGCGATTGTTGCGGTGGGAACCACCGGTGAATCAGCTACGCTAAATCATGCGGAACACTGTGAGGTCATCGCGCAGGTGGTCGCCCAAGTCAACCACCGGATTCCGGTGATCGCCGGGACGGGTGCAAATGCCACGCGCGAGGCCATCGAGCTCACCCGCTGCGCCAAGGAAGGAGGCGCGGATGCCTGCCTTCTCGTGGCACCTTACTACAATAAGCCGACCCAGGAAGGGCTGTATCTGCATTACAAGGCAGTGGCTGAAGCTGTGCCGATTCCTCAGATTCTCTATAACGTGCCTGGGCGTACGGCATGTGATGTGCTTCCTGAGACAGTAGTACGTCTGTCGCGAATCCCCAATATTGTGGGGATAAAAGAGGCGACGGATGTTGCCAGGGTGCGGATCCTTCTGGAGCGTGTCGATGCGGCATTTGCCGTGTATAGCGGGGACGACGGTATGGCGATGGAGGCCATGCTCTCGGGTGCTCGTGGCGTTATTTCCGTAACGGCAAACGTTGCGCCGAAGCTTATGCACGAGATGTGCGCGCGGGCGCTCTGCGGCGATCGGGCCGGTGCAACGGCACTCAATGATCGTCTGGTGCCTCTACATGAAGCCCTGTTCGTTGAATCGAATCCCATTCCAGTGAAATGGGCGCTGCACACGATGGACTTGATTCCGCCCGGCATCCGCTTGCCGCTGACCACGCTCTCGGAGGCAAACCGTCTACGAGTGAAGACAGCGCTCCAGATGGCAGGCCTATTGCCTGAATAACCCATGAAGTTCCTATATGTTTAAGAGAAATCGCAAGTATCTCATCCTAGGCGCCGTAATCCTTGTTGTGACAGGCTGTGGCGGCAGCTCTGAGCGGGGTGACAAGGAGAGGTTCTATGGCCAAGAGGCAGAATACCGCGAGAGCCGCAGCCTTCCACCCTTAGAGGTTCCTCCCGACCTGATGCGCCCTGCGCAGGACGGTGCGTTCAGGTTACCTGAGGATGCCGGTGCGGACGGTACGACAACCTACTCCGATTATGCCAGCGCGAGCGTCGGCAAACTGCGGGAGCCGGTCGTCACCGAAGACGTTTTGCCGCCGGTGTCGGGCGCTCGGGTGGAACGAAGCGGTACCCAGCGGTGGCTGGCCGTTGACGCTCCGCCGTCGGAGGTTTGGCCCAAGCTGCGCGGATTTTGGGTTGAGAACGGGCTGACGATTGAGCGTGAGGATCCGGACATTGGGATCATGGAGACCAATTGGGCCGAGAACCGAGCCAACATTCCAGAGGGCGGGATCCGTGGTCTCTTTGAGAAATTCACGCCCTCAGTGTACTCATCAGCCACTCGAGACAAGTTCCGCACGCGCCTGGAACGGGGTGCAGAGCCCGATACGACTGAGATCTACGTCTCTCACCGCGGTGCGGAAGAAGTGAGTCAGGGGGACAGCTTTGTCTGGCAGCCTCGGCCTTCCGATGCGGGTTTGGAGGCCGAGATGCTCTATCGGATGCTGGTGTACTTTGGCACCAAGCCGCAGGAGGCGCAACAGCAGTTAGCCTCGACGGTCAGATCCGAGCCGGGCGCGAAGCTGGTGCGAGACGAAACGGGCACGGTGCTCGAGCTCGACGACAATTTTGCCCGCGGCTGGCAGCGCACCGGGGTTGCGCTGGATCGGGTCGGATTCACCGTGACCGATCGCGATCGCTCTCAAGGCATTTATTATGTACGCTACGCCGATCCCGCCAAGGATATCGAGAAAAAAGGCTTTCTATCCAAGCTTAAGTTCTGGGGTGAGGAGGATGATGCTGTTGCCGAACAAGCGGATTACCTGGTCAGGCTGAACGGTGCTGAGGGCGCGCCACTCGCACTCGTGGTTCTCGATGTCGAGGGTAAGCGTGAAACGAGCCAAACAGCGGATCGTATTCTGAGCCTCCTCTACGAGCAGCTGAAGTAGCCTGCGATCGAGCAGAACCGGATAGGGACGCGTTTGTATTTGAGCTCTGCGCTTTCGGGCAAAGGAGCGCGCGCCGGAGAAGCATCA
>JAGTVB010000192.1 GCA_018224385.1 Gammaproteobacteria bacterium
ACCTGCGGGTATTGCTCTTCCCAGAGCCGACTCCCGCAGAAGGCCGCTTGTGCGCCCAAGCAGATCACGCCCGTCCGTTGTTCATGTAACCCCAGTTCCACCGTATCGCGGCCCCAACCGAACACCCGTTCCGCTTGGCGGGCATTGCCGCCACAATATTTCAGCGCCATGGCCGCCTGGAACGATCGGCGCTCTACCCCCGTCATTTTTGAGCTCGCCAATCGCAAGTCTTCGATTTGGGAGGTGGATAAAGGCAGAGCGGTCGATTCGGTCGCCGATGACATGGTCATACTCCCGGGGCAATGTGGTAACGAAATTCTACCTGACCGGGGAGAATATTTCCCGTAAATGACCTTAAGCTCCTCCTCAGCGTCCTCCTCGCGTAGCTGTCCGGAATCCATAAAGAGCGAACTGGATTACCGCATTCAGTATCAAGGGAGCTAACCCGATGGCGAAAGCAGTCAGTGAAGCTGAGCTCGAACGCATTAAGAACGTGGCGAGGCTACTCCATCAAGCGGCGCGCCCGCTTCGCATTCTCCGCTCGATCGGATTGGGCACCCGAGGTCAAAGAAGCGTTTTTCGCCCAGGGCGCCCGCGAACTGCCGAAGGTGAGCTATGCCGGATTTGATCCGACGCCCACCATCGAGACGATTCGCGAAGTGCGCCGTCTTATCGTGCCGATCACCCCCATCGACCTGTGGCTGGAGCGCCAGGCGGACAGCGTCGAGGGCGGCGCGCGCATGCTGGCCGGCATGGGAACGGCGGTCGTCTTTGAGCATGGCCGTCGCCTCTACGGCGAGCCGACCGCCCCGCTGCGTTATCACCCCACCACCTCGCTGGAACTCGCACAGCGTATCCAGGCGGTGATCGAGAACCTTGCTCACATCGACCCCGGCGTGGCGCCACCCGCTTACCGGACGGCCGAAGACGTCGCGCAAGAGATTGAAGGGCAGGTCAAGCGACATTTCGGTGAGGAGGCGCCAAAGGTCGAGCTCGTGGCTAAGCTATCCGCGAACGCCCTGGGGACAGCAATCACCATCCGCATCCGGCGCGACGCTCGCTTCACCGACCGGGATGCGGCTCAACTGCTCAACCATGAAGCCTATATTCATGCGGCCACCTCGCTCAAAGGTCGCGCTCAGACCGATTTGCCCGTGTTGGCGGCCGGTCACCCCTCAACCACACGCACCCAGGAGGGGCTGGCGGTGTTTGCGGAAATCATCAGAGGCACCATGGAGCTCGATCGCCTGCAGCGCCTGGCGGACCGCGTGTTTGCCATTCAAATGGCGATCGAAGGGGCCGACTTTCTTGACGTCTACCGCTATTTTCTGGAACGTACGGGCCGCCCGGATCAGGCCTTTGAGAACGCCCGCCCCGTCTTTCGTGGCGGCGTCATCACGGGCGGAGCCCCGTTTACCAAGGATGTGGTCTATCTGTTCGGCCTGTTGCAGGTCAGTAACGCGATTCGGGCCATCTTCGCCGCCGGCCGATCGGATTGTCTGCGCTTGTTATTCTGCGGCAAGTTGGACTTGCAAGACATTCCCGCATTGGCCGAACTCGCCCAGATGGGGCTCTGCCGGCTGCCGCGCTATCTGCCGCCGTGGGCGAGTGATCTGCGGAGTTTGCTCGCGTTGCTGACATACTCTACATTCATCAACCAGATTGACATGAGGCCGATGATTGCGGTGGCTGAAAAGCTGCTCGAGAGCGCTCCAGTTGTTGAACTGCCATCGAGCGGGAGCTCCGATCGCTCCGTCTCTTGATGAATGGACCAGAGGGGAAGCGTTGGGCATGATACACCAAGGTCGGTGTATCAACGAGCGCAGAGCTAACACCACATGCAGCCAGCCCGCTATCGACCCACCGGTGGCGAAGGTATTGTTGGTTGGAGCAAAGTTCATTGGCTGATCATTCGCCAGCATTTACTGGATCCCGGCGACGTGTTGTTGATGGCCGGCGACGAGGTGGTGGTGACCAAATCGGGCAAAAAAACCTAGGGTCTGGATCGATTTTTCTCCTCGCTGTAGGGCAAGGCGGTGCCGAGCGTGTGTTTTTTGAGTTTGGCGCTCATCAGCGTGCGCCGTGGGACGTCCTATCCGGTGCGGATGGAACAAGTGGTGCGCGAGCGGGTACCCGATTCACCCAAGGCGGTGAAAAAAGCCAACCCCGGTCAGCGGGGTCGGCCGAAGGGAAGCCACAATCGCAACCGTCGGGAGGTCCTCTTGTCGGCTTACCTGCGCTTTGTTCAAGGGATGATTCGGGCGGTGTTGACGCTCATTGGGGACGAGCTCGCGGTGCGCTATTTTCTCTATGACGGGGCGTTTGGCCACAACGAGGCCCTGCAGATGGTCCGGCAGACCGGCCTTCACTTGATTTCCAAGCTGCGCCATGATGCCGCGCTGTATTTTCCCTACGAAGGCCCTTATGCCGGTCGTGGTCGGCCAAAGAAATATGGCCACAAGCTCGATTACCGGCAACTACCCGAGCGTTACCTGAAGTCATCGTCGGTTGATAAAGGGATCCGCACGAGCGTCTATCAGATGCTGATGTCGCACAAGTGCTTTCCTGAGCAGATCAATATCGTGCTGGTGATGAAAACTAACCTGCGCACCGGCGCCACCGCCCACGTGGTCTTGTTCAGCAGTGATCGGGAACTCCCCCATGACCAACTGGTGCACTCTTACCGACTGCGCTTTCAGCTCGAGTTCAATTTCCGCGATGCCAAACAATATTGGGGCTTGGAAGATTTCATGGTGGTCAAATCCACCCCCGTTCACAACAGCTCGAATCTTGCCCTCTTCATGGTCAATCTCTCTCAGGCCCTCATCCGCCCGCTTCGCG
>JAGTVB010000193.1 GCA_018224385.1 Gammaproteobacteria bacterium
CGGCTCCTGCCATAAGATGCAGCAACGAATAGGCTGTCCACTGGCAGGCCCAAGCGACTCGATTTGCGAGCCATAAAAAACCCCGCCTTTTAGGCGGGGTCAATGCCCCAGAGGATTGATAGAATCAGGAGGAACCTCAAAAACATTGTCTCCCTATCCGGAAGGACTTTCCTTGATCCGGGTCAACTATTTCCTACTTTCGAGCATGTCCCCTTTTGCGACCGATTTTAGGATGGGACTTCGATACGCCTCAATATCGATCAAGCCGTTCGCCACGTGTGGTTGGCGAACAACGCCACGGTAAACAGCAATAAAGCATTCGCCTGGTGGGCGGCGGCGAGCGGGATGGGCACGTATAACAATAAGGTGACAATGCCTAGTCCAACCTGAAGCAAAGTCATTGCCAGCAAAAGGTGTGAGCCGAAGCGCGCCCATGGGGAGAAAGCTTGTCGTCTCGCCAGGAACCAAAATAGGAGCACACTCAACAACACCAGGGTAGCCAGTAGCCGGTGTTGAAACTGCACGGTGACAATGTTCTCAAAAAAATTTCGATAGAGGGGATCGAGAGCGAGCAATCCCGCGGGAATCCACGCGTCGCCCATCTTGGGGAACGTATTGTAGGCAAGCCCGGCCTTAAGCCCGGCGACGAATGCGCCGGAAAGCACGGTGAGCAGGATGAGGAAAGTCACGAACAGCGCCAGCCGCTTTAGGGCTCCGCGTTCGACGGCGGTGCTGGCTGCTGCCGGCACACGGGGATGACCCAGCAGGCCCAAAGCGATCCACAGCATGTAGCCGTACACGGCTATCGCTACCATTAGATGAGCGGCGAGGCGGTACTGACTGACATGCGGGTTGTCTATGAGACCGCTCTTTACCATATACCATCCAAGCAGCCCCTGCAGTCCTCCGATTATAAATACCAAGACCAACTTAGGAACCAGCGATCGCTCGATCTTGCCCCGGAGCCAAAAGTACAAGAGCGGCAAGATAAAAACTAGCCCGAGGGCGCGTCCAAGCAATCGGTGAGCGTATTCAAACCAGAAGATGGTCTTGAACTCGGTGAGGGTCATTCCGACGTTCACTTTCCGGTATTCGGGAGACTCTCGATATCGCGCGAACTCTGCTTCCCAAGCCGCGTCGTCGCGCGGCGGTAGCACCCCGGAGATGGGCTCCCACTCGACCATAGAGAGCCCTGAGCCGGTGAGCCGAGTGACTCCACCGAGCACTACCATGGAAAAGACGAGCGCGCAGCAGGCTAGCAGCCAGATGGCAATCTGTCGACGATTTCGCGTGGCGTCCGACGACGCCGATAGACCACTCAAAGCGACCGCGTGCACGCGCTTACCTTAACGTGTAAATCATGGTTCATGGAGGCCCGGCACTAGCTAGCTAAAGACGGAGGGAAAAACTCAACAGCAGCGTTCCCCCTACCGCCGCCCCGTGATGCTAATGTACCAGGCGGAAATCAACTAGAAATCAGCGCAAGTCTCCAGTTATCCGCCAACCGATATTCTTCCTGTCAATCGCCCTTTGTTCAAGAGCGGCAGGAAGGTTTCTTGCGTCGCACAAACAAGCACTCGTTGTTGTTTATTCCCGTCTTCCCGCGCGCGGGGAGGGCTAGCCAGAATCGCTACGCCAGGTGGCCGAAGCTGAGCGGAAGCGTTGCGCTTTTGAGAGAGGACAGCCAAGCATGATCAGTATAAATAGGGTAGACTAAGCTCATGCAATACCCTAAGAAGCAGCTCATTTTATTGACTTTTTTTGCGGGAGCAATCGGCTTATTGGCTGGGTTTATTCTGTATCAGTCTGCACCGGGAAAAAATATACCTCAACCAGATATTCCCGGGTTCTTGTGGCCCAACCCGAAAGCCTTAACTGCCTTTAGTCTTGAAGATCACTCACGGCAAGCGTTCAGTCTGGAGCGTCTCAAAGGCAAATGGACATTTTTGTTTTTCGGATATACTCATTGCCCCGATGTCTGCCCCGTGACTTTGTCCGTGCTTGCGGATGTAGAGAGGCGTTTGGCCCAGGCCAAGCAACCCCTGGAAAACATACAGGTTGTATTCGTGTCGCTTGATCCGCAGCGGGATAATCAGGAACGGCTACAGCAGTACGTGCAGTATTTTAACCCAAGTTTTCTTGGCGTCACGGGGGATCAAGAACGACTTACTGAGCTTACCCGACAATTGGGAATCGTGCATACCAGGGTCGCGCGCGGATCGAGCGACGATTATCTCGTAGACCACACGGCATCAATCTTACTGACGGATCCTGATGCGCGCTTGGTTGCGGTTTTTGGGCTTCCGCACAATGCGGAGACTATCTCAAGCCGGTTTGTGACTATTCGGGGGTTTCTTGAAGGATGAAGGTTTAGCGGCGGCGTCACTCTACAGTCACCGATTTGGCCAGATTTCTTGGTTGATCCACGTCCGTTCCCTTGACTACGGCGACATGATAGGCCAACAGCTGCAGTGGAATGGTAAAGGCAATCGGAGACACGGCGCTTGAAATTGCAGGGAGTCTCATCACGTGCACATTCGGGGTTGGCGGCATATCTGCCTGAATGTCCGCAAATACGTAAAGTTGGCCGCCGCGCGCACGGACCTCCTCCAAGTTAGATTTGAGCTTCTCTAGCAGTACGTCGTTCGGTGCAACGCAAATTACCGGCATTTCTGCATCGACGAGCGCCAGCGGCCCGTGTTTGAGTTCGCCCGCCGGGTATGCTTCGGCATGGATATACGCGATTTCCTTGAGTTTAAGTGCCCCCTCCATGGCAACCGGGTAATGCAGCCCCCGGCCAAGAAAGAGGGCGTGATGTTTTTCAGTAAACTCCGCAGCCAACTGGGCGATGCTGTCGTCTAATCCCATGATTTCCTGACAGGTACCGGGCAACGCCAGCAATTGCGCTACCAGATCATGCTCCACCTCCGGCCGCAGGCCCTGGCGCCGGCCCAGCACGATCACTAACAGCAGCAGGGCCGTGAGTTGTGTGGTGAACGCCTTGGTCGACGCCACACCGATTTCTGGACCAGCGCGTGTCATCAACACCAGGTCGGATTCACGCACAAGGGTGCTCTCCGGTACGTTGACGACGGCGAGTGACGGACCAAACCCAAGCGCTCTGGCGCTGCGAAGCGCCGCGAGCGTGTCGGCGGTTTCACCCGATTGGGAGATGGTGAGCACCAATGTCTCGGGGCTCGCTAACGGATTTCGGTAGCGGAACTCACTTGCAACCTCCACCTGGCAGGGGATCTTTGCCAAGCTCTCAAACCAGTGCCGAGCCACCAGGCCGGCGTGAAAGCTCGTGCCACACGCGAGTATTTGAACTCGCTTGATGTGGTCGAGGAACCTTCCCGCATTTGGACCCAGCGCCTCCTCCAGCACTCGCCCGTTGTGCAGACGCCCCTCAAGCGTTTCGGCAATAGCCTGGGGCTGCTCGTGGATCTCCTTGAGCATGTAATGGCGGTATTCCCCCCGCTCGACGGCGTCCGCCGTGAGCTCGCTGGCCACCATCCGACGTTCCACTTGCCTGCCGGCAGCGTCTATGGTTACCACGCTTTGCCGCCTGAGCTCCGCAACATCGCCGTCTTCGAGAAAGACAAACTGTTGCGTTACCGGGATGAGAGCGGCGACGTCGGAGGCGATGAAGTGCTCACCGATTCCAAAGCCGATGGCGAGAGGACTGCCCCGGCGTGCTGCAATCAAGCGATGGGGCGCATGGTTGCTGATTACCCCCAGTGCGTAGGTGCCTTCGAGATCGGTCACCGCCGTACGAACCGCCTCGAAAAGGTCCATTCCCTGTCTCAGATAGTGATGTATCTGGCAACCGATGACCTCGGTGTCGGTTTCCGAAGTGAACTCATAGCCCCAGGCTTCCTGCTTTTTGCGCAGCTCCCGATAATTCTCGATGATGCCGTTATGCACTACAGCAACTTCACCGCGCGCAATATGCGGATGGGCGTTGGACTCGCTCGGGACGCCATGGGTAGCCCAACGGGTGTGCGCAATCCCTACTTGGCTGCGCAGAGGCTCGGCCTTGAGTCGCTCCGCCAGGGCGGCAATCTTTCCGGGAAGTCTGATGCGGGCGATCTGGTGCTCCCCCTCCAGTAGTACAGCCAATCCGGCAGAGTCATAACCTCGGTACTCCAAGCGCTTCAGGCCTTCGAGCAAAATGGGAACCACGTCCCGTTCCGCGACTGCTCCTACGATTCCACACATGGGCGTTCATTCTCCGGGATTTCCTGATGAAGGCGGTAATTCCATCGGTCGTTAAACGGCTGTTTTGATGCTGCCGAACAGGCTAGGAAGGGATGCACGAAAGGGTCATATCGTCTCGACACCAACTAGGGTGCTTTGGAGGTGGGCTTGACGGGGCGTTTCCATCCCCTGATGGTGACTTGCCGGTTGCGTGCGACAGTCAGCTGTCCCGGCGGTGTGTCATGGGTGATGGTTGAGCCGGCGCCGATGGTGCTGCCGGCGCCAACCTTAACCGGCGCCACGAGTTCGGTGCCCGAGCCGATGAACGCATCATCGTCGATAATCGTCCGATGCTTAAACGCTCCATCGTAATTGCAGGTGATGGTTCCGGCGCCGATGTTGACGCGTTTACCGACATCGCTATCCCCAACATAGGTCAGGTGATTGATCTTGGAACCGGCGCCAACTTGAGATTGCTTGATCTCGACAAAATTGCCCACATGGACGCCATCGGAAAGATGGGCGCCGGGACGAAGCCGTGAGAAGGGTCCGATCTGGCAGCGCGCACCGGCACGGGCCTGTTCGATAACGCAGTTCGCTAAGATCTGCGTATCGGGGCCGATCTCGCTGTCTCGAATAAGCACGTTTGGACCGATGCTGACACCATCGCCAAGCGCAACCTGGCCTTCCAGTACCACGTTGACGTCAATGATCACATCTTGCCCGGCACGGATAGTACCGCGTATGTCCAGTCGCGCCGGGTCGCGCAAGGTGACGCCGGAGCGCATGAGCTCTTCTGCTTGCACGCGCTGGAGGTACCGTTCGAGGCTCGCGAGCTGCAGCCGATCGTTGACGCCGAGAACTTCCTCGGTCGCGTTAGGTGCAATGCTATGGATGGCAATACCGTCCTGCGCGGCAAGCGCGATGATATCAGTTAGATAGTATTCTCCTTGAACATTGCCCTGTTTGAGCGATGCCAGCCAGCGGCGCAGCCGGCCGGCGTTCGCAGCCAATATGCCGGTATTTACCTCGGTAATGGCTTGCTCCTGACTGTCGGCATCGCGCTCCTCGATGATTCCCTGGATCGCTCCCTCAGCGTTGCGAAGAATACGCCCGTAACCCGTGGGAGCATCGAGATCAACGGTGACCAATCCGAGGGAGGTCTCTGAGGCTTGGGCAACGACCTGCTCCAGAGTCGTCTGCTTGATCAGCGGTACATCGCCGTAGAGCACCAGCACGGTGGCCTCATCTGGCGTGTCGGGCATGGCCTGCATCACCGCGTGGCCAGTGCCGAGCTGTACCGACTGTGGAATCCAGGTGACCTTGAGGTTGGGCAATGTCTGCGGTACCCGATCGCCCCCGTGCCCGTACACCACAAGGACCTCTGCTGGATCGAGGGCATAGGCGGCCTCGACGACGAACTCCAGCAGTGTCAGACCTCCCAAGCGGTGCAACACTTTGGGAAGGTCCGATTGCATACGCTTTCCCTGCCCTGCGGCGAGGATGATCACAACCAATTGGGACATTGCTAAACCTCTATCCGGAGCTGGACGGTTTAAGCAAAGTTCTTGCCAAATATCCAGGCCGTGCGAACACAGGCTACAAGCCAGAGGATCAGGCCGGTTAATGAAGTATCCGTGTCCCTTCCGCGGGTGTGCCGCACTGGATCTCGGATTCGGTGGCTTCCCGTATATCTGAAACGGTTATGCGATAGACGAGCGTATGACCGGCGAAGGGATGATTACCATCGAGCGTCACCTGGCCGTTCTCAATGCGCGTAACGACCATGGCAATCGTTTCGCCCCGGTCGTTAGCGAAGGTTGCTTCGGCACCGAGGCGACGAAATTCAGAAGGAACATTCTCAATTCTGTCGGTGTACGTCAGATCTGGTTTATGCGACCCAAAGCCTTCCTCCGCAGTCAACGTTACCTCCACCGTATCCCCCACTGCGCGACCTTCGAGGGAGGCTTCGAGCTTATCAAACAGCTCATGCTTGCCCCCATGAAGGTAGCCAATAGGCAGATCCGAACGCTCTAATATGTTGCCTTCCGGGTCGCGTATCTCGTAGGTGAAATAAACGACCTTTCGTTGACCAACGTATTGTTTGGACATGAGCACGTTTCGTCAGCGCTTGGTTCTCTGCCGAAGGCGCTGAATAGCGGCTAGCTGAGCGCTTGCCTGAGCTAACTCTGCTTTGGCGCGGGCATATTCAAATTCGGAGGTTTTGTTTGCAAGGGCTTGCTCTGCCTTTTCCTTGGCAGAGACCGCAGCCGCCTCATCCACATCCTTGGCTCGCAGCGCCGTATCGGAAAGAACTGTCACAACGTGCGGTTGTATTTCAAGGATTCCTCCAGACACGTAGAAAAATTCTTCCTTTCCACCGGGCAAGCGTACCCGCACTTCACCGGGTCGCATTCGCGTGATCAATGGTAAATGGCGAGGTGTAATGCCAAGCTCACCCATGAGGGCAGGTGCGAACACCATCTCCGCGGTGCCAGAGAAGATCTCCGATTCCGCGCTGACAATGTCCAAGTGAATGGTCATAGCCATAATGCGCTGTTCCTGTACAGGAGGACTTCCAGGTAGATGTAGCTTACCGGGGAGTGGCCGCCCGCCGCCACACCCTTGCCAAAAACGACTTTGGGATTAAAGGGTCTTGGCCTTTTCCACCGCCTCTTCGATCGTGCCCACCATATAGAACGCTTGCTCCGGCAAATTATCCATCTCGCCGTCCACGATCGCTCTAAAACCGGTGATGGTTTCTCGTAGGCTGACATATTTGCCGGCGGAACCGGTAAAAACTTCCGCCACGAAGAACGGTTGGGAAAGAAAACGTTGCAGCTTACGAGCCCGCGAAACGGTCAGCTTATCTTCGTCGGAGAGCTCATCCATGCCAAGGATGGCAATGATATCTTTGAGCTCCTTGTAACGTTGTAAGATCCCTTGAACGTCGCGCGCGACCTGGTAATGTTCCTGCCCAACCACCAGCGGATCCAGTTGGCGGCTGGTGGAGTCAAGTGGATCGACGGCGGGGTAGATGCCCAGCTCCGCAATTTGCCGCGATAGCACAATTGTGGCGTCGAGGTGTGCGAAGGTCGTTGCCGGTGAAGGATCGGTCAGATCGTCGGCCGGCACATAGACCGCCTGTATCGACGTGATGGAACCCGTTTTAGTGGAGGTGATACGTTCCTTAAGCACGCCCATTTCTTCGGCCAGCGTCGGCTGATAGCCGACGGCCGACGGCATACGGCCAAGCAACGCAGAGACCTCCGTGCCGGCGAGCGTGTAGCGGTAGATGTTGTCGATGAACAGCAACACGTCACGGCCCTCATCACGGAAAAACTCCGCCATTGTAAGGCCGGTAAGAGCCACGCGCAGGCGATTGCCGGGGGGCTCGTTCATCTGACCATAGACCAGGCTTACCTTGTCGAGTACGCCGGAGTCCTTCATTTCATGATAGAAATCGTTACCCTCACGGGTACGCTCTCCGACCCCGGCAAATACCGAATACCCGCTGTGCTCGATAGCGATGTTACGGATAAGCTCCATCAGCATCACCGTCTTGCCGACACCGGCGCCGCCAAACAAGCCCACCTTCCCTCCTTTGTTGAAGGGGCAGATGAGATCGATAACCTTAATGCCGGTCTCGAGCAATTCGACGGTGGCGGCCTGATCGACATAGCTGGGCGCCTTGCGGTGAATTGCCCAGTGCTGCTCGGCACCGATCTCACCCTTTTCGTCGACCGGCTCTCCGAGGACATTCATGATCCGGCTCAGCGTCTTGACGCCCACCGGAACTAAAATCGGGTCGCCCGTGTTGGCGACCTGCAGGCCGCGCCGCAGGCCATCGGTGGAGCCCATGGCGATAGTGCGAACGACACCGTCCCCCAGCTGCTGCTGGACTTCTAGAGTCAAACCTCCGTTGCCCTGAACTTTTAAGGCATCATGGATTTTTGGCACCGCGCTGCGGGGAAATTCCACGTCCACCACGGCGCCGATGATTTCTACGACTTCGCCAGAGCTCGTCACCATCTGTACAACCTCGATTTGTTAGTTAGGGGCATTCTTGAGTGCCTGGTTTCTCGCTCGGCGCCCTCTGCAACGCGAGCGCGGCAAACTACCCGTCATACCGCCGCCGCACCACCGACAATTTCAGAAAGCTCCTGAGTAATCGCGGCTTGCCGGGCTTTGTTGGAGGCCAGCTGTAACTCTTCGATCAGTTCCCCAGCATTATCCGTGGCGGCCTTCATCGCCACCATGCGGGCCGCTTGCTCGCAGGCTACGTTTTCGACGACACCCTGATAGACCAGGGACTCAATGAAGCGCAGTAGCAGGTGGTCCAGTATTTCCTTTGAATCCGGCTCATAGATATAGTCCCAGTGGTGCCTGAGTTGATCCTCAGGAGACGACGCCAGCGGCAAGAGCTGCTCGACCACCGGTCGCTGGGTCATGGAGCTTACGAATTCGTTATACACCAGGAACAGCCTATCGATGTGATGCTCATTATAGGCGTCGAGCATGACCTTCACGGTACCGATGAGATCCTCTACCCTTGGTGCATCGCCGAGATGGCTCGCTTGCCCGATGATCCGGGCGCCCAATCGCCTGAAAAACGTGCTGGCCCTACTGCCTATGGTGCACAGGTCGATTTCGACGTCCCGATCTCGCCAAGTCTCCATTTCCCGAAGCATGGCCCGGAACATGTTGGCGTTTAAGCCGCCGCACAAGCCGCGATCCGTGGATACCGTGATAAAGCCGACGCGGCGAACGGACCGTTCTTTCAGGAACGGGTGTTTATACTCGGCGCTGGCGCTCGCCAGATGGCTGATAACGGTACGCATTTTTTGGGCATAGGGACGTGCCGCCCGCATGCGGTCCTGCGCCCGGCGCATCTTGCTGGAGGCCACCATCTCCATGGCGCGGGTTATCTTCTGAGTGCTTTGGATACTCTTAATCTTGCTGCGTATCTCTTTGCTGCCGGCCATGGAAACTTTTCCCTACAACTACCAAACGTGTTTCGCTTTGAAATCCTCGAGTGCCGCTTTCAGGCTGGATTCCACCTCTTCATCGAACTCCCCCGTTTGGTTGATGTGGGTCAGCAGTTCGGCCTGCTGCGACTGCATGTAAGAGTGCAGGGCCTGTTCAAAATCGCCGACCTTCTTGAGATCCACATCATCAAGGTAGCCCCGATCGACCGCATAGAGGGAGACCGCCATCTGCGCCACCGTCAGCGGTGAGTACTGCTTTTGCTTCATCATCTCGGTGACACGCTGTCCCCGCTCGAGCTGTTTACGCGTGGTCTCATCAAGGTCGGAAGCAAACTGAGCGAACGCCGCAAGCTCGCGGTATTGAGCGAGCGCGAGCCGCACACCGCCGCCGAGCTTTTTGATGATCGGTGTCTGGGCTGCTCCGCCCACTCGCGACACTGAAAGCCCTGCATTGATGGCAGGTCGGATACCGGCATTGAACAAATCCGATTCAAGAAAGATCTGGCCGTCGGTGATGGAAATGACATTGGTCGGCACGAATGCCGAGACATCCCCCGCTTGCGTTTCGATGATGGGAAGGGCAGTGAGCGAGCCCGTCTTCCCTTGGACGCGACCGTTGGTCTGACGCGAGACTTCTTGCGCGTTTACGCGCGACGCCCGTTCGAGCAGGCGCGAATGCAGGTAAAAGACATCACCAGGATAGGCCTCACGCCCTGGCGGTCGGCGCAGCAGCAGTGAAACCTGTCGGTAGGCCCAGGCTTGTTTGGTCAAGTCATCGTAGATTATCAGCGCGTCCTCACCGCGGTCGCGGAAGTACTCACCCATGGAGCATCCGGAGTATGGGGCGATGTACTGCATGGCAGCGGACTCCGAGGCGCTAGCCGCCACGACGATCGTGTGATCCATCGCGCCGTGTTCCTCCAGCTTACGCACCACCCCCGCAATGGAGGAGGACTTTTGTCCTATCGCCACATAAATACACTTTACGCCGGTACTTTTTTGATTGATGATGGTATCGATGGCGATTGCCGATTTTCCCGTTTGGCGGTCACCGATGATCAATTCACGCTGCCCGCGACCGACGGGCACCATGGCGTCAATTGCCTTAAGCCCGGTCTGGACAGGTTCGCTCACC
>JAGTVB010000194.1 GCA_018224385.1 Gammaproteobacteria bacterium
ATGAAAGGCTTGGTGGCGGGCCCATTCCAAGCGGGCCATGTCAGGCAGGTAGGACAGGCCCGTCGCAGGTGGAAACTCCGCCAGGAACTGGGGCAGGAATTCCCCGAAGTCATGCAGGTTTCCGGACCGAGAGGGGTATTGGCCGATGTAGTGGTGCGCCGCGTAGGCGAAGAATGGCTCCCCCACCAGCCGCACCACGACCGGATAGATGTGGCGCAATGCCTCGGTAAGACTGGTGAAGACATTGTTGTGGTAGATTCGCAGGCGGCGCGATGCCGGGAAAGCATCCGAGACGATGACGTCCTCGGGGATACCTTTTCCGGATTCGAAGAGCGCATCGGCAAAGGTTTTTTGCAGCTCATACAGCGACAGCACGGCATTGCTCCAAGAGGCGGTCGGCTTTGTGCGCCTCTTCGGTCAGCACTTCCAAGGGCGGGATCTCGGTGTCCCATTCGATCAGCGTGGGCACCGGTCCGAGGCGTTCAAGGGCTTGCCGGTAAAGCGCCCAGACGGCATTGGCGACCGGGGCGCCATGATTATCGATCAGCACTTCCCCTTGGGGATAGCGGTTGACGGCAAAACCGGCGAGATGGATTTCCTGCACCCGGTCGGCGGGGATGGCCTGCAGGTACTCTTCTGGGTCAAAGCGGTGATTGCAGGCATTCACGTAGATGTTATTGACGTCCAGTAACAGCCCACAATCCGCCTGTTTCGCTACTTCAACCAAGAACTCCCATTCCGTCAGGGTCGAATGTCGAAAACGCAGATAACTCGAAACGTTCTCGATGAGGATTTGCCGTCCCAGCATGAGCTGGGTTTGCTCGATACGTCTGACGAGATGGCCTAATGCCTCTTCGGTGAACGGCAACGGCAGCAGATCGTTCAGATAGCGGCCCTCGATCGACCCCCAGGAGAGGTGCTCAGACACCAAGTCAGGCTGAAAGCGGGTGATCAGGGCCTTGAGCTTTTTCACGTGGTGCTGGTTGAGCGCATCACTGGATCCGAGCGAGAGCCCGACGCCATGCAGGCTGAGAGGATAGTGCCCCCGCAGCTGCTCGAGGTAGTAGAGGGGTAGGCCCCCAGCGCCGAAATAGTTCT
This sequence comes from Gammaproteobacteria bacterium, assembly GCA_018224385.1. Taxonomy (GTDB): domain Bacteria; phylum Pseudomonadota; class Gammaproteobacteria; order HK1; family HK1; genus JAGTVB01. The sequence goes on from JAGTVB010000194.1 coordinate 1,099, forward strand.
CGCTGTGTACTTCCAGCCAACCGATACCGGGGCGCGTCTCGAGGACCGCTTGGTAATGGGGGGCACGCAGCCCAATCCCGGCCGCAGCCGGGATCGAGTCCGCACCCCGTGCGTTGTGGCAGGATACCGAGCTACGGATCACAAAAAGCCTATGTTTTCGGCTTGAGCGAGCCGCCCGCGATTTTGTCGCAGGTGCCCTTAGGCAGGTAAATCCAGGCATCCGCTTGGCGGTCTTCGGTAGCCGTGCCGGCGCAGGACGAGGTGGCCGTCTGGCAGTCGTTCTTGCCGGCTGCGGCGACGCCATAGCATTTTTGCATGTCCTTTTGTTGTGCTAAGGCCTCGCTGCTACCCGCGAGCATGCCTAAGGAAAGCACGCCGGCAACGGCTGAGCTGACGATGGTCTTGGTGCTTTTCATTGCTTTATCCTCTCGAGGCATCGTGAGCCACGACGGGCTCGGTTCAGAGGTTGTGAATGAGCCGATTGCGCGTGCCGAAAGCAGCGTGGGGTGGTGCTTACTGCTCGCCTCTCGAGCTGAGATGGCTGCCTCGCTGCGCACCGTCCGCCTGACTCTCGGGCCGCTCCTCGCTACGGTTTCCTCACAACCTCTCAATGGTACGCAAAAGCGGTAGCGCCCCACCCCGGCGGGCCGCCGTCTCGCGTACCTTATACGACGCACGACGCGTCGATTTGTTACACCGATTTCCGATCCGTGTCACCCTTCAGAAGGTCGGGCCGTGCCAAGAACCTGCAGGCCGGCCTTAAGGGCAAGAAGTGCCGCAACCATGACCCTGGCCGAGCATCGATCAAAATGACACGTTGTTACCGAGCCAAGTAAGAACCACTATAAGTGTCCTTCCTATGAATGGGCATTGAGCAGGCGTTAACCGAGGATCCCCGGAATCTCACCGATCCTTGAACCGTAGGGCGCGGGCCCCGTTTAGCGCCCCCTGCCGTGTGAAGCCGATCCGTTCGCACCCTGCCAAGAAGGCGGAGCTTGTGCGAAAGAGGGCGGTGCGGGTTTTTCCCAATTAACCCTGAGCCGGCACGGCGATAGACTCTGGCGCCTTGAAACACCTGTGTCAGGAAGCACTGGATGGGGGACATACTGACCGGGGTCTCTGTCAACGCCAGGAGCGCCAGCCCGGGTAGGAGCAGCACGGTGTGCACAGTGCCAAGTGAAGCATTCAATCGTTGATCAGGGGAGCAAAGCATGCAGCAAGGTCCGCGCATCTATAACCTTTTTCCTTTGCTTGTCGGTTCTGTAGCAGATTGGGAGTCAAAGCTTACCGGCATTGCGGACATGAAGTTCAATTGGATATTTCTCAACCCGTTTCACCTGCCCGGTGCGTCGGGGAGTCTCTACGCCGTCAAGGATTATTATCAGCTCCATCCCTTATTTCAGGGTGAGCGCGAGGCGGCTCCGGATACCCTGCTCAGTCATTTTCTGGAACGGGCAGAAGCCTCCAAGCTCTCGGTCATGATGGACCTCACCATTAACCACACAGCGCGGGATTCCGTGCTTGTCGAGCAGCATCCCGAATGGTTTGCACACAATGACGACGGTTCTGTGCGGTCTCCTTGCGCTGTGGATCTCGACGACCCGGAAAAAGTGACTGTGTGGGAGGATTTGGCACAGATCGACTATCAGCAATCGCCCGATCGAGAAGGGCTATCGGCTTATTGGAATGAGCTGGTTAGACACTATATCGATGTTGGCTTCCACGGATTCCGCTGTGATGCGGCCTATCAGGTTCCGGGTGAGGTGTGGTCGGAGATCATTCGCGAGGCTCGCGAGGCGAATCCGGAGGTCATGTTTTTCGCCGAAACCTTAGGGGCTCAACCCGAGCAGATCGCGCAGCTTCATGCCGCTGGATTCGATTATTTTTTCAATAGCGCCAAGTGGTGGGATTTCCGAACAGATTGGCTGTTGCAACAGTATGAAAGCTTCCGGAAAATCGCGCCGTCTATCGCCTTTCCCGAAAGCCATGATACCGCCCGCCTGGCCGCGGAAGCGAACGGCGACGACAAGCATTCCCGCTTCTGGTATCTATTTGCGGCTACCTTCTCGAGCGGCCTAATGATGCCCATCGGCTATGAGTTTGGCTTTCGCCAACAACTGCATGTGGCAAAAACCCGGCCGCAGGATTGGGAAAAACCGCGGTTTGATCTGACCGCATTCGTCCGAGCGGTCAATGAGATGAAGGCCGGCACCGCGGTATTGAACGAGGAAGCGCCGCAAGCACGTTTCACCTCTTCCGAGGCGCCCGTAGTGGGCTTGCTACGCCGGTCTGAAAGCTCATCAGAACGGGTTGCGACACTACTCAATCCTGACCGGCAGCAGGCTCATGATTTTTCCGTGGCTGATTTGCTAGAAGCGATGTCTGCTGACACCGAAGCCCTCAAAGACATTACACCCTTGCGCGATGCAGCATCGTTACGCGAGCACGAACACATCGAGCTGCCTCCCGAGGAAATTCGGGTTTTTTGGACCGCTGGCGACGCGTCATAGCGATATCCTCCGCCTTTTTGTGGCAACGTGCGAAGTCAGCCGGCCAAAGCCGGTGATTAATTCCGTGCCCTGCACGGAATTGCAAAGTCATCAATAGCCGACTCGCGGCGCTTCGGAGCGCCTATCAGACGGACGTTTGCCGCTACCGGCAAGAAGCGCCATAAAGATGCGCTTTTCTATACTGCGATCACCGTTCGTTCTTCCGTAAGCAGAATTACGGTCCGTTGTTGTGACTGTGGAATAAATCTCAGTACGGGACACACTTCTATAAGTAGTTGAATTGTAGTGATATATGAGTAACATCAATGACTCGTCACGATGACGTGAAAGGAGCCCATTGATAACCTCGATACAGCGCGTGAAGGCGTGGAAAGGTG
>JAGTVB010000195.1 GCA_018224385.1 Gammaproteobacteria bacterium
CTCTGGTGTTCCGGTTGTCACGCCAGTGGCATTGCCGGGTAGCTATGTACGGACGGGGTAACCGCTGAAAGCATCTAAGCGGGAAGCCTCCCCCGAGATGAAGTCTCCCAGGACCCTTGAGGTCCCTAAAGGTCCGTCGAAGACGACGACGTTGATAGGCTGGGTGTGGAAGCACAGCAATGTGTGTAGCTAACCAGTACTAATTGACCGTGAGGCTTGACCATATAACACCCAAGCGGTTTGAGCTCGAACAAGAGCATTGCAGTAACAACCTAGACAACTTCCCGGTGAAGTGTGTGGCGTCACCCAAGCTCCTGGTGGCGACGGTGTTTGCTGCTTAATAGATTTTGCCTGGCGGTCATAGCGAGTGGGCACCACCCGATTCCATCCCGAACTCGGAAGTGAAAACGCTCTGCGCCGATGATAGTCTGGGGTCTCCCCATGTGAAAGTAGGACGCTGCCAGGCAACTTATACGTAACCCCTACCGGAATAATTACCGGTAGGGGTTTTTATTTACCCTTTGGCATAAAGAGATCAGCTGGAATGCCGGTTGCCTCGATTGGAGAATTCAATCTGCGATCCGGTTACGTTGTTTATTGCCCCGCATGAGCGAACATTGAGCCTAAAGTTACGCAGCACTCAGGCATCTGTCGCGCGCTATCGGGCTTACTGCCCGCTCCGGAATCTCCGGCAGCTCTGGACTTAACGAGAATCAAACGAACTGGGCGGTGGCAAAAGCCCTAAGGTAATAAAGTCCGCCAATTGCCCGGCTACCATACCAGGACAGCAGTTCACCATCTATGAGTGCTAGCCTGTGGCCATGGAGGAAGAACTGGTCACGGAAGGCATCAATATGGCGCTGCTGGAAATGATACGGCTCAGTGCTGAATAGGATGAGTTGGCTCTCTGCTAGCAGTTCCTTGGAAATAACCACTGTCGGATAGCGGCATTGTGGATCGTCGGCAATGGTCTCCCATCGGACTAATGATAACATGCGCGAAATGTAAGTTGACTTTGACACAGTGATCCATGGAGAAGACCAAATAACGTACAGAACCCGTTGCGACGGCAGCTTCTCTGCCGCCTTAGCGATTCTCTGATGCGCCCGTCGAAATGCCGTGCAAAGGTGCCGTGCCTCTTCAAACTTGCCGAAAATCCCGCCGAGCAGCCAGTAAAGCCGCAGATTATCCTCCGGCTGGACCGGATGAGTGATGATCAGATTCGGCACCCAGGCCGCCAGTGCTTCCGCATCTACTTTCCTGTTCTCATCGATATTCATGATCACATGCGTGGGAGCAAGAACCCGAAGCCGGTAATGGTTCAAATCCTTTGTGCCGCCGACACAGGGGATCCGTCCAACGCTGGCTCGTGGATGTACGCAGAATCGAGTCCGGCCAACTACATACGGCCCCACACCAAGGGCAAACAGAAGCTCCGTGATACTCGGTACGAGAGAAATGATGCGTGGCTTACCCTTCGCTCGCGAGTGCTTGACGCCCACAGCATCGACAAGAAACCGCTGCACCATGGATGCGGCGTCCTACCTAAAGGCGACACGAGGGGAGGGATGCGGGCCGTGGGTACACACGACCAAGAGCGCACCAACCAAGGAGCGCGGCCTTTGCTCTTAACGCTCGATCAGTAAGGAGAACCAAGGGCGCTGCTGGCCAGGCCGCATAGTTGCAGCGTATCATCAAGGACCGCCATAGAGAAAGACCAGACACTCGGGGAAGCAAGGCATGAATGGTTCTAGCCGACACCTGCAGAAGCTACTCGATGAGCAGGTGCCTGCAGCGCGGGCCATGGGTGCCCAAATCAAACAGTACGGTCCGAAGGGGTTAGTGCTCGCCGCCCCGCTCGACAATAATCGAAACCATAAGGGAACAGCCTTTGCTGGAAGCCTAGCAACCCTGGTAACCCTCGCCGGTTGGGCGCTCACCATGCTGCGTGTCGAGGAAATGGGAATGTGCCCAGAAGTGGTCGTTGCCCGCAGCACCATTGGCTACTTGCGGCCTGTATTAGAGGATATTGAGGTCCTTTGCGTCATGCCGGACGAGGCAACCGTCGAAAAGCTGCAACGCGCACTCGATCGCAAGGGCATCGGCCGGTGGGAACTTGCCGCGCGTATTCCTGCCACAGGAGTGAAAGCGGTCGATTATGTGGGAACTTACGCGATCACCGTGAAGCACCGGTAGCTCCAACGTAACTAATGCCAGGTTGTCCGACGACTACCGATTTTGACGCGCCCGCCGCGCCGCAGTAATTGAGTTCGTCATAGAGAAGTGAATTCTGCTTCTAGAGGTTTGCAAAAAACCTCTCGAATGCGACGCGACATTCAGGCTCATTCAACAGAGGTACGTGGCCCCGATTTGGCACAACCACGCGCATGAGGTCGGCCTTGACCAGGGCCATCTTATCAAATACCGAAGGTGAAAGGATGTCGGAAATCGCGCCCCGGAAAGCGAGTGTTGGCACTTCCTTCAGCGCCACAAACAATTCCCATGCATCCCCAGAAACCCTGCCGAGTCGCCGCAAGGCATCACCGAGCTTGGAATCATACTCGCGCCGTACGACGCCATAGACGTCTTCTGCATACTGGCGCTTCGTAAACTGCTCCCATTCGGCGTCAGTTAAGTTCGGTAGTGCCAGCTCATACACGGCTTTACTTTGTGCCAACGCTTCCGGCCAAGTGCGCACCTGAGGAAGCCGTCCGATATACTCGGAGATGCGCGCAAGCCCCTGAGGAGCTATTTCTGGGCCCACATCGTTGAGCACGACACCCGCCACCGCCTCTGGTCTCGTGGCAGCCATCATCATAGCGAGCAAGCCTCCAAGCGAAGTCCCGATAACAACCACCCGTTGCACGCCGGTGACCGCGAGCAACTCCCAAATATCCTCCAAATAAATCTGGGGATGGTAGCGCTCGAGGTCGGAGTCGTAATCGGATTGGCCCCGACCCCGAAGATCAGGACATAGAACCCGCCGCTGCTCCGACAGGTGCATCGCGAGTTCCACGAAATCCTTTGAGTTGCGGGTAAAGCCCGGCAAGCAGAGTACAGGCAGGTGTTCAGCCCCCGGATCACCGAACTCCCGATAAAAGAGACGCCGTTGGTCTCGCGATTGGTAGGTGCCTTGCCGCTGTTCGACTACTGTACTAGAAATCATGAGGTTTGATAGCCAAGGTACGAGTTAAAACTGGTTTCAGAAAGTACTGCATTTGTCCCCCCATAGCGGCCGTTGCGCGACCGCTCGGCAAAATTGGCAAAACTAACGTGGTGCAGCTGATGACGGGCCAATTAGGTCATTTCCGAATAAGAGTGTTCCTATCGTGCAGGGCGAATAAGGATGTCCCATTTGGGCAGAAGCGGATTGCGTTCCAGTCTGGCCTCAAGCTTTCGCATCACCTTTTTGGAGAGTGAAATCCCTCTTTGGTAGACCGTGCGGCGCAGTTTGACGATAGGGTGGAGGCCTTTCCAGGTCATACTCTTCGCCCATTCCAGCAGGGTGCAGACATCCACTAGTTTGGTGCCGTTCCAGTGCTGCTCCAAGATACCCCAGCAGCGCTCGATCGGATTGTATTTGCTGTGATAGGGTGGGAAATAGAGCAGTTGGATGATCTTGCCGGTGTGGTCGGCGAAGTCCACCCTGCGTTTGAGGAACTGGGTGCGCACCCCGCTGCTTTCCGGACCATTGTCGACTTTGAGTTGGATGTGGGTGATGGCGGCCTGCTCGGGCGCGGGGATATCGTTCCACCAATCCGTGAGACTGTCCACGATGGAATCGCTGGTCTTGAAGGAGCTGCCAAACGTTAGACCACCTTGCGCAGGCGATAACCGTTGCGATTGAGCACCTCCGCCATCGTGCTGGGCGAGGGTAACTGCTCCGCGGGGAACCCTTGGGCACGCAACTGTTTCAAGGCTTCGGCAGCGGTGAGCCGCGTGTACGAGCGCAGCGTGCGAAAGGTGGGGTTCTGTTGCCCGTGGCCTTCCGCCAACGCCCACAGCGCTTGGGCCACCTCCGGGTATTGCTCTTCCCAGAACCGACTCCCGCAGAAAGCCGATTGCGCGCCCAAGCAGATCACGCCCGTACGTTGTTCATGTAACCCCAGTTGTACCGTATGGCGGCCCCAACCCAACACCCGTTCCGCTTGGCGGGCATCGCCCGCACAATATTTCAGCGCCATGACCGCCTGGAATGACCGGCGCTCTACCCCCGTCATTTTTAAGCTCGCCAATCGCAAGTCTTCGATTTGGGAGGGGGATAAAGGCAGAGCGGTCGATTCGGGCGCCGATGGCATGCTCATACTCCCGGGGCAATGTGGTAACGAAATTGTACCTGACCGGGGAGACTATTTCCCGCAAATGACCTAACTAGGAGCACAATCACTGGGTTTAGAAATTCCGCGCACACGCTGCTGCGGCCAAACGCAGTTTGTCTATTCTACGTTATCCGAATGGATAGGGCATCAAACTGTAGACCGAAACAGAAGCAGGAAAGACCGCAGAATAAGGTCCGTTCACAGTGCTAAGAGATAGGCAAGCAGCGAGCACCACCCAGCGCCGCTATCGGGAGGCGTAGTCTATGTATTCACAATCTCTCGGTTTAGCTGCTTCTCCACCGCATGATATCAGCGACCATACCCTCCCAGGCCCGTATGTCATCGCTCGGATCGTCTCTTAGTTCAACACCGGCAAGAAATACATTCGGACTTTGCGCACGAACCCACCTGATGATACCGTTCACCAAGAATGTTCCTGGATAATCTGCTACTTTTATCCAGAGTTGCAGGGTACTGCCTACTGGCACTCCTTCTTCCAGGGAAAGCCGTAGCCCTCCCTCGGAAAGATCTTGAGTGGAGCAATGGATTGTCTTGCCTTCGAGCAAAACGTTGGGGTGCGAGGAGACGATACGCACGAAAAGCCTCTCCTCGCAGGCGAGTCTCGGGGCCGATCGCTGCTCTTGCTGTGGAACTTTCAAGACGATCCCTCCGCAGTTGCTCCTCTACATTCCTACATTCTTAGTGCACTACCGTAAACTCTGAGATCACTCGGCATGGCAACTGCTGGAATGCTTGAGCCTTTCCATTAAGCTGCTCACCGCCCGGTCAAACAGCGGAACATCATCGATAATCGTTGCAGTACCGCGCCTAAACTCCACTGCGAGCCCATGCACGGTAGAGTCAGCCACCTTTAAGCCTTGCCGATCCGTAAAGAGATAAGTGCCCGTCACGGAACTTATCCAAGTCAATCTCGCACGTACGCATACCTCCCCCGGCCCGCGAAACTCTACCCACGAGCCAATCTCCAGATTCCGTGCAGCATGGGTATGCTCATCTACCAACTCAGGAGCGCTTAGCCCGCTTTCCACGTCCTGAATCGTGATCTCCTCGACTTCAATATCTGCCTTGTCCAATAGTTCGCGAAGGCAATGCGCATCGACCCGCTCATTCTCATCCAGCTCCTGTTGCTTCTCATCATGCGCCCCTCCATCACCGCCGGTGATTGCCGCACTGCAAAGCCCTTTCCTTAACTCGTCCGCAACGAGATTCACCGCGATGGCGCTTGCCACCTCCCCCGCGTTATAGCCCCCCATGCCGTCAGCCAATACAGCAACGCCCATCTCTGAATCGGCGCGAACGCTGTCCTCGTTATGGGATCGCTTACGCCCGACATCCGAACGAGTAACGATGCGCATACTGCGGCCCACCACCCTGGACCCATAAGGTAGCTTGGCGTCGTCATTCGCACCCAGCGTTCGGGCAAGAACCACTGAGATATTATCTTTGCCTCCCTTATCGTTAGCTGACCTCACCAACAGCTCTGCCGCAGCCTCAAGATCCGTATCGAAACGTTGCAAAATAGCGCACATTTCCTGCTCTGTCACCAGATCACTGAGTCCATCCGAACATAGCAAGAAAACATCATCCTCTCGAACGATTTCCTCTCTGAGATCGGGTTTTACCGTCGGCTCCACCCCAACCGCTCGGGTTACGATATTTTTGTTGACGGATTGCTTGGCTTCTTCCGGTGTATAGAATCCTTTCTGGATAAGCTCTTGCTGCAATGAGTGGTCAACCGTAATTTGACGAAGCTCATCGTTTCTCAGCCGATACAGCCGAGAATCACCAACATGTGCGATGGTCACTCGATTTTCTGTAAATAGGGCCGCGACTAAGGTTGTCCCCATGCCCTTACATTGCGGCTGCGTTTGCGCTGTTCGGAAGATCAGGCCATTCGCTTTCGAAATCGCCGATTGAACGAGCCGCATGGCCGTCGTGAAGTCTTCTCCGGCGAGCTCCTCCGCTGTTTCCAAACCCTGGGTGCCATCAGAAAGGATTGGCTGGTCCATTGACGGAGGCAGATTTAAGGAACCATCACTTAACGCCAGACCGCCTGCGGCGAGGTCATCGGCCTGATTCTTGGTAGCTGCCCTGCTTCCGCGTACCGTGGCGCTAGTCTTGTGCTCCACAAGCGGTTTTACGGCCCTGGCATGATAGTCAGCGAGCTTTGCAACGAAGCGATCCCGCTCCTTTGATTCCATCGACGCCTTCGCCATACCTTCATTCAAACGCTTCACCAGACCCGGCAAGAGCCCGACTAATTTAAAGCGCTCATCCGCCGTCCGTTTTGGACTGACGCTCCAAACCAAATCATCCATCGTCTCGATGTACCGTCTCCACTCGTCGGCTTGAGCGCCACCGTTGATATAGCTGACAATCAACAGTCCCTTCCAGTAAGTGTCGAGGAAACTGCGGATTATCTCGGGTACGCTTTCGCTGCTGATGCGCCTTGTCACCTCATCCTGGGCAACGGTCCTGGCAACCTGTAATTTCTCTCTGCCTTCGGCGCTGGTAGCAGACTCATGGCTACTGGCCTCCCTAGACTGCTCCTGCTCGGTTAGGAAGCGCTCGAAATCCTGGAGAAGCTCCGAGAAGATACTTGGATCGTCTTCGAACTCCGACAAAATACGATGCACGATGGCTTCGATATTGTCATATAACGCATCATTGTCGTGGTGCTTTTCACTCCACCCGATGGCGGCGTCAGCGATACTATTCAAAAGCTTGCGCGCCGGATGAAATTTTCTGGAAAAGAACGACTTATCGAGTATGGCAACCTTTAGAACCGGTATCTGCAACCTCCCGATGTGCGCTTTGATTCTGTCTGCGAGGTTGTTATCATCTAGGATGTAGTCAAACATCATGGCCACGATGTCAATCATCATGTCGTCGACATGACTAATGCCCGTGGCGATTTTCGCCGTTTTCACCTGCCTTAAGACTTCGGTCGTATTCTCGGCAAGCGCACCTTCCCGCGAGTATTCGTCATTTGCGCCAACCAGCTCCTGATGACCGCGTTGCAGTACGGTAAGATCCCCTAACACTCTTCGCAGCCGCTTGGTTTGCACGGCTCCTGGTACGGTGCTCTGCGCCGGCCTGTTGACCGCCATAATACTGCGCAGCGTGGCAAACAGATCCGGCGCCGACAACTCAGATCCATCGGCATCTAAGCCAGGACCGGCTGCCGTCGACTCGGCATCCGCACTTTTCTGCCGACTTCCCTGCACACCGTATTCGGGGATGTTTTCCGTTGCATTCGAGCGCTCTGCGAGGACTGCTCCAGCTCCTCTAATGGCGGCTTCGCTTCTGACCACAACCCGGCGAATCTGGGGAAGGATAGCCGCCTGCACGAGATAGTCATTAATGGCCTGATAGAGCGCAGGGGCGGTGCTGACAACACACTTGTCGAACAGTTTGAGTATAATCAGCTTGACCTCGATTCCGGACTGAACCTGCCGGCACGCCTGTCGCGCCGCATCACAGATCACCCTTGGTCCGAAAGGGTTCTCATGCCGTTCGAGCGCCGTATCGCCGATCAAAAATCCCACTCGCTGATCCAAGGCAAAGAGCTCTTCTCTAGCGGCAGCCTCAAGCTTGGTAACCATGTTGGTTATCGCGAGCGATTCTTCGAGATCATCGTTATCCAGCAACACCAGATCGGAGGTGGCCGCTTCACCCGATATGTTATGAGTCCCTTCTTTGGGATCCCCCTGCGCATTGCGGCTGTATGACTCTAGGAATCGCCGTCGAAACGCGTCTTCCATGCTCTGTCGACGCAGGCGCACCTCCCTCATGGCATCGAAGTAAGTGCTCTGAACGGTATTACTCTCCGACTTCTCAGCGAGATCAAAAAGTGTATCATCCACCTTGTCCAGCATACCTTGAAGCGAGCGCATGAGGTTCGCCATTGCCATATCGCGGCAATCGTGTAAGCGCTTGATGGACTCGCTGTAAGCAAAGTGCATGGGAGATAATTTATCGTGACGCACAGAGGATTTGCTTGAATCCGGCACAGTCAATCCACCGGCGTAGCGTTCCTATGACCGCTATGAACCAATCAATAACGCGTTGAAGCGTTGCAGGTTGCCGCGTCTCCTGGCGCTCGAGCGGAAGCAAACGAATTGAGGTGAGCAGAAAATACAGTTCCATCAACCGGCATATCGCTGGCGGGTACGAATTTAGAGAGGTCAAAATCGCAAACCAGAACACATTTGGGGAGCGTAAAACAAGGGTCGACAGGCACACGCATCAGCATAGATACGGGCAAAATAGCGGCCCAGCACGGTGTTTCCTTTACTGCCAAAATAGGCCAGATCGCAGCCATAAGCTTGCTGCAGCTAGCGGCTCACCACAACGCTTCCGGCAGTGGTTAGGGAGCCGACGTTCACTCACGCAAGACGGGCAATAAATGCTCCTGGGAGCATTTATTGCCTTAACCCTCTGCTGCCCCAGCACCGTCGTTAGCGGTGATCAAGAGAGATGGTCACTACTATCCCCGTCTGCAGCGTCGAGAGCGTTTAGCTCTAAAGCTTGAACCGGCGTTGGTCGCTAAAGCGAACGCTCACACACAGGTCACTTGCGCGCTCCCCCGACGACAAGAGTGACTAAGCATTGCGAAAATCGCATCTTGCTCTTTTCATCGGAGAGCACCTTCAAGCTCATCGCCTATGTTGAGAACTATCCCGAATTTGTGCCGTTTTGGCACTACGCTAAAATCTGGCGCCGATCAGGCGACGTTTACTATACAGATCAGGAAATTGGCACCGGCCCGATGCGAGAGCGCCTTCAATCGAAAACTTTTCTACAGCCGTTTAGAAACAACGACTCTCATCGAAGAAGGGCACTATGGAGATCATTGGTTACACACTGCTGGTTACAATTGCGGTATCTCTGCTCTACGCCGTCATTGGCTATAACCGGCTAGTCACGCTTAAGCACAACGTCAAGAAAGCATGGCGCAACATCGATGTCCTGCTCAAACAGCGTCATGATGAAATTCCCAAGCTGATAGCGTTGTGCAAAGCCTATATGAAGCACGAGCAGGAGACTTTCGAAAAAGTTATCTCCGCTCGTAGCCGTGTGGCGACTGCCAGAGAAGCAGGGGATCTAGCCAGTCTCAGCCTTGCGGAAGGCGCGTTGCGTGCCGGTATCGGGCAGCTCTTTGCTTTGGTGGAAAACTACCCCGACCTCAAGGCTAACGAAAACTTTCGGCACCTGGAAGGGCGCGTCACCGGCCTGGAGAATGCTATTGCCGATCGCCGCGAGTTCTACAATGAGACCGTTAACATAATCAACATCCGTCTTGAGCAGTTTCCAGATGTGTTCATCGCCAGACTCTTCGATTTTCGTCCCTTTGAGTTATTGCGCTTCACCGAGCAAGACAAGGTCGACGTGAATGTCGCCGCGCTATTTCAAGCTTCGTAATCGCTTTCCGAATCAGGCTCAGAGATATGCTCGGTACGTGGGGCGTTACGAAAGCGGCGGCGACGAACACCTTAATTTCCGCCGGCTACCTCGGGGTGGGCGCCGTTGGCTTAATGTATGCGATCACCGACGAGAAAGGCGACCGCATTGTAGCCGCCACGATGGTCGCCGTTGCCGTTGCCGGACTCTTAGCGTGGCTCGCTGCCTATAAGCGATACCGCTTAATCTTCGATACACCCACTTCACAGATCATCAGTGCCGCGCAAGGTTACGTTGAAATTGTTGGCCGCTGTGAGCCCCATGGCGGCGACAGCCTCCTTGGTTTCGGGCCAATTCCCGGCTCTGTCTGGCTTCAATATACGGTGCAGCAGCGCCGCGGCAACCATTGGCGACACCTGGAAACCCGCACCAGCGACGATACCTTCGTGATCGCTGACACGTCTGGCACGTGCATACTGGACCCTGACGGCGCGGAGGTGGTAAACGCCCACCGCAAGACCTGGAGTAACGGTGCGTATCGCCACATCGCCAAGTATCTCCTGCCCGGCGATACCCTCTATGCACTGGGCGAGCTCACAGCGCTGGGTGGCGCCCGCACACCAATTAACAGGCGGTCAGACGTAAGCGCGGTGTTACGAGAGTGGAAGCGCGATTACAGGAAACTACTGGCGCGATTCGATGCAAACCGAGACGGCTCAATTGATCTCGACGAATGGGAGGCCATCCGCCAAGCGGCCGGACAAGCAGTCGATAATCAACATCACGAGCTACGTTTGGGTCCGGATATCCATCTACTGCGCGCGCCACAGGACGGCCGGCCCCTATTAATTTCCAATCAAGACCCCGATTCGCTGGCACGTCGATTCCGCCGGTGGTCCTGGTTTCACCTAGCGGTGTTCGTGGCTGCCACCGTGAGTGTCTTGACGCTGTGGTTACAATAGAATCTGCCGCAAAAAACGCCTGCGCTTGTTGACATAGCGGCGTTGCGCGGTGGCCTGCTCTCCCTCCTGTAGCCCCTGTGCGGTGCGGTTGCTTGACACCGTCCGGCCTTGCAACTCCGACGCTGACGATACTCTTAAAACAGTTTCTTAACGGCAGGATGATCTGGCAGCCGCCGCCGATATGGCTTTTACCCGCATTCGCCGTAGCGCATCCGCAAGGCCTTCCCCTTCCAACCCTTGATTGGCCAGCTTCTCGCCATCCACCGCCAGCACAGCCGCCAAAACCGTCTGCATGCGATTCAGCGTATCGCTGGGATCCCACTGCTCAGCAACGGCGACAGCTTGGCAGGCGGTCAAGTAGTGCGCAAAGCGCCCCCTTCGCCGCAATGCATCGAGCGCCTCCAATCCACCGAGGAGCGCATCGGCGTCCGCGCTATCAGCCTCTTTGAAAAAGGCATAGTAGCGATCCACCATCAAAGCAAGTTCTCGATAAGATCTCTCCACCCGGAAGCGTTGCGCCATTTGCATAATAACACCGCTCCCTGCCCCCTCCGCTTGCGCAACAATCGACGCAAGCCCCCGCATCAGCGCCGCATAGCGTACCGCTGGATGGGCGGACAGCTTCCCGGCCGCCGCTAGAATTTTTAGTGGAATCGCATCCGTTTCGGCGCCTAGCCGCTGATGACCTACCGCCGGGCCCAATGCCCGATCCAGCTCTGGAAGCAGACAGGTAAGAGCGCCGCACCGATGGAGCACCTCAAAGTACCGTACCGGCCGATCTTCCGCGAGGGCCCGCTTCGTTTCCCGCCAGATTCGTTCTGCAGAAAGCTCTTCAAGCTCACCACTCTCGACCATCCGCTTCATTAGGGTGTGGGTCCGATGTGCGATACGAAAACCCCAGCGTGCGAAACGCGCCGCAAAACGCGCCACGCGAAGAAGGCGAAGTGGGTCCTCTACAAAGGCGGGAGACACATGCCGTAAGAACCCATCGTCCAGATCGGCGCGACCACCGAATGGGTCGATGAGCGTACCATCCTCAGCCTCCGCCATCGCATTGATGGTCAAATCCCGCCGCCTTAAGTCCTCCTCGAGCCCAACCTCCGGGCCGGCATAAAGATGAAAACCCTTATGCCCACCTGCCACCTTGGTTTCTCGGCGTGCTAGCGCGTATTCCTCGCCGGTCTGCGGATGGGCGAATACCGGAAAATTTCGATCAAGTCGCCGAAATCCTTTGGCTTCCATCTGTTCTGGTGTGGCCCCGACCACCACCCAATCTCGTTCCGTCACCGGAAGGTCTAGCAGCTGGTCGCGTACCGCACCGCCGACCAAGTACACATTCATCCCCACACCCTAGGAGTTCGTTCCATAAATATCATTACATATTAGGCTAAGCCCAAGTCGAATTTCTTCCACCGAAATACAACGGGAGCAGCGTTTATTTCATCAATGCCTTTGAGGATGCGTGCCTTGAGTTCAGCGATGGAGGCGACCCGCATAAAACGCAGGAAGGTGTGTGCCATTTTTGAGAAGGCGCATTCGATTAGGTTGAGCCACGAGCCGTGCCGGGGTGTATGAACATACTCGAAACGCCCAGGCCGGGAGGCCAGCCAGGTAAGCCAGGGTTTCCTTCGAGATGTGCGATCAATGATTGTCCAGAACGATGCGGATGGTTGCTTGCGGCGGGATAGTAGGCGTCGATCGACTGGAGCAGGGCTCAGCACTTCATGCATCTTCCGATCGAAGTCAGGATTGCGTTTCTCCAGGTAGACGGTTTCAAGAACGACTGCGCGCGCGACATTATTGAAAAGCTCTCTTGGCGCACCAGGTGAAGGCATCCAGGGGGAGTTAGATAATGCGTTCGTCACCACCGTCCACCGGCACCTGGGCGCCTGTCGTTCTCGAAAACACGGGCCCACACATCTCGGCGGCGAGCTCCGCAACGTCTTTGCTGGTAACTTTGACGCCGAGAAGATTGCGCCGTTGGTATGCTTCGACACTCAAGCCGTACTGAGCGGCGCGGGACGCAAGCACCTCTTTGGTCCAGATACCGGTGTCGAACACCGCATTGGGATGGATGGCATTCACCCGAATGCCATCCCCAGCCCACTCCATTGCGGCCACGCGACCCAATTGATTGAGAGCGGCCTTGGAAGCCGAGTAAGCGGCAGCCCCTGGTCCCGGTGCCAACACATTTTTGGACCCAATAATGATCACCCGCCCTCCTCGTGGTGCAAGCCGCAGCAGAGGGTGTGCTTCGCGCATAAGGTTCACGTTGGCGTCTAGATTGACCGACATCACATCCCGCCAAGCCTGTTCCGTTAACTCGGCAATACGACAACTCATGGGAAAGATGCCGGCGTTCAGCACCAGTATATCTACCCCTCCGAAGGCTCGGACCGTGCGTTCCAGGGCATCTTGTATCTGGCGGTCCTGGGTGATATCGCAGCGAATGCCCAACACGCCGGCAGCCTCGGCATCTTCCCACATGTTTTCTATCATGGGATCGATATCAAGCCCGGCCACCGCTGCCCCGCGCGCAGCCAAGGATTCCAAACAAGCCCTGCCGATACCCGAGGCAGCACCCGTTACCAAAGCAACTTCCCCAGTAAATACAGGGGGATTAGCGTTCGTTCGCAGTTTGGCCTGCTCCAAATCCCAGTATTCAACCTGAAACAGTGCTTTTTCGGGCAACGCCTGATACCCGTTGAGCCTTGTGGCGCGCTCAATTATATCCATGGTATGGCGGTAGATATCACGCACCACCGCAGCGTCCTGGACGCTACGTCCCACCGTGCACAAACCGAGGGCCTCATCCAACACCACGCGAGGCGCCGCATCGAGCATGGTGAGCCGCGTCGGGCTGTCACCTCGATGCCTTTCGAAGTACCTCCGGTAGGCTTGCGCATAGGAACCCACATCCCGGCCTAGCTGGGGAAGCCGTTTTGTTCGAATGATGTGGTCCGGAGTCGCCGGGCCCCGCTGGGAGATCTCGTGAAGGTCTGGCCGCTGAATGAATGCCATTGCCCGCGGATGCTGATCTGCGGCCAGAATGACAGGAGCTCCGATCACCTGTGAAACATCATAGCGCAGGGCCACCATCTCCATTCGCAAAGCCTGTGGCGCAATGGCCGCCGGCTCAACCGCCAGCTCCCAAGCATCCTTTGCCGCAAGATAATCCTCTGCAAGCGTCACCAGTTCAATCATGCGTTCATAGGATTCCTGGGCGCTGTCCCCAAACGAGAAAACCCCATGATTCATCAACACCATCCCAATGGTGTGTTGCGACGACTGCGCCGGAAAGCGCTCGGCCACGAGCCGCGCGAGATCAAAGCCGGGCATGGTATAGGGAATAATGACGGCCCGATCGCCGTAGAGCTCGCGCACCCGCTCGTGGCCATCTGCGGTATTGGTCAACGTCACCACGGCGTCCGCATGAGTATGGTCAACATAGGTGTAGGGCAACACAGCGTGCAGTATGGTTTCCACCGATGGCGTCGGTGCTGACGCCCTTGTCATGTGGGTGCAAAGGGCATTTACCATCGCCGGATCCGATAGTGACTCCAGCCTTGCAAGGCGTAACATCGGCTTTAGGCGCACCGGGGCGAAGCCGGCCTCCTCAATGCTACGGAGATCCCAGCCGCTGCCCTTGATATAGAGTATCCTTTCCTCCTCAGCGAATAGGTTCTGCTCGACAATCTTAACGGAAGTATTACCACCGCCGTGGAGCACCAGCGCAGGCTCGCGTCCGAGTAATCGAGAAGTATAGACGCGCAGCGCCAGCTCCGTTTGGCAGCGTGCTGCCTTTTCGTCGATCCAAAGGCTTTTC
>JAGTVB010000196.1 GCA_018224385.1 Gammaproteobacteria bacterium
CGAAGAGGACCTGGCACAGCTCGCGGCCGGAGAACACCTCCAGTCGTTCCGGCTTCTTGGCGCACACCCGAGCCGAGAAGGGGGCGTGGATGGCGTTTGGTTCTCTCTGTGGGCTCCGAAGGCAGCGCGAGTAAGCGTCGTTGGAACGTTCAACGAGTGGGACGGGCGACTGCATCAAATGCGGCTCCTGGGGGGCTCTGGAATATGGGAGCTGTTTATCCCCGAGGTACCTGATGGTGCGCTGTATAAATACGAGATCAAGACCCACGCGGGAAACGTTTTCTTAAAAACTGACCCCTACGCCACGTCGATAGAGGCGTCCCCAAACGCCGCCGCCATCGTGTGCAGGCTGGAGCGAGCGCACGATTGGAACGATCAGTCCTGGCGAGCTCCTCGCTCCGAGAGCGATGATCTCCAGAAAACCGAGAGCGCCACCTATCTTTTCGAAATCGACCTGCAGGCGTGGGCAGGCAGTGGCGGGGAGGGGGCCGAAGGGACGTACTACCGATCGCTGGCGTCGCCACGATTGATCAGCGAGGTGAAAGGAAAGGGTTTCACCCATGTGTTAATTCCCCTCTCGGCAAATCCGTCGAGCCATGACGGATTGTGTTATGCCCCCAGCCGTTCCTGCGGCACGCCGGCAGATCTGATGGCACTGATCGACTTCTGTCATCAAAGCGGTATCGGCGTCGTTGTGCCGGGGATGCGCTCGTCGATCCCGGTGGACGGCACCGCGCTTAATTGGTTTGACGGAACCCGGCTGTATGAAAGCGAGACACGCGCGACCGGGCCGCGCGTGAGGTTCGCTTTTGATCGCGGTGAAATCAAGAGTGCGCTGCTGTCGAGCGTGACGTTTTGGCACATCCACTACCACGTCGATGCCGTGATCGTGGATCCCTTCACGGCGGCTCTGCACGCCGACTGCTGGCGCGAACGGCATGAACGGCCTGTTCCTGTGTCTCTCATCGTCCGAGGCGATCGGCACCCGACGCGCCTTCCAGAGCAAGAGATTCAACGGCTCGTTCACGGGCGCCATCGCGATCCGTTTGCTATCCTCGGTCCCCATGTCGGCATAGATGACAACGCGCGCATTGTTCGCGCTTTCGTGCCACGGGCTGAACAGGTCTATGTGGTCATGGACGGCTATCCGTGGCTGCTCCATCAGCTGGCCCCGCTGGAAACTCGAGGGCTGTTTGAAGGGACCATTACGCCGCTTGGCGCCGAGCTCAAGTATCGAGTGCAGGTGCTGGAGCCGGGCGGGCGCAGTGACACCTATCGCGATCCCTATGCCTACCGGTCGTGGCTGTTCACGCTTTACGACCGTCAGCTCTTTAATGAAGGCAATCACTATCATGTGTTTTGCAAATTGGGCGCCCATCTCCAGACCCGGGAAGGCGCACCCGGCGTCAGCTTTGCCGTATGGGCGCCAAATGCCGAGGGGGTGAGTGTCGTCGGTCGCTTCAACAACTGGACGGGCAGCCAGCACCAAATGAAGTTGCACGAGGATGCTGGGGTATGGGAGCTGTTTGTGCCGGGCCTGGGCGAAGGCGAACTCTACAAATATGAGATTCGTACTTCCCATGGCGGGCTCTGCCTCAAGGCCGATCCTTATGCGTTCTATTGCGAGGTTGCGCCACAAACGGCCAGCATCGTTTACGCAGTCCGGGGTCGGTACCGATGGCAAGACGAGGACTGGATGGCAAGGCGCGCCGTGAGCGACATGTGGACGAGTCCGGTCGCTATCTATGAGGTACATGTGGGTTCCTGGATGCGTACCTCCGACGGTCGCAGCCTTTCCTATACCGCCCTGGCCGAGCGTCTGGTGCCTTACGTCAAAAGCCTGGGATTTACCCATATCGAGCTCTTGCCTATAGCCGAGCATCCGTATGAGCCCTCGTGGGGCTACCAGATCTCGAGCTTCTATGCGCCGACGTCGCGCTTCGGTCGTCCCGAAGATCTCATGGCGTTCATCGATCGGTGCCACCAAGAAGGCATTGGCGTCATTCTGGATTGGGTGCCGGCGCATTTCCCTAAGGATGCCCATGCGCTCGGCCGGTTCGATGGCACGAGCCTCTACGAGCATGCCGATCCGCGCAAGGGTGAGCACCGAGACTGGGGGACGCTGATCTTTAATTATGGCCGGCACGAGGTCGAGAACTTCCTCATCGCCAATGCCTTTTTTTGGCTCGAGACCTATCATTTCGATGGATTGCGGGTCGACGCGGTGGCGTCCATGTTGTATCTCGATTATTCGAGACGGCCCGGGGAGTGGATCCCCAATATGTTCGGGGGTAACGAGAATCTGGAGGCAATCGAGTTCCTAAAGCATACCAACTCCGTCGTGCACGCGCGCTTTCCTGGAGTGATGTTGATTGCCGAAGAGTCAACGGCCTGGCCGCGGGTGTCAAAGCCGGTTGATGCGGGCGGCCTTGGCTTTGGGTTCAAGTGGAACATGGGTTGGATGCACGATGTATTGGCCTACATGCAGGAGCTGCCCGAGCGCCGCCGCCAGTACTATCGCAGGCTCACTTTCGGCTTTCATTATGCGTTCGACGAAAATTTCGTACTGTCGCTTTCCCATGACGAAGTCGTGCACCTGAAACGATCGCTTCTGGAAAAAATGCCGGGGGACGAGTGGCAGGCATTTGCTAATTTGAGGCTCTTGTACGCCTTTATGTATGCCCATCCGGGAAAGAAGTTGATGTTTATGGGAGGGGAGATCGGACAAAGGCGGGAGTGGAATCACGCCACCAGTCTCGATTGGCCGCTGCTAGAGCTTGAGCCGCACCGCAGCCTGTCGCGATTCGTGGCCGATCTGAACGGCTTGTACCGAGCGGCGCCGGCCCTTCACGAGGTTGACTTCGGGCGTGAAGGCTTCGAGGGTATTGACCTCGATAGTCCCGAACAAAATGTCATTGCGTTCCTGAGGAAAGCCCGAGACCCGCGGGACACGTTATTGTTCGTGGCCAACTTCTCTGCGGTGTCCTACGCCAGCTATCGGATAGGCGTCCCCTTTCCCACTTTTTATCGGGAACTTCTCAATAGCGATGCCGCAGCCTATGGGGGCCACGGCCGCGGGTTGCCGGCCCAGGGCGCGACAGCCGAGGAGAAAGCCTGGCACGGCTACCGCTTCTCCCTGTCATTGCCGCTGCCGCCGTTGACGGCTCTGGTGCTGCAACCTCTTCCGGCGGCAATTCCAGACACATCCAGGTGCACATCGATCGAGCGCGCTGGAAGCAACGTCGGGACTCCACGCCAGGCGCTTGCATAAGCCTGGTTATCGCCCTGATCGTAGGGGTCCAGTGAGTGCCGCCATCAGACCACTGAGGCTTATTTGGGAACCAAGATGAACGAGGAAGACAAGTCGCCAACAGCGCAAGACACGCCCCGCGCCCGAGGTCCGCGCAAGACGGAAAAAGAAACCCGCGAAAGCCATACCCAGCTTGTCCTGCCGGGGGATGTGTTGCCTCCGACGGTGCACCTTTTGCCACTTACCGAGCGCCCGTTTTTCCCCGGCCAAGTGATGCCTATTCTGGTGAGCGAAGAGCAGTGGTTGGAAACCGTTAAGCAGGTTGGGGAGGCGCCCCATCGAATGGCAGGCTTGGTGCTGCTAAAAGGAGATACCAACGAGGCTAGTCCGGAAAGCTTCTACTCTATCGGCACCGTGGTGCGAATGCACAACCCAGGGCGACAACACGGACAGATCCAGTTCATGGCTGAGGGAATCGAGCGTTTTCGCATCCATGAGTGGGTCACCCAAGAGCCGCCATTCGTGGTGCAAGTGGAATACCCGCCGACGCTCAAGGAAGACACCAACACGCTGAAGGCCTACGGCGTGGCTATCATTAACACCATCAAAGAGCTGTTGCCGTTAAATCCGCTGTACGCTGAGGAATTGAAGGTTTTTCTGTCCCGTTTTAGTCCCAATGAACCCTCGCCGTTTGCCGATTTCGCTGCCAACTTGACCACTGCCAGCAAGGACGAATTGCAGGATGTGCTCGAAACCGCGCCCGTCCTGCCGCGCATGGAAAAGGTGTTGGTGCTCATTAAGAAAGAATTGCAGGTGGCCAGAATCCAGGCAGAACTGCGCAAAGGCGTGCAGGATCGGATGACGGATCAGCAACGCAAGTTTTTTCTCAAGGAGCAGCTCAAAGAGATTCAGCGTGAGCTCGGCATCTCGAAGGACGATCGCACTGCCCAACTTGAGCGCTTTCACGAGCGTCTGGAAGCGCTGCATGTGCCCGAGGGGCCCAGGAAACAGATCGACGACGAGCTGGAGAAGCTGTCGGTGCTGGAGACGGGATCGCCGGAATACGCGGTAACACGCAATTACCTCGATTGGGTGACTTCCCTACCCTGGGGGATCTACTCCGAAGATAAGCTCGATTTGAACATCGCACGCGCCGTTCTCGACCGTGATCACGACGGTCTCGGCGACGTCAAGGATCGCATCATCGAATTCTTGGCTGTTGGTGTTCTCAAAGGCGAAGTGGCCGGTTCCATTGTGCTGCTGGTGGGTCCCCCGGGCGTTGGCAAAACTTCCATCGGTCGTTCTATCGCCGACGCATTGGGGCGTAAGTTCTATCGTTTCAGCCTCGGAGGTATGCGCGATGAAGCCGAGATTAAAGGGCATCGCCGTACCTACATCGGTGCGATGCCCGGCAAGTTCGTGCAAGCAATGAAGAGCCTCGGGGTGGCCAATCCGGTTCTTATGCTCGATGAGATTGATAAGATCGGCGCCTCCTATCATGGCGACCCTGCTTCTGCACTGCTGGAGGTTCTGGATCCTGAGCAGAATGCCGATTTCCTCGATCACTATCTGGACATGCGTTTCGATCTCTCCAAGGTACTGTTTATCTGCACGGCAAACCAGCTCGATACCATTCCCGGCGCACTGTTGGATCGGATGGAGACTATCCACCTTGCTGGTTACGTTACCAACGAAAAGGTCGAGATTGCACGCCACCATCTGTGGCCAAAGCAGCTGGCAAGGGCGGGGGTAAAGCGCTCGCAGGTGCAAATCACCACGGCGGCGCTGCGCCACATCATCGAAGGCTATGCCCGGGAGGCCGGGGTGCGTAACCTCGAAAAGCAGCTTGGCCGGATTATCCGCAAAGCCGTCGTCGAGCTGCTAAACGGCGCCAAGCCTCCTGTGCGCACCGGCGTCAAAGAAGTCGAGTCCTATCTCGGTAAGCCGCTGTTTCGTCAAGAACGTCCCGTGACGGGCGTCGGTATCGTCACGGGTCTGGCCTGGACGCCACTGGGAGGCGCGACCTTGGATGTCGAGGCCACCCGCATCCACGAGCAGCAGCGTGAGCTGAAGTTAACCGGTAAACTGGGAGAGGTGATGCGCGAATCGGCGGAAATCGCCTACAGTTACATCACCTCCAACGTTGAAGCGTTTCATGGCGATGCAGCTTTTTTCGATAGTGCTTCGGTGCACTTGCATGTGCCGGAGGGTGCGACGCCGAAAGACGGGCCGAGCGCCGGCATCACCATGGCTACGGCGCTCTTGTCCCTCGCCCGCGGGGAGCGAATCAAGCGGCCGATGGCGATGACCGGCGAGCTGACCTTGACCGGTCGGGTGTTACCCGTGGGTGGGATCCGCGAGAAAGTGATTGCAGCGCGGCGCAACAAGCTGATGGAACTGATCCTGCCGGATGCTAACCGCAGGGACTTCGATGAGTTGCCTCAATATCTGCGTGAAGGGCTTAAGGTTCATTTCGTGCGCCAGTATCCGGAAGTGCAGGCGATTGCCTTTCAGAGTGCGGCGTGAGCGTTTTATCTTGGAACTGCCGCGAGCATCCGAGAAGTAAGGCGTACGGTGACCCAATCGCCTCACAGGTGCATCGGTACTTTAAGGTTGGTGCTCCACAGTGCCACAGGCTCGTCCTCTCGTGAACAGCCTGTGGCCTGGGGCAAATGGCTCGCGGCCATAGCGCGGCTATGGCAAGCGCCTAGGGAACGGTGCTGGTGCGCACGGTGCCGGCGTCATTGCGCCATCGATCGCGAAGGTGCTGGGAACGGTAGATTCGAAGGCAGGCGTCGGTTGCGTCGGCAACATGGGTATCGTACATCAGCAGCTCCAGCGCGCAGTCTCGGATCTCTCGCTTAAGCGTCATCGTCGGGTGCATCACCATCGGGCTCGGCATCCCGGCCGGTGTGCTCATGGGGGTCGCCACCGCCTTTGCGCGCATGCTGCCGACCACTGGCACCAGGCGGTCGCCAGCATCGGTCTGCTCGGCCTCGAATGGTTTTTTTTGTTCATGCCTGGCCTGCAGTTCCTGCGCGGCTTGACCGACCGCCTTCTCCACGGCTCGATTGATGGTCGATTCAACGTCGATGTCGTTTGCCTGATTTGCTGCCAACGCGTGCTCTACAGCCTGATCGATGGCCATCTGTAATTCCGTCGACGTGAAGCTCGGCTTTGCAGGTGCACTGGCCTCAGGAGGGGGAGGCATCGCCGCGCAGCCACCGAGCAGCACCAGCGGGGCAAAGAAAACGAGTTTTTTCATTTCAATCTCCAACCACTTGTAACGACCGGTGCCCGCCACGCGGGCCCTCGGTATTGGGCAAGCACTGTACCAGTCCGGAAATTTCAATCTGCTTCAAGCCGTTATGCTCCGGATCGCGATGCTCAGGGAGTCGGGTGTAAAAATTTTCGTCGCGGCGCACACGCTCACGCGGGTGCCGTGAGAACCCCTTTGGCGGCCCGGCGCCGGTGTGACGCCTCATTACAGAGTGGAGGTTCAGCCCGGATACGGTAAAGCCTGCCGACGGTGGGGGCCATGCAGCCTTCATCCCTCACGCACACCTTTGCCGGTCGCAACTAACCTTGAGGAGCTGCTTCAAATACGCCTGCGCTTGCCTAGCGGCGTGTGGTGCGGCGCTCGTGTGCCGCTGTGCTGACGGCACCCGTTTCCGCCAAGCCCCCCTGCGGACCAGGAGGTGAGTTACGGTGTTTCCCGTAGATGGGTGATGAGCAGGGCGTCGTGGGTTTACGGCGATGGCTGTTGCTCCGCCTATGCCGAGAGTCTGAATACTCAGCGCGAGGGAGCTTTCAGTTTTTCCAGGATTGGGATGGTTCGGTGATGCGCGGAGTGCCGGTGGCATGCTGATGCCAAGATACAATGATTTCGTGGAGCGCAGTAACGCCGTCCGTAAGGGCGGCAGGGCCGGGCTGGAGAATATTGGCCGATTTGATCTCGAAGAGCTGATGGTTACGTATCGCCGGAATGTTTTGCCAGCCGCAGCGTTGGCGGACTTTGTCGGGTTGGAACTTTTTCCCGCACCAAGAACCGATGATCACGTCCGGGGCCCGGCGCGCCACCTCCATGGGATCAGCGATGATGCGATCTCTGGCCTGGGGTTGGCTCGCCAACTCAGAAAAGCAATCCTTGCCTCCGGCAATCTCGATCAATTCAGAAACCCAGCGGATAGCGCTTATCTGGGGTTGATCCCATTCCTCGAAATAAACCAGAGGCCGGCGGACAAGCTTATCCGCGCGCTCCTTGATGTTTCCCAGATGGGAGGTCAGCTTTCGCAGCAACGCCTCGCCTCGGTCCAGGGCACCCACCAGAGCGCTGAGCATGGTGATCATATTCAAAATGCCCTGGACCGAACGCTGGTTGAATACCATGACTGTGAGGCCCTGGGCAATAAGGTCTCGGGCAATGTTTGCCTGCAGATCAGAAAAGCCGAGGACGAGATCGGGCTCAAGCTCGAGGATAGTGTTCAGCTTGGCCGTGGTGAATGCGGCGACCCGTGGCTTTTCCTTGCGGGCTCGAGGCGGGCGCACGGTAAAGCCGGAAATGCCGACAATGCGTGCCTCTTCACCCAGCAAGTAAAGGGTTTCGGTGGTCTCCTCCGTGAGGCAGACGATGTGCTTTGGGTAATCTGCAGATAGCATTGCCGGAACACCTTCAGTGGAAGAACTTCGAACCCACTGCACGGGTCAGTAAGGGAAACATTGTGTCACAGGAGTGCCGTAGTGCCTAAGCAGCGTTGGCTATTGAAATTCCTCGGTTGGTTTCTGCTGGTCTGGACCGTGGGAGTGGTGAGTTGTCAGGCTTTATTCACCCGTTCCTCGGAATTACCCAACGTCTTTATCTGGTCCGCCGGCGAGCGATCCTGAGCCATGTCCCATACTCAACCTCAGCGTTCCTCGGTCGGCGGCGGATTAAAGGGGCTGTTGGTATTCGTGCTATCCTTTCCGCTGCTCTTCAAGGCCCTCATTAGCCTCTGGGGCGGCCATTTGGGCGCGTTCGTCGGCAATGGCGCCGCCTATGGCCTGCTCGTGCTCGGTGGCATGCTTTTGCGCCGTGGGCTCATTGCCGAAAAGCGCTACGCCGAGCGACCGCTTGCCGTTTACCCATCACCGCCGCTGAAAGCGGCCGGCGCGGCTGTCATCGGGATGGCTACGGCCGTAGCCGCTTTCGCCGCTGCCGGGCATGGCGTCGTAATCTCCCTTCTTTTCGGCGTGGGCGCGGCGGTGGGAGCCCTATTTTATTATGGCCTTGATCCCGAACCAAAGGCGCTGGCGGTTGCGGGTCGTGGCATCGCTGCCGATGAGCTCAGGGCGGCGCTCAGAGAAGCCTATACCAGGCTGGATGGCATCAATGAAGCTCGCCAGAGTATCCGTTCCCTCGAATTCCAACAGCGGCTGAGCGCCATCGTGCGGCAGTCGCAAGCTATTCTCAAAGCGATAGAGGAAGACCCGCGGACACTTCGTCGTGCGCGCCGATTCCTGAATGTTTATCTCGACGGCATACTAAGGGTCACGCGACAGTACGTGCGTACCCATCCGCAAACCCAGTCTTACCAGCTGGAGCAAAACTATCGCGCGCTGCTCGTTGACATGGAGAGCGTCTGCAGGGAGCAGCACGAGAAGCTGATGCAAAATGATGTGGACGACCTGGATATTCAAATCGAGGTGCTTGCAAAGCGCCTTAAGCAGGAAGGGGTGGTTTAACGGGGCCGCGGTCATCGAGAGGGTAACAACGCACCCAGAATGTGTAGGCGATCACTAGACTTTGCCACCAGGTTGTGTCCGGCATGGATGCCGGACTTCAAGGCTACCAGGATGTATTCACCGTCTCCCTTGAGGTGCGGCGATTGCGGCCATCCGGGCCGAAACGAGGACCATGGCCTTGCTAGAGATGTATCGTCACCTCATGAGTGGCACTACTCAGGGGGTTATGCGGAGCCCGGGCGGGGCGCGATCAAGGTGAAGAGCGAATTTTTAGCGGTCCGCGAGTGGCCGTAGCGGGCGCAAAGGTAGTGAATCAGCGTATGAAGGAACCAAGGAGTAACGCGGTGATGAGCGATTCCGATGTCTCGGTGCCAGCGGCAACGACTGCCGACGCAGCGATGGCCCTACGGCAGGTCATCGACGGTGACCTGGTGGCTTATCGCGATGCCGATGCCGAACGACGGGCGCGCATCGAGAAAGCTATGGCTGAAATCAACCTCAGGGACAGTAATTCGATTGTTTTTTTTGGCAGTAAAGCGCAGCAACGGCTCACCGACATTTCCGATCGAATGCTGGAAGGCGTGCGCAACAAAGAAGTGGGGCCGGCCGGGGCGGCTCTAAACGAAATGGTAGCGACGCTGCGGGGCTTTGGCATTGAAGATCTGGAGAAACCCGGATTCTTTGCACGGCTGTTTGGCGCCAAGAAGTCTGTCATGAAGTTCCTGCAGCGCTACGAGGACGTGCGCGCTCAGATTGATGCCATCAGTGACCAACTCGACAGCCACCAGACCAAGCTATTGACCGATATCGCCGCCCTGGATCGGCTCTACGAGGCCAACCTCGACTATTTTCATGCCCTGGCAGACTATATTGGCGCCGGGGAGGAGAAGCTGCGGGAGCTCGATGAGCAGATCCTACCGGCACTGCAGGGGGAAGCAGAAGCCAGTGGCGATATGCTCAAAGCACAGCAGCTGCGCGATCTACGCTCCACACGGGACGAGCTGGAGCGCCGTCTGCATGATCTGAAGCTGACCCGGCAAGTCACGATGCAGAGCCTGCCGAGCATTCGGCTCGTGCAGGAGAACGACAAGGCGCTCATCAGCAAGATCAACTCAGTGATGGCAAATACCATTCCGCTGTGGCGCACACAGCTTGCCCAGGCGGTGACCATTCAACGTTCGCGGGAGGCCGGTAGGACCCTTAAGGATGCCACGGAGCTCACCAACGAGTTGCTGACGGCTAATGCCGAAAATCTCAAGATTGCAAACGCCGAGATTCGGCAACAGGTTGAGCGCGGAGTCTTCGACATCGAGGCAGTAAAGAAGGCCAATCAGCAGCTGATTGCGACCATTGAGGAGAGTCTGCAAATTGCCGACGAGGGCAAGCGTCGGCGCGCCGAGGCGGAACAGGAACTCAAGCTTTGCGAAACCGAGCTGCGCAAGACGCTCGCAGCGTCGCGATCACGGCTGCAACCCAGTGCCGGTGCTCGTAGGTAAGCTCAGCGAGGCTGCCTGCTGGCGCGACCCGAAAAGAAAAGCCATCATCGGCGGGTGGCCCCAGCGGGCTTCGTTAGTGTAAGAGGAGCGCAACGCCCGAATGCACATCCACCTCGATCCCGTCGGTGGCATCGCCGGCGACATGTTCGCCGCCGCGCTCATCGACCTTTGTCCGGAGCTCGCGGAGGCGTTGGTGGCGGCGTTCGATGTGGCGGGCTTTACCTCGCACGTGCGGATTCGGTTTGAGAGCCATGCCGACCACGCCCTCACCGGGCGCCGCTTCGTGGTGGAGGATGCGCCGGCGATACCGGGCCATCACGCGCCACATCGCCGCTACGGCGATATTTGCACCCTGATCCAGAAAGCGCCCCTTGCCGAGGCGGTGCGAGCGCACACGCTGGCGATGTTTGAGCTCTTGGCGCGTGCCGAAGGGCGAGTGCATGGCGTTGCGCTCGACGCCGTTACGTTCCATGAAGTGGGTGCTTGGGATTCCATCGCCGATATCGTGGCCGCCGCCTGGCTCATCGACCGGTTGCATCCGGCTACCTGGACCTGCGGCGCGTTGCCTCTGGGAAGCGGACGAGTCCGCAGCGCCCATGGCCGCCTGCCCGTTCCTGCCCCCGCCACGACAGCGCTGCTGGAGGGCTATCCAGTATTTCAGGATGGGATTGCCGGTGAACGAATCACGCCGACCGGCGCCGCCATTGTGCGTCACTTGAACCCGAGCTTCGCGCCATTGCGTCAGGCCATGCGGCTCAATGGAAGTGGCACCGGGTTTGGGTCGCGAAGGCTCGATGGCATCAGCAATGTGTTGCGGGTGCTTGCCTTCGAACCTCACGACGTCGTGGTCGGTCGGGAACAGATTGCTGTGTGTGAGTTCGAAATCGATGATCAGACGCCCGAAGATCTGGCCGTCGCGCTCGAGCACCTGAGAACCGCGGAGGGTATCCTTGAGGTCATCCAACTGAGCGCATCGAGCAAGAAGGGCCGGGTCGGGGCGCGTATCGAGGTGCTGGTGCGTCCGGAGCGGCTCGCCCAGGCTCTGGAGCGGTGCTTTCTCGAGACCACAACGCTGGGTGTGCGCTGGCGCTTGGTCGAGCGCGCCGTTCTTGAGCGCGAGACGGCAATTTATCAAGTGCTGGGACGCGAAGTACGGGTAAAGCGGACGCACCGGCCTGGGGGCGTGATGACCGGCAAAGCGGAGATGGACGACCTTGCCCCGGAAGCGGGTGGCTTTGCCGCGCGCGCCCGGCTGCGGCGCCAGGCGGAA
>JAGTVB010000197.1 GCA_018224385.1 Gammaproteobacteria bacterium
CCCCTCGGCCGCTGGGTGGAGATTGGCGGCATTGGCGAGCAACAGCGCGGAGCTACCCGGGATCTCTATTTGTCGACACGGGCAACCGAAGCGGTCTTTATCAAAGTCGACGAAGTTTCTCCCTAGCAACTGCGGTTACCACGTCGGGCGAGCCGCGTCGTCCTTAATCCTTAACGCTATCTTCAATCGCCAGGGCCAAGGAGGGGAAGGCGGTACCTGAAGGTTTCGCTCCGCCCGCGCAACATTCCTATGCCAAGCGCAACAGGTTTCCCAACGCTTCTCAGCGCCCCGGCCAACCATAGTAAGGGATGCCGCCGAAAGGACGGAAATCCATTGGCGCCTGGCGTCCGAAAGAGTGTCTGCCGAAGGCCTGCGGATAACCGTACGGCCCCCCGTAGGGATAGATGTTTGGCGGCGCAGCAGCGCGCGGCCACCCGGGCCACTGCGGGACGCCTGGTCCGGCATACAGCGTGGAGCCCGGCGCGGTTGAGTGGGGCTGCGGCTCACTTACTGACGAACCACTGGACGCTACGGGCGTTTGGCTCCCTTGTTCATCCTGTCCCGCAGGTGGCGTTGAAAGAACCCCTGGATCAGCGGACGAGACGGCCTCTGCAGCCCGGGGCGCTGCTGCTGCCGCCGTTGGCAAAGGAATCGCCTTAGCACGCTGCGCCGGCAGCTCCGGGGAAGCTGAGGGCGGCGACGAATATTGAGTCATGGGTTGAGTGGCCGCATCCCGTCGATCGCTTGGTACATCGGTAATAACTTGATCTTTGGCATCCCGCGCCGCGGGTTCGCTGACCGAAGTCGCCCTCGGCGGCGGCACTTCGGCCGTGGATTGGGGCAATACGGCAGTCGGCTGACCATCGGGTATGGCAACGTTAGCCTGGGGAGGCTCCGGCGATCCCCTTCTGTCCAGTCCTGCAGCGGAGCGCTCGGCACCCCCGAGGGACTGAGCCCGCCCGCCCGCGCGCTCTGGTTGCGGCGCTGAATCCGGCAGCGCGGCACCTCTGACCGCCTTAGCAGCGGTGCCCGCACCGGCAGGCGGAGCCAAAACGTTTTCCTTCGCGCCAGCGGATGTCTCGATCGCCAGGACAGCGGTTTCCTGAGAAGACGGCCCCTGAACACGATTGTGCATAAACCACCCGAAAACGCCCACCGCGATAAGAGGCACCCAAAGGGCGAAGGGATGAACGTTTCGCCCTTCCTTAGGTTCAAGTGGTTTTTTTATCGCTCTCGGTGCCGGTGTGGACACGCTCGCGTCGCTCGGAGGAGGCTTCGAGAGACTTGCCGTAGTTTCGGGTTGCTCGTCTTCAGTCTTTCGGTCCGCTGCCGGCCGTGTTTTCTCAGCAAGGACGGAGGCCGCTTCTTCCCTGGCCGTTACGCGCGCAGCGGGAAGCTTTGCTCCGACCGCGGCAGTATCGTCGCCTACTGTTCGTCCGGCCGCTTCAATATCGGCGTCGGAGGAATTAATGTTCTGCTCCGTTTTCCTGCTATCTCCAGCCATTGCTACCATTCTCCCCTGCCAGTCGCCCATAAACTGCTTTGAACGTGGCTAAGCTTGTCTGTCATGGCCCCCCCGCTCAGTGGCTCCAGCATAAAATGGTGGGGAGCCATCAGGCCAGGCGCAAACGAACCCGGATCTAAAGCAAACAAGTCGCCCCGCGCATCGCTTGGACATACCGACCTCGCGGCGCCCCCCTTGTCCCGGCGCCTGGGGCGCTCACAGCATTCTCAAACCAGCTTCTTAGAGCGTGT
Organism: Gammaproteobacteria bacterium; assembly: GCA_018224385.1. Lineage (GTDB taxonomy): Bacteria > Pseudomonadota > Gammaproteobacteria > HK1 > HK1 > JAGTVB01. The sequence goes on from JAGTVB010000197.1 coordinate 1,756, forward strand.
TTTAAAACCCCAGCGAGCGCAGGCAGAACAAGGCGCACGCTGGCCAGGAACCGGACTGTACAAGAGAGTACATGAGGATTTCGAACCGGCGCGCAACGCCGTTATGGCAAGCGCAGAAGGTTTTAGAACATGCTTTTATGACGGTTCCTAGTCGCATGCCTAACAGCGGCCACCCGTATCGATGACATGGCGGAGCGATCGCTCAAAATGCCCCGTTGCTACCGAGCCAAGTAACAACGGCTATAAAGCGCGCTTCGCACGCACCGCATTGAATTTCTGGTATGTTAACACGAAGCTGGCCGCGCACCGCAAAAGCCCCCACAGGGGTTTGCGGCATCGAGGGCTACGGTAAACTCACTCTAACAGGGAACTGCTTCCCGATTGGAACGCACAGGTGATACTGGTTCATCTTCACGGTCGCCCCGCCCTCTCGTCATTCCGCCGCGACAAGCTGCGGCGCGACCTGTTGCACCGCGTACCCAGCGTGCAAGCTATCGAAGCTGAGTTCGTGCATTTCCTGCAACTGCATCGTCCCCTCGCCGGGCAAGAGCTGCGGATCTTAGCCGAACTCTTGGACTACGGGCCGCGGACACTTATGCGGCCGCTGCATGGCCTGCTGGTGCTGGTCACGCCTCGCCTAGGCACCGTTTCTCCCTGGTCAAGCAAAGCATCTGATATCGCCCGCAATTGCGGGTTAAACGCCGTGCAGCGCATCGAGCGGGGACTGGCTTATTACGTGCAGCTCAGTGCCAATGCGTCCTTTGGGCCGCAGGATCTGGAGTCCCTGAAGGCGTTTCTCCATGACCGAATGACGCAGGCCTTATGGACCGGTTTTGTTGCACCTGGAGCACTTTTCGAGCCCCCTGCGCATAAGCCGCTTGGATTCGTCGATATACAACACTCCGCCGGCCACAGTGCCCTAGTGGCGGCGAACGCAGAGCTTGGTCTCGCCCTCAGCGAAGAGGAGATCGATTACCTGTTCGAAAGCTTTCAGTGTCTGCGGAGGAATCCTACAGACGTTGAGCTCATGATGTTCGCGCAGGCCAATTCGGAGCATTGCCGGCACAAGATCTTCAACGCCAACTGGGAAATTGACGCTACCCCAGTACCGACTTCCCTGTTCCAGATGATCCGCCATACCTACGCTGAGCACAGCGCGCATATCCTATCCGCCTATGTAGACAACGCCGCTGTCATTGAAGGGCCAACCGTCGCTCGGCTTGCCCCCGATCCCGGTACGGGCGCGTATCACTACAGCCAGCACGCCGCTCACGTTCTGATGAAAGTGGAGACCCATAACCATCCGACGGCCATTTCTCCCTACGCTGGTGCCGCAACCGGCGCGGGGGGCGAAATACGCGATGAGGCGGCGACCGGGCTGGGTGCGCATTCGAAGGCGGGTCTCGTGGGTTTTGCCGTCTCAAACTTGAGAATCCCCGGTTTTGTTCAACCTTGGGAGGAGGATCATGGGCGGCCAGCCCGTATCGCCTCGGCGCTCCAGATTATGATCGAGGGCCCCCTGGGTGCCGCCGCCTACAGCAATGAGTTTGGCCGACCCGTGCTAAGTGGATTTTTCAGGACCTTCGAGCAGAGGGTAGCGGGAGCAGCCGGTGAGCAGGTTTGGGGCTATCACAAACCAATTATGCTTGCCGGCGGGCTCGGCAACATCACCGATGAGAATGTAACCAAGCAGCCACTGCCTCCCAACACCAAGATCATCGTCCTCGGCGGTCCGGCAATGCTCATTGGGCTCGGAGGAGGTGCCGCCTCTTCGATCGCCTCGGGAGAAGGCGAGGAAGCGCTCGATTTTGCATCTGTGCAGCGCGATAACGCCGAGATGCAGCGCCGCTGTCAAGAGGTCATCGACCGCTGCTGGCAGCGCGGACGTGATAATCCTATTCGGTCTATTCATGACGTGGGTGCAGGCGGTCTTTCAAACGCTGTTCCGGAGCTGGTCTACGGGAGCGGCCGGGGCGGACGGGTGCAGCTGCGCGCCATTCCCAGCGTCGACCCCGGGATGTCGCCCCTTGAGATCTGGTGCAATGAAGCGCAGGAACGATTCGTGCTCGCGGTGTTGCCCGAGCATCTGCACTACTTTTCGGATCTCTGCAAGCGCGAGCGCTGCCCGTTCGCCGTCATTGGAGAGGTGACCGAGACCGCACAGCTGGTGGTAACGGACGCAGCGTTTGCCAATACGCCCATTGATCTCCCCATCGCTGTCCTCCTCAGCGACCCGCCCCGCATGATGCGCTCGGCCGCGCGCACAACATCGGGCGCCCGACGGCAACGCGGCGTTATTGACATTACCCTAGCCGAAGCCGCACGGCGCGTCTTGCAAGTTCCTACGGTTGCCGACAAAACATTCCTCATCACCATCGGCGATCGATCGGTCGGCGGACTGGTCGTGCGTGACCAAATGGTCGGCGCGTGGCAGACGCCGGTGGCCGATTGCGCGGTCACAGCCAGCGGCTTCATGGCCTACACGGGGGAAGCAATGGCGATCGGCGAGCGGCCACCCATCGCGCTCTTAGAAGCGCCCGCATCCGGACGAATGGCGGTTGGAGAGGCCCTCACCAATCTCGCCGGAGCACGCATCGACGAGCTATCAAGGGTGGTGCTTTCCGCCAACTGGATGGCCGCTTGCGGTGATCCGGGCGAAGATGCCAAGCTCTTTGACACCGTCCTGGCGGTCGCCATGGAACTCTGTCCTGCCTTGGGCATTACCATACCGGTCGGCAAAGACTCGCTCTCAATGAAAACCGTGTGGCGTACTCACCAGAAAGAACACACGGTAACCTCGCCCCTATCACTGATAATCTCCGCTTTCGCCCCGGTAAGCGAAGTGCGCAAGACGCTCACCCCCGTGCTGCGCACTGACCTGGCCGAGACCGAGCTGCTGCTGATCGATCTCGGCTGCGGACAGTGCCGGCTCGGTGGATCAGTGCTTACTCAAGTCTTTAGCGGAGTGAGCGACTTGCCCCCCGACCTCGACAATCCTCGCACCCTTCGGGATTTCTTCGAGACCGTTCAGGACCTCAATGAAAAGGGCGTACTGCTCGCGTACCACGACCGCTCTGACGGCGGTTTGTTCGTTACCCTGTGCGAGATGAGCTTCGCCAGTCGGTGCGGCTTGTCCGTGGTGCTGGACGGCCTCGCTGATGACCCCCTGAGGGCATTATTTTCAGAGGAGCTCGGCGCTGTCGTTCAGATACGACGATGCGATACCGCGCAGGTCGTGACCGCCTTTTCGAAGTGTCGCGGCCTCAGAGGCCACGTTCATGTCCTCGGTCAACTCACGCACCAAAACGACATTGTGTTTTACCACCACAGCAAGCCCGTGCTGGAGGAAGCCCGGACCGTGCTTCAGCGATTATGGTCCGAACCCACCTACCGGATGCAAGCGCTGCGGGACAACCCCGATGCGGCTCGCGAAGAGTACGACCGCCTGCTGGAGCGCAGCGATCCGGGACTCTTTGCCCGCCTCACGTTTTCGCCCGACGAGGACATCTGCACACCTTTCATTGGGGGCGCACGCCCGCGGCTGGCAGTGCTTCGCGAACAAGGAGTTAACGGCCACGTCGAGATGGCCGCCGCCTTCGACCGGGCCGGCTTTACCTGTGTCGACGTCCACATGACCGATCTCATGGAAGGCCGCCTGTCGCTCAGCGGCTTTGTGGGACTGGCAGCATGCGGAGGCTTTTCCTATGGCGACGTACTCGGTGCCGGAGGAGGCTGGGCCCACTCCATTCGGCACCATGGGCGTGCGCGCGACGAGTTCGCATCCTTTTTTGCGCGCCCGGACACCTTCACATTGGGCGTCTGCAATGGCTGTCAGATGCTTTCGCTTGTGGCGGACTTGATTCCGGGTGCCGATTATTGGCCGCGCTTCGTTCGTAACCGTTCCGAACAGTTTGAAGCCCGTCTGGTGCTCTGCGAGATCCTCCCCACGGCGTCGCTCTTCTTAAAAAATATGAGCGGATCAGTATTGCCGGTGGTGGTCGCTCATGGCGAAGGGCGTGCGGAGTTCCATGATGCTAAAGCAGTGCAGGCGGCGGAGACGCAAGAGCGTGTCTGCCTTCGCTATGTGGACAACTACGCGCGCCCGACCGAAGTCTATCCGGCTAATCCTAACGGCTCCCCTCGAGGGATCACGGGCCTGACCACGCAAGACGGGCGGGCTACTATCCTGATGCCCCATCCTGAGCGAATGTTCAGGACGATGCAGTATTCGTGGCACCCGCACGACTGGGGGACGGACGGGCCGTGGCTGCGCATGTTTCGCAACGCGCGCCAGTTTGTGGCTTAGCCCCGGCGCCGAGCAACACCGCATCCGAGGGGAGCGTTCCGTAGCTCCGTGCCGGCTTCGACGCGATCAATAACGCGGGCATCAAAACAAGTAACGGCGCTATCGATTAGCGCGGGTGCATGGCTGTGGATCCCATTACATTGACAGGCTTTGCTGCCGCCGCCCTGACCACGTTCGCCTTCGTGCCTCAGGTTGTGCGCACACTGCGCACGCGGGATACGCGTGCCATCTCGCTCTGGATGTATGTTCTGTTCACGGCCGGAGTGTTCCTATGGCTCGTCTACGGTTCCGTACTCGCCCTATGGCCGGTGGTTATCGCCAATGGCGTGACCTTTCTGTTGGCCTTTGCGGTGCTTGTGCTAAAAATTCGCAACGGCTAGCAACGGGTCCTGCAGAGCGTCTCGTTAGTGCTGAGGTCAACAGGAGCCAAATTGCCGATGCGATATGATCCCCGAGCCGTCGGCCGCTGGAGTAAAAAGCGTCTCCTTTCACGGGGGAGCTGCGCATCGCCCGTATCGAACTGTCGGCCATGACCATCGTTTCGTCGGCAGCGCCCTAGAAAGGGTAAAACCGTGCCAGAATCTGGAGACCGTCAATCGGCTTGCCACCAGGGTGCGTCCTGCAGGGATGCTGGGCTCAAGTCGACAAGGATGTACTCACGACGGCGCTCAAGAAAAAGAAATTGCCGGGCACCTCGGCCGAAACGTTAGTCACCGCCGCCAGGGGAAGGCGGCGCTACAGTTCCTGTGTTGCGCCCAAGAAAGCGGCTACCTGGGAATCGGCGCTCTATGTTGGCATACTGATGCTGTTGTTAACGCTCCGATTACCCACTGTGTAGGGGATCGGTTCCGGTCATAGCCGAAGATACCGGCATCCACTGGAGCGCTTGCCCGCTCTAGCGGGAGGCGCCCGTGAAATACCGCCAATTAAATGACGAGGATGTCGCGCTTTTTCGGGACGCCGTAGGCCCCGTCATCCCCTTGCCACAGCACAAGGTGGCGCCCGCACGTAATCTGCCAAGACCCCACCCCCAACAGACGCTTCAAGATCAGCAGCAAGTCCTCCGGGAATCGTTGTATGGTCAGCCCTATGCGCTGGATGTGGAAATAGATGACGAGTTGTCGTTCATTCGCCCCGGGCTACAATACAGGCTGCTGCGGAAGCTGCGCCGGGGCCACTTTAGCGTTGGTGCAGAACTGGACCTGCACGGCATGACGGTACCCGTAGCCCAGATGGAGCTTACGGTTTTTCTTAAGAGAGCAAGAGCCCGGGGGGTGCGCTGTGTTCGGATAATCCACGGCAAAGGGCTACGATCCCGGCAAGGCCGCCCCATCTTGAAACTTAGCCTCGATCGCTGGCTTCGTGTGCGCGACGAAGTTATCGCTTTTAGCTCCGCACGCCCCGTCGACGGCGGTACAGGTGCGGTGTACGTCTTACTGAAGCGATAATAGTGCGGCGCATCCAGCCGCGTAAAAGGGACCCTTGATCGGTCGCTTACCCTTGCTTACCTTTACGTTTGCGCGCTGCACGATCTGGCAAGTTCTTGACCTAGATCGTGGAGTACCCGCTCCTTGCACACTATAGTTAGGTGTTTCTGAAGATGTGCTGAACGCGGGCATGTTCGCACCGATGTGGGCCCGGGACGCATTTGGATTCCCGAAACTCGCTTTGAGTTAAAGGGAGAGAAAAAGCTGGGAAAAACCACTGCAGGGATTTTGCGTGCGCGGTCCCACCGCGGTTTTCAGCAGTCCGCAAAGCCATTGGGAACAATGAGATCTGGAATGAGCAGCAATAGGCCAGAGGGAGGCAACTGTGGAGATTAATAAAGTAGGTATCATGGGCTGTGGCACCATGGGGCTTGGCGTGGCCCAGGTTTGCATCCAATCGGGAATCGATACTGTCGCCGTGAAGGCAACCCCCGGCTCTACCGACAAGGTGCGCATGAAGGTAGAGAAATCGATGCAACGTATCGTCGAGCGAGGCAAGCTCGATCCGGATGCACGCGATGCCGCTTTGGCACGCCTGCATCTGTCAACCGATGAGAACGAGGTCGCCGATTGCGATCTGGTCATTGAATCCGTGATCGAAGACATCGACGTCAAGACCGCGCTTTTTCAACGATTAGAAAACATCCTCAGCAACAACGCGATCATAGCGACGAATACTTCGACTTTGTCGGTCACAGCCATGATGGCGGTATGTAAAGAGCGTCACCGTGTGGCGGGACTGCATTTCTTCAATCCAGCGCCCGTGATGAAGCTCGTTGAAGTCATCCATGCCTTTGAGACGTCTGAGGAAACGATTAGTACCCTAAAAGCGTTCTGCAACCGCATCAATAAGGATCCGGTTGTCGTTCAGGATACGACGGGTTTCATCGTAAACCGTCTGCTCACGCCGTACATGCTCAGCGCTATCCGCCTGCTGGAGATGGGAACCGGCACCATCGAGACCATCGATTACGCGATGACTGCCGGTGCCAGCCATCCGATGGGGCCGTTCGCCCTGGCCGATTACATCGGTTTAGATGTGGTCAAGGCAATGTCGGAAAATATTTATCAGGATATTCACCAGCCGCACATGTCGACTCCCCATACGCTGACGCGCTTGGTTCAACTCGGCTATCTGGGGCGCAAATCCGGCTTAGGCTTTTACGACTACTCGAGCAAGCCACCGGTACAAAACCCAGCGTTAACGCGCCCGGTCGCCTAATCAGCGACTCACACCTAACCAAAAATAGGCCGTACCGCCACAGTATTTACGGACTGTGGCGGGCGCAACGCTTGGGATCGCCGCCCTATGGCCGCGGGCATCGGTCTTATCGTGCTGCAATCACACTGCGCATCGTCGAGACGCTCGGTGCTCCGCAAAACGCCGGCGGAAACATTGCCGGCACGTGCCAACACGGACGCTCGCAGTTGGGAACGACGGATCGCCCTCACGTCTGCTCGACCAGTACGGCCGCTTGCGCCGCGATGCCTTCGCCGCGCCCGGTAAAGCCCATCCCCTCGGTGGTGGTGGCTTTGATATTGATCTGCGCGGATGTCACTCCCAAATCCGTGGCGAGGTTGCAACGCATACCTTCCACGTAGGGCGACAGTTTTGGCGCCTGAGCGATAACCACAAGATCGGCATTACATAGCCGGTAACCCTGGGCGTGAATGCGCTCGGCGACGCTCCGAAGCAAGATGCGGCTATCAATGTTGCGGTATTCCGGGCTGCTATCCGGGAAATGACGACCGATGTCGCCTCCCGCCGTGGCCCCGAGCAGGGCATCGCACAGTGCATGGATAAGCACATCACCGTCAGAGTGGGCAGCCAAGCCTTGCTCAAAAGGAATCGCAACGCCCCCAATAACCAACACGCGGCCGGGCGCAAAACGGTGGGCGTCAAAGCCAAGCCCTACCCTCAAGGTGTTGCCCTCTGATGGGCCAGGAATAGTTCGGCCAGCGCCAAATCGGCCTGCCGGGTGATTTTAATATTATCGGGAGAACCCTCCACGAGCTGCGGCGCACTTCCGGTCAATTCCATCGCCTGGGCCTCGTCAGTTATCATCAGGCCTTGCTCGATGCACTTGCGCAAGGCCTGGTGCAACGCTTGAAGCCGAAACATCTGAGGTGTTAGGGCGTGCCATAGCCCTTGTCGACTGACGGTTTCCGCAACCGTGCCGTGCGCATCGGCACGTTTGATGGTATCCCCCACGGGTAAACCGAGAAGCCCTCCAACCGGATGATCCGATAGCATCGTAATTAACCGATCAACATCGGCAAGCCTCACACAGGGCCGAACGGCATCGTGCACCAAAACCCAGTCCGCTGGCGCGGCAAGATCGCTGAGCGCTTCGATTCCGTTTAAAACGGAGTGACAACGTTCAGCACCCCCTAGTGCTCGAATCACCGGCTTTGGGGTGTCGATGTTTACCCCGCACCACCCAGTATCCTGGGCCGCAAGCACGACCACGACCCCGCTCACCAAAGGGTGGCCGCAAAGCCGAGTGACGGTATGCTCGATGATCGGCCGGCCCCGCAGCGGTAGGTACTGTTTGGGAATTTGCGTGGCCATGCGCCGACCGACTCCCGCCGCTGGCAAAACTGCCCAATAATTGCGAGGCCTCACTGAGTTCCCTTAGAGGCGGCTTGAAAAAGCGATTCTGTTTGATGAAAAATCAAAATAGCTTGTTGTCTGCCGGTACCCTAGTCCTCGAGGAGTTGGTAGAAAGTCTCGCCCTTTGCGATCATCCCCAGCTCTCGCCGAGCCAACCCTTCGATGACTTCCAATCCTTCTTTGAGATCTTCGACCTCTGTGGCGAGCCCTTCATTGCGCGCGAGCAACTTGGCGTTTTCCATTCGTTGTGCTGTGATGGCTTCGCGTAGGCGTTGCGCCTGGGAAAAACCATCATCGCTAATCCACAGTCGGTAGTGCAAGACCGTCAACAATCCGAGCAAAGCAAGGTTAAGCCGCCGCATGTTTCATGGAAATGACCGTTTTATTGATCGCTTTGCAGGCAAGCCCCGGATGGGGAGCAAAAGGCTTTGCACGGCCGTTGACCGTCTGGAGGCGAGCACCGTGCCCCTCAGAGGATTAAACACCTACTGCGCCTGCCATAACCGCGTTGCGGCTCGCTGGAAATCGTCATGTACTCCCTTGTACACTGCGGTTCCTCGCCACCGTGCGCCTGCTTCTCTGTGCGCCCGCCGGGGTTTAAAAACATCCTCCTAGGGAGGGTACACCCCCCCGGCGAGCCATCCAAATCCTCGGCCCACCGGCTAAATAGCCGTGTAGGCCGCTTTATTCATGGTGCGTCCAATAAGACAAAAGGGCGTCGTGAGCAGCGCCCCTTTGTCGTGCTCCGCAAGCCTTTTCGATGCATTACTTGTGCAGATTATAGAACGCGTCCATGCCAGGATAGCGACACTGACCTGCGGCTTCGAGCTGTTCCTCTATCCGTATGAGCTGGTTGTATTTGGCGACCCGGTCTGAGCGCGACATGGAGCCGGTCTTGATCTGGCCGGCACTTGTTGCAACCGCCAGATCCGCAATGGTCGCATCTTCAGTCTCGCCAGAGCGATGAGAAATGACGTTCGTATAGCCTGCGTCTTTGGCCATCTGAATGGCGGTCAGAGTCTCCGACAGGCTGCCGATCTGGTTGACCTTAATGAGAATGGAATTTGCGATACTCTTCTCGATGCCTTCTCTGAGTATTGCGGGATTAGTGACAAACAGGTCGTCTCCAACGAGCTGGACTTTCTTCCCTAGACGCTCTGTCAGTAACGCCCATCCATCCCAATCGCCCTCGTTCATACCATCCTCAATCGAGATTATTGGGTATTTGTCTACCCATTCCGCCAGATAATCAGCAAACTCAGCGGAAGAGAGCTGCTTGTTCTCCGAGGCTATATCGTACTTACCATTCTTGTAGAACTCAGAGCTGGCGCAGTCGAGGGCCAAGTAGATATCCTTGCCAGCAGTATAGCCCGCCTTCTCGATCGCCTGCAGGATGACCTCGATAGCCGACTCATTGGACGGCAGATTCGGTGCAAAGCCGCCTTCATCCCCAACCGCCGTGTTCATGCCTTTATCTTGCAGTACCTTCTTTAAGGCGTGGAATACCTCCGCGCCGTAACGCACCGCTTCGCGCAAGCTCGGCGCACCCACAGGCATGATCATGAATTCCTGCATGTCCACATTGTTGTCGGCGTGGGCGCCACCGTTGATGATATTCATCATCGGCACCGGCATCAGAAAGGGGCCATCGCCGCCGAGATAGCGATACAGCGGCACCCCCCGTTCCTTTGCCGCCGCCTTTGCGGCAGCGAGCGATACGGCCAAAATGGCATTGGCGCCGAGCTTGCTTTTATTTTCCGTCCCATCCAGCTCGATAAGCTTGTCATCGAGCACCTGTTGTCGGCTTGCATCCATACCCTTGAGCGCCGGCAAAATAATCTCGCGAACGTTGGCTACCGCCTTGGAAACGCCCTTTCCCCCATACCGTTTTCCATCGCCGTCGCGCAGCTCCACCGCTTCGCGGCTGCCAGTGGATGCTCCCGACGGAACTGCGGCCGACCCAACCACGCCCGAATCCAGAATAACATCCGCCTCCACGGTGGGATTGCCGCGGGAATCAAGGATCTCGCGGGCTAAGATATCGCGTATTTGCGCCACAGTCAGAGTCCTCCTCTTCTTAAGTCTCTCGTTCTTGACCACACCTTCGAACGAACGGGCTCTTGCGCGCCCGCTCGGTCGTGCAGCCTTCAGTTGGCGCAACGCAAGGAAACACCGCTTCCCTGCGCGCGCCTCATTCTAACCGAACTGCGTGCTTGGCCGACAGCAGCCGCTCACCTCCGCCTCGGGCCAATCACGAACGGTGCCAAGCAGGTATCATGCGCTCGTTTCCGAACGAGCCCGTTGGGCGTTGGCGGCCTCGATAAACGCGGTAAACAGGGGGTGACCATCCCGCGGCGTCGAGGTGAATTCCGGATGGAACTGACAGCCAATGAACCAGGGGTGGTCGGGCAGCTCTATTACCTCCACCAGATTGCCGTCGACCGTTCTCCCGGCCACCATGAGTCCCGCGTCCTGGAGGACTGGCAGAAAGGTGTTATTGAACTCATAGCGGTGACGGTGGCGTTCATTGATGATCGCTTGACCGTAGATCTGGCGCGCCCGCGACCCGGGCTGCAGTCGTGCCCTTTGACCGCCTAGGCGCATCGTGCCGCCGAGCTCAGAGGCGGCGTCGCGTCGCTGGAGCACGCCGTCCTCGGTGGTCCACTCGTTGACTAGAGCCACCACCGGATGAGGGGTTGCAGGATTGAACTCCGTACTGTTAGCTCCCGTAAGACCGGCTTTGTGCCGCGCAAACTCGATTACCGCCACCTGCATTCCCAAACAGATCCCTAAGTAGGGGACATTGTTTTCCCGGGCAAACTGCACTGCCTGAATTTTGCCCTCGATGCCTCGCTTGCCAAACCCACCGGGAACGAGAATGCCGTGCATCGAACTAAGACAATCCGTCCCCTCGCGCTCGATATGCTCCGAATCAATATAAGCAATCTCGACTTTGGTTTGGGTGTGAATTCCGGCGTGGCTCAAAGCTTCCGATAACGACTTGTAGGATTCCGTAAGATCGATATATTTGCCAACCATGCCTATTCGGAGCTGCTGCGTGGGGTGTTCGAACCGCTCCACGACCCGATCCCATTCGCTCAGATCGATCGGCTGCGCATGTAAACCCAGCCGCTCCACGACAATGTCATCCAATCCTTGCTCGTGAAACATGCGAGGCACCTTATAAATGCTGTCGGTATCCACCGCCGAGATCACGGCACGCTCTTCAACGTTGGTAAACAATGCGATCTTACGCCTTTCGTTCGCAGGTACCGGCCGGTCAGCCCGGCACAGCAAGATGTCGGGCTGTATCCCAATGGAGCGCAGCTGTGCCACCGAGTGTTGCGTGGGTTTGGTCTTGATCTCTCCCGCGGCCGCGATATAGGGCACCAGCGTCAGATGGATAAAGAGAACGCGTTGACGGCCTATTTCGATGCCCATTTGGCGAATGGCCTCGAGAAAGGGCAGTGACTCGATATCACCCACAGTACCGCCGATCTCGACCATGGCAACCTCGGTCTCGGCCGCGGCGCGTCGGATGCAGGCCTTCATCTCATCGGTGATATGGGGGATCACCTGAATGGTTTCGCCCAGATAATCCCCGCGGCGCTCCTTACGGATGACCCGCTCATAAATCTGCCCGGCAGTGAAATTGTTCACTCGGCCCATTCGGGTCCGGACAAACCGTTCGTAATGCCCCAGATCGAGATCGGTCTCGGTACCATCCTCGGTCACGTATACCTCCCCGTGCTGGAAAGGGTTCATCGTTCCGGGATCAACGTTGATATAAGGATCCAGCTTTACCAGGGTTACCTTGAGGCCACGTGCTTCAAGCACCGCGGCAAGGGACGCCGAGGCAATGCCTTTGCCGAGGGACGACACGACACCGCCGGTGATAAAAATAAATCGTTCCATCGCTACCCAGTCGTCTCGATCTAACGCGTTGCTACCAGAGCCGGCGGCGCGGCCCTGCTGAATTGAGAAAGCTGCGGTTCAACTGCCGGCAGTACGCATCTATGGCCATGCTGGGACAGCCTGTGGTACCAGCTTCAAGCATCCTCCCCTGATCGTCGTGCGACCCGCACGAAGCTGTCCTACCTGTTCGACAATGGATGCCGGACTCGAGTCTGCACGGATGTATTCACGACGCACCTTGGGGCAAGGCGGTTGATTGCCATCCCGGCCGAAACGGCGATCCTGGCCATCATCTCATAAATATGGAAGCGGCAGAACCGGCCAGGGCTACGAGGCAATTGTGGTTGTCTATTCATTCTATACGTCCAATGGTTCATCATGTGGCGACTTTGGTAAGGTGAAGGCGTTGCACTTGCCCACGGCGGCGGCTGATAGCTTGTGAAGAAACCGTGGGGAGCGATCCGAGCGCAAGGCAGACGGCGCGAGACCTATCAGCAGCAACGCGAGGAGCGAGCAGCATCCAACACCGCCCGGGATGCGCAGTCGGTTTATTCACAAGCTCTGAGGAGAATCATGACCCAACCGGTCCCCAAAACCACTTATCTCAAAGACTATATGCCTCCCGATTATCTCATTGAGCGTGTTCAACTGAGTTTTCATCTGAACGAGGCAGAAACGACAATACACTCACACCTGCAGATTGCTCGCAACCCGCAGCGTGGCGCGCACCCGCGAGCCCTGGTACTGGACGGACAAGAACTAAGGCTCGGTTCCCTTCGGCTCAACGGCGAGTTCCTGGCTCCCGACCGTTACCGCGTCGATGAGGAGCAGCTTACCATTCCCGGTGTACCCCCCCGCTGTAGTCTCGACATCACCACCCATGTCCGGCCCCAGGAGAACACGTCCCTCGAAGGATTGTATCGGTCGGGAGATACCTTCTGCACCCAATGTGAAGCGCAGGGTTTTCGTAAGATCACGTATTTTTTGGATCGGCCCGATGTGCTGTCCCGCTACACCACCACCATCACCGCCGAAAGAAACCGCTATCCGGTGCTGCTGTCCAACGGCAACCGCATTGCAGAGGGGGTCGCTGAGGGGCAGCGCCATTGGGTCACATGGGAAGATCCGTTCCCAAAACCTTGTTACTTGTTCGCGCTGGTCGCCGGCAATCTTGCTTTGACGCAAGACCAATTCACCACCCACAGCGGCAAAGCGGTGAACCTGCAAATCTACGTCGAGCAACACAATTCAGAGAAGTGCGGACACGCAATGCATTCCTTGAAAAAGGCCATGCGATGGGACGAGGAGACCTTTAACCTCGAGTATGACCTTGATACGTACATGATCGTCGCGGTCGACGACTTCAACATGGGCGCCATGGAGAACAAGGGCTTAAATATCTTCAACTCCAAGTACGTTCTGGCAAGGCCCGAAACTGCCACTGATGCCGATTATGCGGGCATCGAAAACGTCATCGGACATGAGTACTTCCACAACTGGACAGGTAACCGCATCACCTGTCGTGACTGGTTTCAGCTAAGCCTCAAAGAGGGGCTCACTGTGTTTCGGGACCAGTTGTTCTCCGCCGCAATGAGCTCCGGACCTGTGCAACGTATTCGGGAAGTCAGACTCCTGCGCGAGTACCAATTTGCGGAGGACGCGGGCCCCATGGCACACCCGGTACGTCCCGATTCCTATATTGAAATCAGCAACTTCTACACAATGACTGTGTACAATAAAGGCGCTGAAGTCATTCGTATGCTCGACACCTTGCTCGGCAAAACGGGCTTCCGGCACGGGCTCGCCCTGTACCTGCGCCGCCATGATGGGCAGGCGGCCACCACCGATGACTTTGTACAAGCGATGGAAGACGCCACCGGCAGCGATCTCGGCCAATTCCGCTTGTGGTATAGCCAGGCCGGTACCCCGGTGCTCACCGTGACCCATGACTACGATGAGAGCGCCAGGCGCTACACATTATCGGTCACGCAATACTGCCCGCCGACAGCGGGACAACCGCATAAAGAGCCGATGCAGATCCCGCTCGCAATCGCCTTGCTGGATCAGCACGGCCAAGAGCTTCCGCTTCGATTTGAGGGGGAAAGCACCCGATCCCCGGCAACGGCACGTGTCTTGAGCATCACCCGACCGCAGGAAAGCTTCTCCTTTGTGGGCGTGACCGAAGAGCCCACGGCATCGTTGCTACGGGGCTTCTCCGCACCGGCCAAGTTAGCCGCCGAATTCACGGATACACAATTGGCCTTTCTATTCGCGAACGATACCGATCCCTTTAATCGATGGAATGCGGGACAAGAACTCGCCACCCGACTCATGCTGCGCCTCATTGCAACGCGACGCGAGGAATGGACGAAACCAGCCGAACCCGCCTTTATTGCGGCCGTGGAGAGCATTCTCGGTGATGACACCCTGGATAAAGCCCTGGCCGCCGAGGCACTCGCCCTGCCTACCGAGATACACATTGCCAACCAGATGGATGTTATCGACGTCGCTGCGATTCACGAAGCGCGAGAATTCCTGAGGCTGACGCTCTCGCGCACCCTGACAACGTCATTTCAGTTGGCCTATCATGCCAATCGGTCCGACCCTCCGTACCGCTACGATCCAGTGCTCGCCGGCCGGCGCAGTCTGAAAAATACTTGCCTCGCCTATCTGATGTTGCTCAACGAGCCGGATTCTCGTGCCTTGTGTGTGGCCCAGTTTCAGCGCGCGGACAACATGACCGATGCCCTCGGGGCGCTTGCTCCGCTGGCTCACACCGACTGCTCCGAACGACCCGAGGCGCTGGCGCTGTTTGAACAGCGTTGGCGGGACGATCCATTGGTGATGGACAAGTGGTTTAGCATTCAGGCAAGCTCACCGCTCCCCCAGACCGTCGCCGAAGTGAAGAGGCTTCTGGAACACCCGCGCTTCGATCTCAAGAATCCGAACAAGGTTCGAGCCCTTCTCGGCACCTTCTGTCATCAAAATCAAGTCCGGTTTCATCAAGCCGATGGCGCGGGGTATCGATTGGTCGCGGCGTGCATCCGTGAGCTAGACCCTCTCAATCCGCAAGTTGCCGCACGCCTGCTCAACGCCTTCAGCCGATGGCGACGTTTTGACGCCGGTCGGCAGGCGTTGATGCAGTACGAACTCGAGCAGATCCTCAGTCTGCCGAAGCTATCCCGGGACGCCTACGAAATTGCGTCAAAGACGGTGACGGCGGCAGAAGCCTGAAGGAAGGCACCGCCCCACGGTCGGGCAATCCTGCTGCAAAGGATGTAGGTGCCGATCACCGTCGCGCGGTTGCTGCGGCGTGTTGTCGCCGCCTTCCGCGGCATTCTTTGGTGCTGCCCCGTAGCGCTTTTTCGGAAACCGCCTCAGAAATATAGTCAGCGCCGGCAGAGCAGGCACCGCAGCCTCAGAACGGCTGCTAGGGAAAGGGCGGTATCGTCGGTTCGGTCCCTCCGATATCCACCTCCGGATGGTGGCTTTTCACTAGGTCTTCAATTTCGCCCACACGTGCCTTCGGCACGTCCACCAGCATGAGGATTTCGCCGCGCTCAACGGCATCGGTGAAGGCTTTCAGCTGTCGATTTGGGACATCCACACCGATCATGCTGGAGATCCAGGCACCCATTCCCGCACCCGCCAAGGCGATGCCAAGCAAGGCACCGCCTCCGAGAACCATGCCCGCAGGGGGGAAGGTCACCGCAACCAAGCCTGCCAGCAGGCCCGCACCGCCACCAACGGCGACGCCGCGCTCAAGCGCCGGGACAAAGTCGCTCTTCTGCAGAAACGACGCCTGCGGAAGATTCTCCATAGGAATTCCTTCCTTAGCGAGAACGTGAATGTGATGTTCCTCGATGCGTGCCAGCAGGAGTTCATCGACGACTTGGCGCGCGCGCTCGACATTCGGTAGTAAAAAATAGATGCGTCTCATCTGCCACCCTCCTCAGGGGAATCCCCACCAACGGATTGTTTCCGAACTCTATGTTTCGTTCTCTTGGCCATGGCCATCGTTTCGTCAGCGTCACCATTCAGAGGTTAAAACCGCACCCAGAATCTGTAGGCAGCCGGACGAAACGATGAGCATGGCCGTTCTCTTTAGATGCGGCTAACAAACATCGGTTCGACGCCACTTGACGCCCTATCGCGCAAGAAACGCATAAGCGAAGCGCGCTCATCGAAACGCGGCATGCATTCGGCCTATGCCGCTCGACTAATGAATGCATAAGGCCAAAGGATCGATCTCTTTATACAAAATGACCAGCGGCTTGGCGACGGAAAAGGTAATAATCCGGGTTCCCGGCGTATAGCAAAGATGATGCGTCAGGAACATGTGTAGTTCTGTGTGCTGCTGCGCCAGCGCTACCAGCCGCTCCACGCCGTGCTCAATATCTCCATTCAGCACTGGCCACACGAAACCATTCGCCCTGATTTCTGAGGACGATCGAGAAAATGAAATAAAGGGCTCCCCTGCCTTCCGGCCCACGAGTTCCTTGAGGAAGCGTTTCCTCACGTCTTCAGGCAGTATGAGCCCGATGCGCCTCGCTCCAAACAACCAGTGAATGCCGGTTATGGATTCGCTTGGTCCCTGCTCTATGTCATGTTCACCAAACGCCTGGCACCAGCCTCGGTAATAGGCGACATAGCGCCGGACGCGTCGCGAGTAGATCATTGAGGGAAAGCCACCGCCGACCGACCTGTGCCGGGTCTGAAGCCTCTTCCCGGTCCACTTCCGGCGGCTCTTGCTGAGCCCTGGGGCACATCCACCCAAGAGCCACCATGAGGCCTGTCCTCATGTTCGCACCCATTGGGACGGCCCGCCGCCCCTACGGTGGGTCGAACGGCGCCTATAACACGTTACTCCCCAGTGTCAGTCGTTGCTCCAATGCCTGCTGCATCATTGACGCGACGCGTTGTGTGACGGAACGCTTTCCGGCGTAGGTGACCTCATAAAGCTCGGCGCGCTGACTGGCTTCAAGCAGATAATCATCGCTTGTCACGAGCCTATCGACCAGTTTCAGCTCCAGAGCCCGCGTCCCATACCAATGCTCGCCGGTGGCAACGCGCTCAATTTCCACCTTGGGACGATGCTTCGTCACAAAATCCTTAAACAGCCGATGCGTATCCTCCAGTTCCTCCTTTAATTTCGCACGCCCTTCATCTGAATTCCGACCAAAAAGCGTCACCGTACGCTTGAACTCGCCCGCCATAAATTGCTCGACGTCGATGCCGTGGTTCTCCAGGAGCCGATGGAAGTTCGGCAGCTGCGCAAGTACGCCAATGGATCCGAGGACGGCGAAGGGCGCTGCAAGAATTCGATCGGCGACACACGCCATCATGTACCCGCCGCTCGCGGCGACCTTATCTACCATTATCGTTAACGGGATTTTCTTTTCCTTGATCCGCATCAGTTGCGACGCAGCGAGTCCGTGTTCGTGCACTAGACCGCCCGTATTTTCCAATCTCACCGCAACTTCATCATCAGTTCTTGCCAACAATAATACCGCTGTAACTTCTTCCCGGAGGGAGCTCACAGCAGTTGCCTTGATGTCGCCATGAAAGTTGAGAACAAAAACTCGCGGGCGCACGCCATCACCCGCCATTTTTTCTCGCTTTTGTTCTGCCTTCTTGCGGGCCTTGTCGAGTTTTATTTTTGCTTTGAATGCCTTCTTCGAAAGTGTTTCTTTGCGCAGCGTATTCGTCATCGCCTCGTATCTTTCGTTGAGGTGCTTGACTTCGAGCCTTTCGGGCATGCGCTCGCGGCGGACCGAAGCGGCGATCAGGGCCACGGTAAGGCCGACGGCAACAACTATTGTCACAGCTTTTGCTAAAAAAAGAGCATACTCCATCAGAATCTCTGCCATTACCAACTCCTAGTCAGGCTTCACTTTTTGTCCCGAGATGTCATGTCCACGGAGTATACCCGAGCGATTTGCTCTGAGGGACGAAAGCACCGCACAGCGGCGCCACGGAACTAGGTAATGCGTGGCGCCTACCGCGGTTCTTACTTGGCTCGGTAACAAGGGTCATTTTGAGCGATTGCTCCGCCAGGGCCATCGGTTCGGCACTCTTTGGCCTTCGGGCCGGCCACAAGGGTTTGTCCGGCAGGATACCGGCCCATGTCTAGAGGAATGTATTCACGGTGCCCTTGAGGCCGGGAGATGGGCGGCCTGCAGGTTCTTGGCAAGGCCTGACCTTCTGAAGGGTGACGCGGACGAAACGAGGACCCTGGCTCGTTACTCTCAGCGTCTCCTGGTGGAAGCCCTTGGCATGCAACGAGCAACCGCCATACTAAAGAGTGTCTTATGATCTCGGCGGAGCAAGGTGCACAACGGCCAGCAACCGGGGTATGCCAATCGAACCTACAAGGAGGGGCGCCGCACCGCACAACGCCGTCGTGACAGACACAGTAGTTTTTGGAATAGCTTCTTAAACGTACAAGTACTGTAGGCTCGCCTCATTGAAGGCGCTGGGCGCAATACCGAAGAGATCAAATACCTCCCAGGAATCACAGGTATTTCCTTCCATCAGCATTTGCAATTGATCGCGGGTTATAGGAAAAAATTCGAACTGCTCCAAAAGGAAAAGCCACGGCTTAAGCGCCAGTACCGGTGCCGGCAGCGCCAGCTTACGGGTGCCGCTGGCACGTGCAATCATTTCGATGAGCGTGCGCCACTCGATTGGATCCGGCCCACAGAGGGGATAGGTCTGGTGTACAGCCTCGTCCATTGCGAGAGATTTCACATAGATCGTCGCCACGTCCTTAACATGAATTGGCGAGATGACAAAACTCCCAGGACGCAGCGGCAATAAGCCCTCATAAAACAGTGGTGCTGGCAACGCAGAGCGAATGATCTGGTCGCGCAACTCGGTAACGAATTCTTTTCGCCCGCGCGGTGGGCCGTACATCGCGGAGGGCCGGAAGATGGTCCAAGAAAGCCCTGTCGTCTTGAGATATTGCTCAGCGAGATGCTTGGTTTTTTGGTAGGCGGTGCCGTTGGGCTTGACCCCATTGGCGCTGGTCAGCAAGAAGCGACGAACCCCCAGCTCAAGCGCCAGATCCATCGTATGCTTCGCACCCTCGAAGTGCACTCCCTGAAAAGTAATCCCCTTGCTCGGAAATTCCCGCAGGATACCTGCGTTGTAGATTGCGGCGTCGCAGCCGTTGAGAGTCCGCCGAATAGCCTCTCTGTCCCCGACCTCTCCAGCCAGCGTGACGCACTGCTCGGGATGGTCGAGCTTGGCTTCGCTTCCCGGTCGCACCAACAGCACCGGAGAGTGCCCATGGGTAACGAGTTCATCCACGAGGTAAGAGCCGAGGAAGCCGGTTCCGCCGATGAGGGCTACTTTCATGGGAAAATCTCCGTCGTGCTGGGGTTACGACATGCGAATTGAGTGTACCTGAGAAGCTATTTTGGACACTGTTGCTTTAAAACAGCTTTTGCGAGGCCAGTCAAGGCGCCGTCCCACCCAATCGTGGGTGGCAGCCGACGGGTTGTCTGAGCGCCAACGCTGATGAGATTTCGTAGTCCGCCTTGGTCTGCACGCGTAAGACGGCTCGCGGTCAGCGGCACGATGCTTGCCTTGCCCCGCAAAAAAAGTCTGCCAGCAGTTTATCCTTGCGTCATTGCCTCGACAATGTGGTACTCACCCTACCTCCGAGGCGTTCCTCCTCGGGATCAAGGGCGGCGGTCGATTCTGCTATGATGAATTTTGTGGTGTTTCAACTCCTTTATCGTCACCGTTGGGCCTGCGCCTGGCTGCAGTTGCTGCTAGGCTGCTGCCTCACGGCCAGCAGCCTAGCAGCGGACCGGCCCTGGCTCTTAATTGACACCAAGAGCAGTACCCTCATGGTGATACAGGGTGATCGGCCCATTGCTAAGTTTTCAGACGTAGCCATTGGCCGCGGTGGTGTCGCCGAGCAGCGCCTGAAAGACGACAATCGCACACCACTTGGCCGATTCCGTGTAATGAAAATAAACAAAGGCAGCCATTACTATCGCTTCTATGGCTTAAACTATCCGACTCTCGAGCATGCATTTCGAGCGTGGAAGAAGGGCATTATTGATTATCGCATTTACCGTCAGATTTCCGACGCCATTTTGAATCACCAAGAACCACCACAGGACACCCCACTCGGAGGCCATCTCGGCATCCACGGCCTGGGTCAGGGCGACCATCGGATACATCGAAACTTTCACTGGACTCGAGGGTGCATCGCGCTAACCAACGAGCAAATTGACGCTTTAGCGCCGTGGATAGAAGTGGGGACGGAAGTTGTGATAAATTGACCAGACAACACTTAATGTTGTATTAAGTAGAAGCTGGGACTAACTTGTAATAAATTGACTAAATGATACTCGATGTTGTAGATAGCAAGTTCGCACCCGTTATCTAGGATTCAGGCTGTCATAAGGAGACAATTGGAATGATGACTTATAGGAACCTGCTTGGTGTCACAGCAATTGCTGTGAGCATTGGATTAGTCACGGGCTGTGCAAGTAATGATGTAAAAAGTGTGCGCGCGATTGCGGAAGAGGCTCAAAGTGCTGCCGCCCAGGCACAACAAACAGCGAGCGAGGCGATGTCAAGTGCTGACGAGGCAAAGACAGCAGCACAGCAAGCCTCCGAGACCGCCAACGAAGCACTACGTGTTGGTGAAGAGGCAAATACATGTTGCATAGAAACCAACGAAAAGATTGATCGCGCGTTTAAGCGTTCGATGGAGAAATAACCGTCACTCTATCCAGCGAATCCGCTGGTCTGGAAGCGGCGCGCCCCATCCAGGGGCGCGCAACCAAAAAGGCAGTCTAAGGGGCAGACAACATTCCGGCCGCGGCTCGCATTACCATCACGGTGATTAGCCCTTAGAGCATGTTTTAAAACCTTCTGCGCTTGCCATAACGGCGTTGCGCGCTGGTTCGAAATCCTCATGTACTCCCTTGTACACTCCGGTTCCTCGCCAGCGTGCGCCTTGTTCTGCCTGCGCTCGCTTGGGTTTTAACACACGCTCTTACGCCAACCGGATGCCGTAACCACAACTCGTGAGAGCAAACTTTTAGGATGGGTCGATCGCGAGCACTTCACACTTAGGAGCCTATATTCCCGCCTCTGGCATCCGTGTTGGGAGACTTTGGGTTGGAGACGGACAGTGCACGCTCTGTTTCGTGTCCCGCGATCGCTTGCGGAATGCCTGTGTGCTTCAGTGCAATTTCCTCTGCCCGTCTCCAGTGAACAGCATATTGGGGTTGGTCTTGTGTCGCCGTCACAAGTATCCGCACAAGGGACGTTAAATCTTGTATCGCGGGCTGCTTCGTGTCGGCTCCAGGGGGATGCACCTCCAGATACAGGACATTGTCTGCCCAGCCGGTCTTAAACGGCTGGTTAATGATCCGCACCGGCGTACCAATCGGAACACTTGCGAATAAGGCCTCGATATCTTCCGGATACAGCCTTATGCAGCCGTGGCTCACCCTCATTCCGACCCCATAGGCTTTATTACTTCCATGGATCAAGTAGCCGGCCAGGCCAAGGCTCATCGCGAAACGCCCAAGCGGATTATCGGGTCCCGGTGGCACGGCGGAAGGAAGCGGGTCTTCGGCTTGGGCGTGTTCGGCCCGAATAGACGCCGGTGGATACCAAGTCGGGTCCACGACTTTGGCGCTCACTGAGGTGACCGCTAATGGTGTTTCCCACTCAACACGCCCGATTCCGACGGGATGGGTGATGACCTCGGCTACCGCTCCGGAGCGGGGCTTGGGATAATAATAAAGGCGCATTTCCGCCCGGTTGATTACAATTCCTTCCCTCGGTGTAGCGGGAAGCAAATACCGGGTTGGCAGCAACACTTGCGTTCCCTCCCCTGGCAACCAGGGGTCGATAGTGGGATTGGCAAGAACGAGCTCCTGATAGCCGAGACCATGCCGGCGGGCAATGTCGAGCAAGGTATCCTCGTAGCGGGCCGTAACGTACGTGACCTCTCCGATCAGCTGAGTCGAGGGGCTGGGCAGCGGAAACGTTGCGGCCCTAGCCGGCTGCAGTCCGGAAGGAACAGATAGAAAGGTAAGCAAAAAAATGCGGGGCCAGTGATTCACGTGTCGTTGCCTTTGCATAATCCGGTGAAGATAGCTGCAGGACTTTCAGCAGCAAATGTCGTGCACGCAGGGCAATTCTTTACAGGCCACGTGACGGTCGGAACGATCCCGCTTCAGAGAGAGGAGCTGGCGACCTGGCATTAAGGCCATTGAAGACGCGCTCATTATCTCCGATCATCGAGATCTCCGATCATGTGGCCGACTCGTTACCGGTCATGGGTAAGGGCATTCGTGATTCGCGGCGACCGCACGATCCTAGACCTGGCCCTGCTCAGGAAATTCCCGTAGTCTCTTGACGTTTGGCGACACAGGAGAACCATCATGCTGAGTCAACTAAATAACATCCTTGAAAAGAAGGGTCGTACCCTACACTCCATTCCACCGCAAGCGTCCGTTCTCGACGCGGCTCGTCGCATGAAAGAACTCGGCATAGGAGCCATGCTCGTGACCGAGGAGGCCCAGCTTCTGGGTATCTTTACGGAACGCGATCTTCTATGCCGCGTGGTGGCCGAAGGCCTCGACCCGAGTAGCACTTCGGTGTCCGAGGTCATGACCCCAGAGCCCCAGTGTGTGAGTCCCTTCATCACGGTGGAAAATGCGATGCACGTGATTACGGATAAACGGTTTCGACACCTGCCGGTGGTTGAGGGGGATCGGTTGGAGGGATTGATCAGCATCGGCGACCTGGCACGCTGGATGGTCGGTACCCAGAAGACGCAGCTCGAGGAGTTGGTGCGCGCGGTAAAAGGCGTAACGCTCCGGTAGCGCGTCGCCTTGACAACTTTGAGCGAGTCGAGCGCCGAATCTAACTCTTCAACAAAGCCTTAAAGCTACCTGACGCACGAATCTTACCATCTCCCGTGTAAGCCTCGTGATTGCGCTCGATGTCGCCCGATTTGTACAGGTAATTGATCATCATACCCGCCGATTGGCTCAGCCCTTTCTGCGAGACATCGCCGCGCCAGTTGATGCGCTCCATGCGAGCTCCATTGGACAGGTGGAAGTGTGCTACACGGTCACGGGCATATTGACCCTGTTTAGCCTCCATCAGATAGTGGGCACACAGCCGCATCAACGATTCTCTCACGCTGTTCTCAATGCTCGGTTCCCGATACCAAATCCGCGCATCCTGGAATGCCTTAAGAACGTCGCCTTCGTCGTCCACGGCAGCTAGCAGCTCGCGCCGCTCCGAGGGCAACAACAGGTCCATACCCTCCTCGTTGATCCGCTGTTCGAGCCAAGCACAAAAACCCGGTATCGGCGACAGTGTGGCAAATGTCTTCAAGTTCTTGAAATCACTCTCGAGCGCATCGACGACGCGCTTGATCAGAAAGCTGCCAAAACTCACACCGGCCAACCCAGCTTGTGCGTTGGATATGGAATAAAAAATCGCCGAATCGGCCTCATCCGGATCGCCGGTAGGGGCGTTCACGTCAAGCAATGCTTGAACGTTTGCAGCCATTCCCTTCACCAGGGCAACCCAGACGTAAATGATGGGCTCGTCGGGCATTTGGGGATGGAAAAATGCGTAGCAGCGCCGATCGGGTGCGAGCCGGTTCTTGATATCGCTCCAGGACTTGACAACGTGGACCGCCTCATAGCGCGCCAGCTTTTCAAGAAGCGACGCCGGTGCATCCCACGTGATACAACGCAGGTCCAGGAAACCGATATCAAACCAGGATGCCAACAAGCTCTTCAGGTCATCATCCAACCCTTTTAGCGCGCTATCCTTGCGGGCCAGCATAATCAGCTCGGCACGCATGTCCACGAGAAACTTCACCCCCTCGGGCAAGGTATTAAATTGCGCCAGCAGTCGCACGCGCGGCGGGCTCAGAGCGTCGCGCAAGGCCGCCAGAGCAGCGCGATAAAGGGCGTCGAACTCTGATAGCTCCGCCTTCGGGGATTGCATCAAGTCCGTCCAAGTTGCAACCGCCGTGGCAAGCGTTTCTTTGTTAACAGCGTAATCATGGGCCAGCAGTGCCAAAAAGCGCCTACGCCCGTCGGCATTGAGGCTAAGGTACGTACGTCCCAGGTCGGCGGCTCTGGCTCGCGCCGAGACTTGCCCCCCGCGGCCTTCTAGGCATGCGTTAATCTGCCGCTTGAGTACCTCCCAATCATCTTCTGGTAGATCGGCGCGTACCGTTCCAGTGAACTTCACACGGGCCGCGCCCGTTAGATCCTTCCAGGCTCGTCTTATGTTGCCCAGCGTTTTATCGATGAGTCGAGGCGAATCGCTTTGTTCCATCGGCAAAAGTCACTCTCGCATCCTAAGTAAAGGGAAGTCCATCCAAATTTCGTCAATCAATAATAGGGGCTGCGCCATGGCAGGCAAGCGGGTGCTCGCGTAACATTGATAACCCTTGCGCTTTGGCGAAACCAGGGATGTCATCCGCGCAGCGCTCGATTCGCGATTTCTGCACCTGCCTCGCGGCCCATTACTGCAGTAACGAGCGGACCACGCGAGCCGCTCCCCAAATAGGTACTATTTTTTGGCCCACCATGCAATTCCCTTTTCCAATTCGCCTTCGGATCACAATGGCCCTGAGTAACGCATTGGCGCCACCCGCTTATGCTCCTGTTGCACCCTGCCAGAACCCTCATCTTAAGCATCTGACAACCCCTTGTGCGAGCGCCTAGTGGTTCATCGCTGCCTGTCTGGTGGCACTGTTACCCAGGGTCGTCGTCTTGTCCGCATCACCATTCAAAGGGTAAAACCGCGCTCGGAATTTGTAGGCCGAAACGACGACCCTGGCCGGCACTGTTTATCGTTGCCGGTGTGGGCACAGGGATCCGGCGGCGGATCCTTAAATGGAATCGCCGGCGGTCGGTCCGCTTTGAGGCTAAGGGTAATAGAGCCCCGCCCGAACCGTCACCCGCGCGCAGCAGTGGACCTCGAAGCGGATATCACCAAAGCGGCATCGTGGGGGCGCGGCTGTCCGACGGCCTGGGGCAGGGCGGCCCTTGAAATCTCCGCCACCGGCATCGCGCTGCCGATGCAGGCGCCGTTAGCGCATTTCGAGGTGCGACTAGGTAAGACGAGCTGGCATCGTGTGCAAAAGCTTAGGCGCGGTTGACGCTCCGAGAGGACAAGTCCACTGACTCGCCAGGGGGCGATAGACACACCCGGCATCAATGAAGTCGATGCTGACGCCCGTGAGCC
>JAGTVB010000198.1 GCA_018224385.1 Gammaproteobacteria bacterium
ACCCTCACCCGCTCCATGCTTGTGCTGCCTTGATGGCGACTGGGGGGTGATCGGGTCGCATGCCCGTGGGAGGTAGACGCACAGTAGCGTGTTAATCGCCCATATAGCTCAGTCGGTAGAGCACTTCCTTGGTAAGGAAGAGGTCACCGGTTCGAGTCCGGTTATGGGCTCCAGATGCGAAGATCGACTGCTGCGATTTAGGGAGACATTGCCATGTCCAAGGCCAAATTTGAGCGTAAGAAGCCGCATGTGAATGTGGGCACGATAGGTCACGTGGACCACGGAAAGACCACACTGACCGCGGCTATGACGAAAGTGCTGGGAGCGCGGTTCGGTGGTGAGTTCATACCCTTCGATGAGATCGATAAGGCGCCCGAAGAAAAGGCCCGGGGCATTACGATTGCGACCGCCCACGTCGAGTATGAGACCCAAAAGCGGCACTACGCCCACGTGGACTGCCCGGGGCATGCCGACTACGTGAAGAATATGATCACCGGGGCGGCGCAAATGGATGGCGCGATTCTGGTGGTCAGTGCCGCCGACGGGCCCATGCCGCAAACGCGCGAGCATATCCTGCTGGCACGCCAGGTGGGTGTTCCCTATCTCATTGTCTACTTGAATAAGGTGGATATGGTCGACGACGAGGAGCTGTTGGAGCTGGTGGAAATGGAGGTTCGCGAGCTGCTCGATAAGTACGAATTTCCGGGTGACGACACCCCGATCATCCGCGGCTCGGCGCTGAAGGCTCTCGATGGAGACACCTCGGAAATGGGTGAGGAATCCATCGTGAAGCTGGCGGAGGCGTTGGACAGTTACATCCCGGAGCCACAGCGTGCCATCGACGGGGCGTTCTTGATGCCGGTGGAAGATGTGTTCTCTATCTCGGGGCGCGGCACGGTCGCCACGGGACGGGTCGAGCGCGGTAAAGTGAAGGTAGGAGAAGAAGTGGAGATCGTCGGTTTGCGCGAAACCCACAAGACAACCTGCACCGGCGTCGAGATGTTTCGGAAGCTGCTGGATGAAGGCGTCGCCGGAGACAATATCGGGGTGTTGCTGCGCGGCATCAAGCGCGATGAGATCGAGCGCGGGCAGGTTTTGGCAAAGCCAGGTTCAATTACGCCACACACGCGCTTCGAAGCGGAGGTATATATCCTGTCCAAGGAGGAGGGCGGTCGGCACACGCCGTTTTTCACTGGATATCGCCCGCAGTTCTACTTCCGAACCACCGACGTGACCGGGGCGGTTGACCTTCCGGAAGGCATCGAGATGGTCATGCCCGGAGACAATATCAAGATGACGGTGAGCTTGATTGCGCCCATCGCCATGGAAGAGGGTTTGCGCTTTGCGGTGCGCGAGGGCGGGCGTACGGTCGGTGCCGGCGTTGTCTCCAAAGTCATCGAATAGGCGGGTCTCCCTTAGGAACTGTTTCAGAAATGTCGCAGTTCGTTAAACGGCGGGTTAAGCGTCCGCGGTCGGGACCGCACCCGAGGTGTGGGTCGGGGGCGTGTGATTGAATGTGAACATCGCCACCGACCAGGAGTGTAGAATAAGGATCCTTCCCTCAGGCCAGTAGCTCAATTGGCAGAGCAGCGGTCTCCAAAACCGCAGGTTGGGGGTTCGATTCCCTCCTGGCCTGCCATAGCCATTGCCACTCGTCAAGCAATTGCTAAGAAGCTGTTTCAGGAATGTCGCGGGCGTCGGCGCAGCGCAAGGCGCACGCTGGTCGAGCAACCGGAGTGTGCCCGGGCGTACATGAGAAGTGCGAGGAGCCACCGAGGCGTGGTTTTTTGGACCGCTTTTTCATGAACGTCTCGCTGGGCCGCGCCGGTGAATTGGTCGCCGAGGCGCATTATTGCACGCCGCAGCACTTATGTGCTGGCGCGCCGATTGGGGAACGCCGAGACGGCGAGGTTATGGTTACGAGTGGTGGAGCACAGGCGGATAGCGTAGAGGTCGAGGCACCGCGGGGCATGGCGGATAATTTAAGATGGACATTGGTGGTCGTGCTCCTTGCCGCTGCGCTGGGTGCTTTTTACTACTTTGCCGATGAGTCGCTGTTGTTGCGGGTGGTTGGCTTGATCGCCGTGGCGGGGGTTGCCGTGGCGATCGCCCTACAGACCGCCAAAGGACGTCTCGCCTGGGACATGGTGGGCGAGGCGCGGCTGGAAGTTCGCAAGGTCGTTTGGCCTACCCGCAAGGAAACAATACAAACGACGGGTATTGTTATTGCCATGGTGGCGGTAATGGCATTGCTGCTCTGGGCGCTCGATGGATTGCTCGGCTATTTGATGCGCCAGTTGCTGGGACACGGGGGTTAACTGTAGATGACTCGGCGCTGGTACGTGGTCCATGCCTACTCGGGATTCGAACACCAAGTCAGACGCATGCTCAAGGATCGCATTGTCCGAAGTGGGCTGCAGGAAAAGTTTGGCGATGTGTTGGTGCCCACCGAGGAGGTGGTGGAGATGCGCGGTGGGCAAAAGCGTAAGAGCGACCGTAAGTTCTTTCCCGGCTATGTGCTGGTGCAGATGGAGATGGACGACGCCACTTGGCACTTGGTGAAAAGCGTGCCTAAGGTCATGGGCTTTATCGGTGGCAGCAGCGACAAGCCCGCACCCATCTCCGATGCCGAAGCACGAGTTATCTTGGAGCGTGTTGAAGAGGGTACCGAACGTCCCCGTCCGAAGGTTCTGTTTGAACCGGGCGAAGTGGTGAGGGTCGTCGATGGTCCCTTCACTGACTTTAACGGGGTGGTTGAGGAAGTCAATTACGAGAAGAGCCGATTGCGCGTCGCCGTGCTGATTTTTGGGCGCTCCACGCCAGTCGAGCTGGAGTTTAGCCAAGTCGAGAAAGACTGAGAAGCTGTTGGAAAACCGGCCACGGTCATCGTTTCGTCCGGTTGGCTGCCTACAGATTCGGGGTGCGGCTTTCATCTCTGAATGGTGGCGCTGACGAAACCGTGACCGTGGCCGGAAACCCTGCTGCGCCTCCCGAGGCTTTTCGGCAAACTTTAGGATCCAATGGGAGTTAACGATGGCAAAAAAAATCCTGGCCTATGTGCGGCTTCAGGTCCCAGCGGGTCAGGCGAACCCAAGTCCCCCGGTCGGGCCCGCGTTGGGGCAGCACGGCGTGAATATTATGGAGTTTTGCAAGGCCTTTAATGCGCACACGCAGACGCTGGAGCTGGGCCTTCCGATTCCGGTGGTGGTGACGGTTTATGCCGATCGAAGCTTCAGCTTTATTACCAAGACGCCTCCGGCTTCGGTGCTCCTGAGAAAGGCGATTGGCATTGAGAAAGGCAGCGCGACGCCTCATCTGGAGAAGGTCGGCACGGTGACGCGGGCTCAGCTCGAGGAAATCGCCAAAACCAAAATGGCTGATCTCAATGCCAATGATTTAGAAGCCGCCGTGCAGATCATTGCGGGTAGCGCCCGCAGCATGGGCCTCAACGTCGAGGGTCTTTAGCGATGGCGAAACGCTCTAAGCGCATGCGCGCGATCAATGAAAAAGTGGAGACCGGTAAGCTCTATCCCGTGGATGAGGCATTCGAGCTGATTAAGCAACTGTCCTCGGTGAAATTTAAGGAGTCCATTGAGGCAGCGGTCAACCTCGGGGTGGATACTCGGAAATCGGACCAGGTGGTGCGCGGTGCCACGGTGCTTCCCCACGGTACCGGAAAGGACGTGCGCGTGGCGGTGTTTGCGCAAGGCGCAGCGGCGGAGGCGGCAACGGAGGCGGGCGCGGACGTGGTGGGAATGGACGATCTGGCGGAGCGCGTCAAGCAGGGCTTTTTGGATTTCGATGTGGCAATCGCCAGTCCTGATGCGATGCGCGTGGTCGGGCAGCTTGGGAAGATCCTCGGTCCGCGCGGCCTGATGCCCAATCCGAAGGTCGGCACGGTGACCCCGGATGTGGCCGGCGCCATCAGGAACGCCAAGGCAGGCCAGGTGCGCTATCGGGCCGACCGCGGCGGGATTGTTCACTGCGGCATCGGCAAGATTTCCTTCGAGGTCGAGGCATTGCGCGAGAATTTGCAGGCATTGCTCACCGACCTCAATCGGGTCAAGCCGAGTACCGCCAAGGGCATTTACGTGCGCAAGGTGTCGGTGTCGAGCACCATGGGTCCGGGCCTCGCCATTGAAAAGACCACCTTAGCCCTGTAGCGGGGTAATCGAGGAGCGGTAAGGTGACGTTGACGCTTGAACAAAAGAAGAAGGTGGTGGCCGAGGTGGCGGAAGTGGCGAGCGAGGCTCACTCGGCGATCGCGGCAGAATACCGCGGACTCTCTGTGGCGGAGATGACGAAGTTACGCATCGCTGCGCGGGAAGCCAATGTTTACCTGAGGGTGGTTCCCAATACCCTGGCGCGGCGTGCGGTGGATGGCACCGGCTTCCATTGCATGAAGGATAGTTTCGTCGGCCCGTTGGTGCTCGCATTTTCGCGCGAGGAGCCCGGAGCCGCGGCGCGGGTGATGGCTGGATTCGCCAAGGAAAACGATAAGCTGAAGGTGACGCTGATCGCCTTTGGTGGCAAGCTCATCGCACCGAGTGATATTGGTGCTCTGGCGACGCTCCCCACCCGCGAGGAGGCCCTGAGCAGGCTTTTGGCCGTGATGAAGGCACCGATTGCAAGGTTAGCGCGTACCCTGGCGGAGCCGTATGCGAAGCTCGCGCGCACGCTCGCTGCCATCCGCGATCAAAAGCAGAATCAGTAACGCTGGAGTAGGGTTCGGCAGCAACGCGTGACACAGTTTTTCGCCCCAGTGGCGTAAGGTAGTTGGACGCCGTTTTGGGAAGCTCGCCGTGGCCGGCAGAGCAAGGCGCCCGCCCGGTGGCCAGACAAAATCGTCTGGAATAGCTTTGTGGCTCGGTGGCCCAATAGCGCCGTGGCAAGCGCGGTTATTTTCGAGACGGCTTCTGAGAGTTAATGAGTTCGAATGCGAGTTTCAGGAGGGCGCGATGGCAGTATCTAAAGAAGAAATCCTCGAAACGATAGCAA
>JAGTVB010000199.1 GCA_018224385.1 Gammaproteobacteria bacterium
CACACATACGTGAATTAGCGATCGGGGGTACGGCGGTCGGAACGGGACTGAACGCACACCCAGAATTCAGCGAGCGGGTGGCGGCGGCAGTCGCTAGTGATACGGGTAAGCAATTCGCCTCAGCATCAAACAAGTTCCAGGCGTTGACATCTCACGATGCACTTGCTTTCGCAAGCGGCGCCTTAAAGGCTTTGGCAGCGAACCTAATGAAAATCGCTAACGACGTACGCTGGCTTGCAAGCGGCCCGCGCTGCGGGATTGGCGAGATTTCAATTCCTGCCAATGAGCCCGGCAGCTCCATCATGCCCGGCAAAGTCAACCCAACTCAATCCGAGGCTCTAACCATGGTCGCCTGTCAAGTATTTGGCAACGATGCAACCATTGGGTTTGCCGCAAGCCAGGGGAATTTTGAACTCAACGTCTTTAAGCCGGTAATCGCCTACAACTTCCTGCAGTCTACGCAACTCTTGGCCGATGCCATGCGCTCCTTCAACGACAATTGCGCGATAGGTATTGAGCCTGTAATGGAGAAAATCCACTACAATCTCCACAATTCATTAATGCTCGTTACAGCATTAAATCCCCATATAGGCTATGAGAACGCGGCAAAGATAGCGAAGACCGCCTTCGCAGACAATGTCACCCTCAAGGAAGCAGCCATCAAGCTAGGGCTACTGACAAGCGAGCAATTTGATCAGTATGTCATTCCCGAGGAAATGGTCGTCCCGAAACCATAGCTGAGGATCACCGAAGAAACTCCGGCATGGGAAACTCCGATATGTTTGATGTAGCCCGCCCGTTTTGTCGGTAGCCCAGGCCGTTTTTTCGACACTCATCGAAAGGCGTCCCGCCTAATGGCGACAGGTCATCAGGCGAGACTCCGCTGCGCTTGTCATAGCGGCATTACGCGGTTTTCAGCGACACCAGCAAATCCATCACGTTGGTCCCAGTCGGACCGGTGGTGATGAGATCCCGACTCACGTCCAAGAAACTACCCGCATCCGCGGCGGCTAAATGTTTTGTGGCATCCCCATTCGCGCGTCTTCCGCGTTGCACTGTGTTGCCGTCCACCAAGGCGCCAGCAGCCATACTAGGCCCATCTGTCCCATCAGTGCCCGCTGCAAGGAGATAAACATTCTGCTGCCCCGCCAACGTAATGGCTGCGGCAAGCGCCAAGCTCTGGCACCGTCCGCCGCGACCCGGTGCCGAGGGCAATGTCACCGTCACCTCACTGCTCCAGATCTGCACCCCCGGTGCGCCAGCCAGGATCTGCAAGGCAATGGACTTCCCCACATCGTTAGCCTCACCTTGCATGAGATCCTCATGAAGCTTGACTGGGTAGCCCCGCCTCGCCGCCAATGCAGCCGCCGCAGCCCGTGCAAGTTCTGGCCTAGCAATAACCTCCGTACGTATACCTGCAAAGGCTGACGCCTCAGCGAGCGCCGGAGGATTTAACAGCAGCGGCGCTACCCACGATGGAAGAGGGATATCGCTGACATCGATGTCACTTTGGCTATGTTCGATCAACAAACCCGACCCAATAACTCGTGGATCGTCTTCAGGAACATCGGAAATGAGCAGGTTGACGGTTTCGCGCCCTCTAAGGTATGTCGCTAGTCGACCCGCTTTCAGGCGAGAGATCCGCTTTCGCACCCGATTCATCGACCCGATTGGCAAGCCGGAACCCAATAGCCACTGGTGAATCCGGACAACGTGGCGCGCGTCAACACCAATCGGTGGCAGCTCCACCAGGCTGGAAGCACCTCCTGAAATGAGGAAAATGAAACGCGCGCAGGCGGGAGCGGCGTCAAGAAAGGTCATTAGCAACTCTCCCGCCCGAAAGCTCGTCTCATCCGGTATTGGATGCGCGCTCTCGAAGCAGCGTACCGGCACGGCGCCAAGCACCAGGGGTTCGCAATGACCGGACTTGGTCATGATCAACGCCGACGTGATGCTTCTGCCCAGAACATCGAAAGCACCGGCAGCCATTCGCGCCGCCGCCTTACCGATGCCTACTAGGTATACGGGATGCGCATTCCATCCGTGATCGTGGCGTAGCTCATCCTGCACGAAACCCGCGACGCATGATCTGCCATCTACCGCGGCAACGCCAGCGGCATAGATCTCTAGCAGTACTCGCCGCTCAGTGCTGTCAATGTCCATTGCGCCAAAATGCAAAGCTTTCAGCCCCGCTAGCTACGCTCGATCAGGTCAATCGGCCCGGGAGCAGGCGTAATTTCATCACCTCCCGTTAGATATCGCTTCCAGGCCGCGTTGTAAGTCCCGCTTGATGTCTTCTAAATCTTCAAGTCCAACAGCCAACCTGACTAACCCCTCACCGATACCGGCCTCAACCCGTTGCTCCGGGGTCAAGCGACCGTGTGTGGTCGTCGCGGGATGAGTGATCGTGCTCTTCACGTCGCCAAAGTTGGCCGTCACAGAGATCAGTTGGGTGGCATCAATCACTGCCCAAGCCGCTTCGCGGCCCCCAGCTACCTCGAAAGCAAGTATGCCGCCGAACCCCGATTGCTGGCGCGCCGCGGTCTCATGATGAGGGTGCGATTCAAGACCCGGATAGTGCACACGGTTAACTTGAGGTTTTCTTTCTAGCCAACGGGCAAGCTCAAAGGCGCCGGCGCAATGCGCCTGCATTCGAAGGTGCAAGGTCTCTAACCCCTTCGCGATGAGCCACGCGTTAAAAGGACTCATGCACGGCCCCGCGGTACGTAATACGCCATAGATTTCATCTGCTACCGTGGGATCGCGAGTCACCACCGCGCCGCCAAGACAACGCCCCTGTCCATCCAAATACTTGGTCCCTGAGTGAATGACGATGTCGGCTCCAAGGGAAAGCGGCTGCTGCAGCGCAGGCGTACACATACAATTGTCTACGACAAGCAAACTATTGTGGGTCTGTGCAAGCGTTGCCATGCTGGGAATATCCGCGATTTCCGTGAGCGGATTAGCCGGAGTCTCCAGAAACAGCATGCGGGTATTCTTGCGAATGGCGCGTCGCCAATATTCGGCATCCGTGCTCGGATCAACGAGAGAGACGAATGTCGTCTCAATGTCAAACCGACCAAGAATATTACTAAACAAATTCACGGAAGCGCCAAAGAGATTGCGGGACGCAACGATGTGGTCCCCTGACTTAAGCAGCGCGAGGCAGGTAGTGAGGATGGCAGACATGCCGGAAGCCGTGGCAATACACCGCTCGCCACCCTCAAGAGATGCCAGCCGATCTTCAAAGGTGCGCACCGTTGGATTTGTGAAGCGGGAATATACGTTCCCGGGTTCTTCATAAGCAAACCGAGCGGCCGCCTGACGCGCATTGTCGAAGACATAGCTCGAGGTCATAAAGATTGGTTCGTTGTGCTCCCCCTCGGGCGTGCGCACTTGTCCCGCACGCACCGCACGTGTCTGAAATGCATACTCTCGAAAACTTACGTCTGCCATGTACCGATCTCTCCTGCAGTGCTGTGCCCACGTTCTAGCATCTCGCTAAACTGCGGGCACAAAAAAACCCGCTGTCGCTAAAGCGGGCTTAATTTCGCTTTAGCGGCATTTATAGAGCGCCCGCAAGCTGAAGGTCAAATCGGCGCTAGAATGAGGTTAAGGAATCAGCATCGCGGTGTCAATAACCGCTGTGGGGAAATTGGCTATGCGCGGGCAATTGAAGACGCTGGCTACGATCTTATTTAGCATTGTATAGCTCGAGAACCTCGTCATCTGAGCGAAGCTCATGGGATTTTCCCTCATC
This sequence comes from Gammaproteobacteria bacterium, assembly GCA_018224385.1. Classification (GTDB taxonomy): domain Bacteria; phylum Pseudomonadota; class Gammaproteobacteria; order HK1; family HK1; genus JAGTVB01. Next base: position 3,761 of record JAGTVB010000199.1, read on the forward strand.
ACAGCGTTGTTGCTCAAGTTGGGCAAGATAAGCGGGAGTCACGTGACCAGTAACATACTCACCGGTAAAGCATGAAGCGTCGAATTGCCGGATTTCTGGATTGCCTTTTCGCGCCGCCTCGATGAGATCATGCAGGTCCTGATAAAAAAGCCGATCTGCCCCAAGCGTAGCGGCAACCTCTTCTTCAGTGCGGCCGTGCGCTACGAGCTCTCGCGCGGACGGCATGTCGATCCCGTATACGTTCTGATAGCGTACCGGAGGAGCCGCCGAGGCAAAATAGACCTTGCGTGCGCCGGCTTCCCGAGCCATCTGGATGATCTCCTTTGACGTGGTGCCACGTACGATGGAGTCATCCACCAGGAGCACATTCTTGCGTTCGAACTCAAGCCCGATAGCGTTCAGCTTCTGCTTGACCGATCGGCGACGCTGATGCTGCCATGGCATAATGAAGGTCCGCCCGATATAGCGGTTTTTGATAAAACCTTCGCGATACTTGACCCCCAGCTTGTAAGCAAGCGGCAGTGCTGCGGTGCGACTGGTATCGGGAATGGGAATGACGACGTCGATATCGTGGTCTGGCCACTCACGCAAAATCTTGTCGGCTAAGCGTTCCCCCATGCGCAGCCGTGCCTTATAGACTGATACTTTGTCGAGAATAGAGTCAGGACGAGCAAGATAGACAAATTCAAAGATACAGGGGGAGTGGGTACTGTGGGTGGCGCATTGACGGGCGAAAAAGCGCCCAGCCGTATCAATGAAAATGGCTTCTCCCGGTTCTAGATCGCGGATCAGATGAAAGTCTAGAGCGTCTAGGGCAACACTCTCAGACGCCACCATATACTCCACACCCATTGGCGTTTCGCGCATACCAAATGCAAGCGGGCGAATACCAAAAGGATCCCGAAAGGCGACAATACCATAGCCAATTAGCATGGCAACGGCAGCATACGCTCCCAGGCATCGCCGGTGGACCTGCGACACAGCCGTGAAAATGTCATTTTCGTCGATAGTAAGCTTCCCCAGCTTTAGCAGCTCGTGCGCAAGAATATTCAGCAGAACCTCTGAATCTGAATCAGTATTGATGTGCCGCAAGTCTGCCCGGAACAGCTCACGCTTAAGCTGCTCGGCATTGATAAGGTTCCCGTTGTGGGCGAGTGTAATGCCGTAGGGTGAATTAACATAAAATGGCTGGGCCTCCGCGGAGGAGGAGCAGCCCGCGGTCGGGTACCGAACATGCCCGATCCCGATATTGCCTAATAACCCGCGCATGTGGTGCGCTTGGAAAACATCCCGCACTAATCCATTGTCCTTGCGCAAGTGCAACAGGCCACCGTCACAGGTCACGATTCCCGCCGCGTCCTGCCCTCGATGCTGCAACACCGTCATGGCGTCATAAAGCGCCTGATTCACATGGTCCCGAGCTACGATTCCGACAATTCCGCACATGGCTCATGGTACCTAGGGCAATTACCCGGTTAGTCTGCTACCGAACGCATGGAGCACCTCATGCCGGGCCTCAGTAGTTAAAGTAGCTACCGATATCCGGCGGCAGAAACTTTCGCATCTCCATCGCGATCACCTGAAAGTGGTCGATAAGTAATGACTGGTGCCACCACGGATCTTGTGGGAACGGCGTCAAGCCGGCCAAGAGTATCAACACAGCGATTATGATAACCCCCCGCGCGATACCGAACACTATCCCAAGGAGTCGATCCGTGCCCGTTATCCCGGTCGTGTCCACCAACTGCCCAATCAGGAAGTTGACTAGTGCGGCCACCAGCAGGGTAGTTACGAGTAACGCGAAAAACGCTACGCCGAGGCGTACTGCATGGATGGCAATCAGTTCCGGCAGTTGCGCCGCGAGCGGTCGAGTGTAGGTAAGGGCAACCCAAAAAGCCAATACCCATCCAAACAGAGAAAAAGCCTCGCTGAAAAACCCCCGTAGGGTGCTGACCGCCGCAGAAATGCCGATGATCCCGAGAATGGTATAATCCGCCCAATTCACGAGCGCAGCCCGTGGAGAAGGTACAATCTGATAAGGCTTGCCGCTTTTCTAAACGCCCCCCCGTCGTGCGTGCGGCGGGGGGGCGTCTGATCCCTGAGTGGCTGGATATTGATTACGAAAAAACCATCGTTCACGGCGCGGCTGCTATGGGTACGGCACCACGAGACCGCTGAGTTTGGTCTCCTTGCCGAGCATGCGGGATAGCTGGCGGGCGTCCTCTCTTGATATCTCGGGGCCGACATAGACCCGCGTAAGTCCTGCATCCCTAACAGCCCTCGGTTTTACAAAGGCCGGATAGCCCTGTGCCTGGAGACGATCACGCAGCGCAACCGCGTTGCCTCTCTTAGAAAAACTGCCGAGCTGAACAGCCCAAGCTTGTATATTTCCTCCCGAAGACGCTGTCGAGGAGGCAACTTCACCCTTGAGCCCTGTTACCCTGATTCCATTTCGCCCCAGTGGGGCAGCGCTCCTATTCGTTCGCGGCACTGGCACGGCGCCTGCCCCATCGACGGCGCCTTCAGTGCGAACGACCTCATTCGCGTTCCTACCATTAGGTGACTTATTGAGTTCTTCGACTGCACGCCGGTGACGTGCTTCAATGGCAAGGGCTCGATCCTGCTGGCCCGGCTGGCGATGTTGGGGCGCCCCTGAGGTTCGGTTGCCCGCATCGACACGGTCTTCTTTTGTTTGGTGGATTACACTCGATGGTGAGATGGATTTGCCGGCATCCGATGGCGGCTTCAGAACCATCGGCACCACGATAACCGCAACGCTTACGAGAACCACGGCTCCCACCAAGCGATGCTTTAGCTGCTCATTCATGAATCTCAGCAACGGTCGCGGCGGATTTATTGCGTTCAAGCTGCAAGATTTCCCCGACCGCGTAAAAGGAACCGAAAACCACGAGCCGATCCTCAGCGGCCGCGTCGGCCAGTGCCGCTAAGTAGGCCTGGGATATCGTCTGGAACAGATGTATGGAGGCTGAAGCCTGCTTTTGTAGTATTACGCCCGCCAAAACAGCCGCCGATGCGCCCCTACTAATGTTCAGATCCGCCACATACCATACGTCCGCCAAGCCTTTCATCAAGCCAACAACGGCGGGGATGTCCTTATCGGACAGCATCGCCAGAACGATAAAGGTCTTACCACGAGAATCTCTATGCTGTAGCATTTCGGCAAGAGCCTTGGCCGCCTGTGGATTGTGCGCCACATCGAGAATGCGTTCTGGTGGCCCTGGTAGTATCTGGAAGCGGCCCGGGAGGCGCACCGTTTCCAAGCCTCGACGCACCGCGGTCAGCGGGATGCTCAAAGCGGGTCGACGCTTTGACAGTAAACTCAATGCCATTAGCGCAGCCGATGCATTGAATATCTGAAAGGAACCGGCGAGAGCCGGCCGAGGAAGACCCCGCCAGGTCCGGTCCTCCGAGTACCAATCCCAGCTTTCCCCATGGAGCGTGCAAGAGAATTCTCGGCCTAGACGGAACAATGGCGCCCCAAGCTTCTTCGCATACTTTTCTAAGCTCTTGAGGGGACGCGCATCGCCATACACGGCGGGGCGGGTTGAACGAAAAATACCCGCCTTTTCTCGACCGATTGATTCTCTATCGTTGCCCAGCCAGCGCACATGGTCAATATCAACCGTCGTCACCAGCGCTATAGCGGCGTCGAATAAATTCACCGCATCGAGGCGCCCGCCAAGTCCCACCTCAAGGATCGCTGCATCTATGCCCATCCTCTTAAAGATGTCCATGCCGGCTAGCGTGGCAAATTCAAAATAGGTCAGAGAAATTGACTCGCGGGCGTCGTCAATGCGCTCAAATGAGCCCATGATCATCTCATCATTGACCTCCATGCCGTTGACGCATATCCGCTCGTTATAACGCACTAGGTGCGGAGACGTGTACGCGCCTGTCCGATACCCCGCTGCTCGGAGAATCGCCTCCAGCATAGCGACCACAGAACCCTTTCCGTTGGTACCGGCCACGGTCACGATGGGAAATTCAGCCTGCCTGAGGCCCAGCCGTTCCACCACGGGCATGCACCGATCTAAACCGAGATCGATCGTTTTTGGGTGCAGCGTTTCCTGCCAGGCGAGCCATTCGGAGAGACTATCGAAGCGCATAAGATCCCGATGCGATAGGAGCCGCCGATCAATTCGGCTGCCAAATGTCACCCGCAGAAGCTATGTCAAAAACTACTGCGCTTGCCATAGCGGCGTGGCGCGGTGGTTGGTGTGCTTCCCCTCACGAGGTCCCAGTCTTTTCACCGCCGTGCGGCGTGCAGCTCCGGCCCTCGCGACCTGTTGCTTCACACGCCCCTTAGCCTAGATTACTCGCGTCCAATGCTATCAGTCTTTGCAGGTGCGCTTAGCAACGATAGCGAGCGGTGAGTTAACATGGCCAGAAGCGAGGCAATACAATGACGCATTTGCCGTCGATCGACCACCAGATCAAGGGTTCCATGCTCTAGCAAAAACTCGCTGCGTTGAAATCCGTCCGGAAGCCGCTCCCGCACGGTCTGCTCAATCACTCGGGGACCAGCGAATCCGATCAAGGCCTTCGGTTCGGCGATATTAATATCCCCAAGCATAGCTAAGCTTGCGGAGACGCCTCCCATGGTTGGATCTGTCAGCACCGAGATAAAGGGCAGACGCTCACGGCTCATGCGGGCCAGTGCTGCGCTGGTTTTTGCCATCTGCATAAGCGAGTAAACGCCCTCTTGCATCCGCGCTCCACCGCTCGCCGAAAAACACACGAGTGGAATTCGGTGCTCCAAGCAGGTATTGACGCCGCGTACAAAGCGCTCTCCGACCACCGAGCCCATCGATCCACCTAAGAATGCGAAGTCAAAAGCAGCAGCAACAACCGGGATACCAGAAACTTGTCCCATAATGACTACAAGGCTGTCTTTTTCAGCCGTTGTTTTTTGAATTTGTGCCAGGCGATCTCGATATTTCTTGCTGTCTTTGAACTTGAGGGCATCCACCGGACGAAGCTCCGCACCGATCTCCATATGCGGCTCAGGGTCCAAAAACTGGCTTAGCCTTTGGCGCGCCCGCAGGCGGCTGTGGTGGCCGCACTTCGGGCAAACTTCAAGATTGCGCTCTAGCTCGGCGCGGTACAATACCCCGCCGCAAGCAGGACACTTGGTCCATAGTCCCTCGGGAATGTTCCGCTTGCCCCTGGCATCTGTTCGAATCCGCGATGGCAGGAGCTTTTCAAACCAACTCATTCTGGAACTTGTCATCGTGGACTGCGGCCGTGGTCCATTGCACGTCGCATCTCAGAAATGAGCAAGGGGACTTCCTCTGGAATTACCTCCCATCGATGGCGCAACGCTTCGACACGTTGCACGAGCGCACTTCCAACGACCACCGCATCGCTAATGGCGCCAATGCGTGCAGCCGACTCGGCGTCCCGAATGCCAAACCCAACGCCTATCGGAAGATCGGTTATCTCTCTGATTTCATAGACTTTATTGGCTACAGATTCAACATCAAGGTGAGCCGCACCAGTAACGCCTTTCAAAGAAACATAATATACGAAACCGCGTGCTAGAGCGCAGATCTGAGCGATGCGGGCTCTATTGCTTGTCGGCGCGAGGAGAAAGATCGGATCGATGCTCCGGTGCTGCATCGTCCGGACAAAGATCTCGGCTTCCTCGGGCGGCAAATCGACGGTAATCACACCATCCACTCCGACGCCAGCAGCCATGTCGGAAAAAGCATCGTAACCCATCACTTCAATAGGGTTCAGGTAACCCATCAAAACTACGGGCGTTTCAACATCGTGCGCTCGAAACGCTTTCACCAAACCTAAGACCTTTCGCAAGCTTACTTGCCTCGCTAAAGCACGTTCGTTGGCACGCTGAATAACAGGTCCGTCGGCCATGGGATCTGAAAATGGTACTCCAAGCTCAATGATGTTGGCGCCAGCAGTTACAAGTGCATGCATGAGCGGTAAGGTTACGGAAAGATCCGGATCCCCCGCTGTCACGAAGGGAATGAGGGCACAACGCCGCGCTTCCTGGAGGCGCTGAAAGCAACCTGTGATCCGACTCATACCGGAATGCCTTCTTGAGACGCAACGGTATGAATATCCTTATCACCACGTCCCGAAAGATTGACGATGATCACCTGATCCGACGACATGGCTTTGGCTAAAGAGCCAGCGTAAGCCAAGGCGTGGCTGGACTCCAATGCAGGTATAATACCTTCTGTGCGGGTAAGGCCATGAAAGGCTTGCAGGGCTTCGCCGTCGGTAACCGACGCATAAGTAGCCCTGCCAGTATCCTTTAGCCAGGCATGTTCAGGACCGACTCCCGGATAGTCGAGGCCCGCAGAGATAGAGTGGGTAGCTAAAATCTGGCCATCGTCGTCGGTCATCAGGTAAGTCCGATTACCGTGCAACACCCCCGGTCTACCCGCGCATAACGGAGCCGCGTGGCGGGCCGTCTCAATACCCTCCCCGGCCGCTTCGATGCCGAAAAGAGCAACCTCTGAATCCCCTAAGAATGGGTAAAATAGCCCCATCGCATTCGATCCTCCCCCCACGCACGCCACCAACGCATCGGGTAAGCGACCCGCCTGCTCAAGGATCTGCGCGCGAGCTTCCCTTCCAATCACTGATTGGAAGTCCCTTACCATTCGCGGATACGGGTGCGGACCGGCAACGGAGCCTATGATGTAGAATGTTTCATCCACGTTGGTGACCCAATCTCTGAGCGCTTCGTTGAGGGCATCTTTTAGCGTCCTGGAGCCGGAAGTAACGGGAACGACCCGCGCACCCAGCAGCTTCATCCGATACACGTTGATGGCTTGGCGCTCCATGTCTGTCTCACCCATATACACCACACATTCCAAGCCCAGTCGGGCCGCCACAGTTGCCGCCGCAACACCGTGCTGGCCTGCGCCCGTCTCGGCAATCACCCGACGCTTACCCATCCTGATCGCCAGTAGCGCCTGTCCCACAGTGTTGTTAATCTTGTGCGCTCCGGTATGGTTAAGATCTTCTCTCTTTAAGTAGATGCGGGCACCTCCGATCTGAGTGGACCATCGTTTTGCCAAATAGAGCGGCGATGGACGCCCAACGTACTGTTTAAGATCCTCCTCGAACTCAGTCAGGAACGATAAATCGTTGCAGCACTGCTCATAGGCCTCGCACAGTTCCTGGAGAGGTCTCATCAGCGTCTCGGCAACAAACTGACCGCCGTAAACCCCAAAATGGCCATGCTCATCGGGAAATCGCCCGGCCAAAGCGTTGTCACCCATTCGACTCTGTGAAATCTGCACGATGAACGCTCCGAAAAAACTCAACCAACTTTAAGTGATCTTTCTTACCCTTTGACGATTCAACGCCGCTGCTTACATCCACGGCAAAGGGCCGCACCTGCACGATTGCCTGGGTAGCGTTCGCTGGCGTTAAGCCTCCCGCAAGGATCGCCCGCGTGCGAAGCGGTACCGGGATTAACGACCAATCAAATGCCTGCCCGGTGCCTCCCGCCATACCGGCCACAAAGCTGTCTAAGAGCAGCGCACGCGCACTCCGATAGCGCTCCACACAAGCAACCACATCGATACCCCCTCCTACGGCTATCGCCTTAATATAAGGCAAACCAAAGCCGGCACAGGCCGCCGGATGTTCCTGACCATGGAATTGCAGAACATCAATGCGCACAGCGTCGAGAACCCGGCGAATGAAATCCTGCCTCGCGTTCACAAACAGGCCCACCACGGTGACAAAGGGTGGTAAGGATGCCACTATGGCTTGAGCTTGATCCAGCTCGACCGCGCGGGGGCTTGGCGGATGAAAAACCAGCCCAATCGCGTCTGCCCCTAGAATACCAACAAACCAGCCATCCTCCGGACGCGTGATTCCACAGATCTTAATACGGGTACGCCTCAGGCCTGGCACATCTCCTTCGCTAACCGCCGCAATCATTGGTCACTTGCGCTTGGCCTCAGAATCTATTTTAACAATTGCGGCGCTTGCCATCGCGGCGTTGCACAACGGCTTGCCACAAGATCATCAACAGCGATTTTGAACGGCTGGAACCCGCGCCTGCAAGAACGAACCCTCGGCAGAGACGAGTAATCCTCATGCACTCCCTGGTACCCTCCGGTTGCTCGCCGCCGGGCTCCTTGCGACTGCGGCGCCCGCAGCACGCTACCAAAGTCCGCCGGGCGGTGAAACCCGCGGGATGCCAAAATGCGGTGGGTAGTCTACCCCTAAGAGACACAGACCGTCTGGCGGGGCGGTTACCCCTCCTCGAGTTCTGTCGCGTGAGGCCATCACTTGGTACGCCCACCTTGGCTCATGCTTACCCATACCAACGGCCATCAAAACCCCAGCGATATTGCGCACCATGTGATGTAGAAATCCATTGGCAACCACATCAATCAACACGACTTCACCGTAGCGACGCACATCCAAACGATAAATCGTTCGTACAGGGTTTTTTGCCTGACATGCGAGCGACCGATACGCAGAAAAGTCGTGCTCTCCCAAGAGATAGCCCGCAGCAGCTTGCATTACCGATTCCTCTAGCCGTCGGCACTCCCAAGTCGCTCGACCCCGTAAAAGTGCGGAGCGAACGAAACGATTCAGAATGATGTACTGATAATGGCGGCTACGTGCTGAAAAGCGAGCATGGAATGTCCTCTCGACTGGCCCTGCCCATGTTACGCTCACGTCCCGCGGGAGGTTTGAGTTGGCCCCAAAGATCCACGAGCGTACAGTCCGCACGCTGGTCGAGTCAAAGTGTACGACTTGGCCGTGCGCGTGCACTCCCGCATCCGTGCGGCCCGCACAGGTCGTACGAATACCATGGGCGGCAACCTGACTAAGCGCCTGCTCTAGTTCGGCCTGAACCGTTCTGGCCTCGATCTGCCTTTCCCAGCCGGCGAAATTTCGGCCGTCGTACTCGAGCCGCAGAGCAATCCTCATGGTAGGTTCAGAGGCTGTGCTAAAGGTATTGTCTCAAGCGCCGGCGAGGCAACCGGTGTCAAGGAACTGGAACGCGCAGATGAGAATTACATAAGGGTCACGCCCCCATCCATGAGAGGGTGTTTTAAAAACTGCTGGGCTTAATCCAGCGTCGTTGCGCGCTGCCTCGGAATCCTCATGTCCTGCCAGTACACTACGGTTTGCTCGCTCCATCCCTGGAGTTCGCCCTTGCGGGGCCCGCTTAGCGCTATGCAAAAAGGTTCCCGCCATTTTGTGTCGAGCGGCCGTGCTGCAACGCTACGATAAGCCTAGGTGTTATCGATTCTTGAAGCTGGCTCTGGACAGGAAACTGCCGAACGAATTATCGGCCTTTAGGGAAAGTGTGGCAAGCAAGAACGCCTTTCGCGGGGCTGCGTTCCAGCGAGGCCCCTCAAAAGGCGAAATCAAGCCATTCCGGGGGAAGATAGCGTACCTCCCCCTGATAACGCTCCAAATTACGCCATCTTATCAATCAGTTCCTTAGCCGCTTGTATCTGATCGTTGTCTCCTTCCGATAGGACCTCGTCGAGAATACTCCTAGCGCCCTCTGCGTCGCCCATATCGATATACGCTTGAGCGAGTTCTAACTTGGTTTGGATCTCGTCAAGGTCTTGGGTGAATTCCTTGCCCAACACCAGCGTCCGATCCGCTTCATCGCTCGGTTCATCTTCAAGCGCAGCCCACTCATCTAATATCTCATCCTGGGAATGCGATGGTATTTCCTCGATTCCGAATGATTCTTTGATGGCGTTATCAATCTCAACGGTCGCATCACTTTGCTTGCGTGGCGTCACCTCTTCGGGCTCAAGCTCTAAATCGACTCCAACTGCCGTATTCACATGCTCGATCGGGCCAACCGCTCCCGGCGTGCCGGCATGTTCGGACGACAAGTCCTGCTCATAGGCTCCATCTTCCAGAGCCAGCGCGTTAAGATCATCGCCATCAAGGCCAGCCTGCACACCCAAAAGATCATCCGTCGTTCCGGCTTCGATACGGTCGTCTATCCCGTCTTCGTCCAACGGTGTATCCCGACCCGTCGTTGACCCAGCCATCTCAACCGTCATCGTCTGCGACCCTTCGCCCGCATCCCCTAGGCCAAGGTCGAAGTCAACTGTGCCCTCTGCTGGGTTGGTGGTGAATTCTACAGGTCCCAGCACGTCCGCCGGCTGCCCGCCCTGATTGTCACCAAAGGGATAGTCCAGATCGATGGTTTCGTCTGAACTCGATTCCCCTACCACATCGTCGATTGACGACGATGGCGACCCTGCCAAACCAAGGCCAGCGAAATCGAAGTCAATCGTGCCTTCAGCGGCACTATTTGAATCAACAGCTTCAGCATCCACGTTGAGGTCCAGCTGTCCTCCGATTTCTTGTCTGTCTGCAGGACCTCGAATATCAAGCGAGGCTTCATCGAGAGCGAAATCCAGTCCATCTTGCCGCTGCGAGTCATCACCGGTAGCCCCTCCCACCAAGCCGAGATCGAAGTCGACTGTACCTTCAGCCCGATCGGTAGCGGTTGCTCCACCTCTTAAGTCGGAACTCAAGTCGAAGTCGAGATCCATTTCAGACGCCGTTTGGCCCTCTGGAGCCATACGGTTTCTTGGCTTTAGATGGACGGTGTCACTTCCAACCGACAGGTCTCCCTCTCCCGGCAAATAATCCGCCGGCTCGTGCCTGACAGCCGCTTCTTCATCCTGGTCCCCAATGGAGATGGCGTCTTGCTCACCAAAGTCCTCGCCGAACAGGTCGCGGTCAGGACAAAGCTCACGCCACCATGTCAATGCTTTCTCCATCAGGGGATTCTCATCCCCCACGGCGTCACGC
>JAGTVB010000200.1 GCA_018224385.1 Gammaproteobacteria bacterium
ACCCGCCGACGTTGGCGTTGAGTAACTGCTCCCAGAAAACAGACCCGGCGTGGCTTACCCGTAAGGGCGGGCTTTAGACATCTGTGCGGAGCCCTTAGAGGGCGTTTTAAGACCCGGCAAGCGTAGGGAGACGCAGACCACAGGGTGGCGAGGCAAAATCTTCCGGAACGATTTTGAACCGCCGCAGGTTGGCTCCAAAGGAGCGAACTCCAGGGATGGGGCGAGTAAACCGCAGTGTACAGGGGAATACATGGGGATCCCGAGCCAGTGCGCAACGCCGCTCAGGCCAGCGCAGTAGGTTTTAAAACATCCTCCTAGAAAAGCCCACGGGGTGGTGTACCGTGGGCGGTTATCGTTACTCCTTATTCCCACACCGGGTTTTTTCTTCTGCTGGCTTAACCTCGGTGACTACAGCCACCTCCGCGATCAACGTGGGGCTTCTCGCTCAGGGAAGTACCACGCGTCGATGTGCCCTCCGGACCTTGGGAGGCCAGGGGCTGCCCAGGGCTGTCTGCTCTCAGGACTGCCGGAGCGAATAGTCTCGGTTTCGAAGGCGGCAAAATCTGACCGCTCCGCGGTTTCCAGTTCAGGAAAGTACCACGCTTCGATGTGGCCCCCGGATCTCGGCAGATCAGAACCTTGATAGTTCCCTCCCAGCGCGGGTCCGGAGAACGCTAGTGCGATCATGCAGGCGGAAACAGTCGCGGGCAACGGTTTCACTGGTATCGTCATGGCAAACTCCCCCTTGTTCGGCTACGACAACGCCGCACACTCCTTTTCTTTGCGGCCCGAGTGTCCTTCTGGCACCAGAGGCACACTCTCTAGTTGACCTGCACCGCGGCAAAAATATCCGTCGTGATGGCACGTATTTATATTTGCCATCTGCGATAATAATTGTTCAGCCGCGAAAGCGATGAATGCCGCCTCCCTGCAAGGCGGCTCTACCACGGTGAGATGGTGAGCGACCAACACGTAGGCGAGATCCCGCTCGCTACGCAGCAGCGCCAACATCAGCGTGCCCCTGTCGCCGCTTCCAGATCAGCCCGCGCGATTACACAGCGGCGCAGATCTTGGGGGAGGTACTCAAGGTCACCGACTGTGTCCACATCGTGCAGGGCCTCGCCCTCCCACCAAGACCACCCCAGACGCTCGAGGTGCCAACGGGTCTGTTGCATGACGCGACCCGTGCCCCAAGGAATGTCCTGAAACAGAGCCGGGTGCAGACGCCGCAGGCCGATAAGCACATAACCGCCGTCCAGCGCCGGATAGAAGGCCGCATCCATGGTCTGCAGGGCGGTCCCAGCGGCGCGAAGGTGGTCCGCGGTGAGCGTTGGGCAGTCGGTGCCGATGAGCAGCAGCGGCCTGAAGGACAGGTGTCGGTGGAAGGCTGCGGCCATACGCTCACCCAATGTGGCACCTCGCTGTCGGTGGCAGGGCAGCCCGCCGCGTGACCGCAGGGCGCGGAAAAAGCGGTGGCTTGTGTCCGGCGCACACCAGAGCGATACGGGCCCGAGATGAGCAGCGCGGGCGGTCGCGAGTACCCGCAACGTCAGGTGCCGTTGCAGGCGAGCAGCGCCTCGCACCCCGAGTACCGGTGCGAGACGGGTTTTGGCGAGTCCCGCCACCGGGGCCTTGGCGAACACGGCGACTCCCGCTGCGCCGGCGGTTGCAAGGAATCGCGGCACAGATGCTGTCCTAAGCACAGGGCCAGGCTCATCTCGAAGAGGTCGCGCGCTCCAAAGCGCGCTGACCGCCGAGGGCAACCGCCCGATCGACTACCGTCTCCACTTCGGCGAGATCGCGGAACGGTTTATTCAGACAGAAATCGAAGGCGACGCGACGGGGATCGTGCAGCGCCAGCTCCCAGCCGGTGATCAGGACCGTCGCGAGCGCCGGATCGATGGCCCGTAGTTTCCGGGCGAGGGCATCGCCTGGCAACATCGGTAGACCGAGATCGATGACCGCGGCCTGATAAGTGCCGGCGTCAAAGACCTTCAGGGCGGCCTGCCCGCTGGCAAAAAGCTGCAGTTCGTGTTTTGTCTCCAGTAGCCGCTTCAGCATCCTGCCGACCAGCCCATCGTCCTCCACCACCAGCAGCCGGCCTCGTTCAACCGCCGCCTTGACTGCCGTTTTCTGTTGGCGCCCGTGCTCAGTAAAGACCGGCAGACGGAGGAGAAACACGCTGCCCCGGCCCTGGGTGCTTTCTACTTCGATACGCCCGCCCCACTTGGTTACCTCCGCGTAGGCGGTGGATAGCCCCAGGCCGTGTCCCACGGTGAGCTTGGTGGAGAAAAAGGGGTCAAAGATACGCGTACGTGTTTCTTCATCCATCCCGATACCCGTATCCCGTACAGCCAATATCACCTCGTTCCCCGTTGCCGCCGTGGACAGCGTCATCGTTCCGCCTGTTGGCATAGCGTCCAGCGCGTTGAAGCAAAGGCTCGTGACGACATCGAAGAGTCCGGCTGAAGTTGCCCTCACCTGGGGGCAAGGTCGCAATTCCATGATCACCTCAATGCTGATGCCTCTCGCCTCGGGTTCGTCCTTCCAGCGGGGGCGCCCGAGACGCACAACTTCGGCCACGACGTCATTGACAGAGATCGACCCGCACGACGCGGCGGTTTCCTGGTTAATCGAATGACGGAATCGGCGCACCAAGTCAGCCGCTCTGCGCGAAGCGGTCACGATAAGCTCGAGCTGGGCTTGGAATTTTGGATCCTTTTCCTGCCGCTTGAGCATCATGGCAGGCCCCAGGACGGCGGTGAGAACGTTGTTTAAATTGTGGCTAATACCGGAAGCAAGTTCGCCAATCGCCCGCAACCGCTGGGAACGGATGAGGTCTTGCTCCATCCGTTTTCGCGCCGTGATATCGCTGCAGTAGACGATCACCCCGGTATACTTGCGGCTCACATCCAGCATCGCCGTGAGCTTGACTTGGAAGTAGCGGGTTTCCGTGAGGCTTTGGACGGTCCGCTCAAACTCGCACTGCTCCGCCTGTTCCCGCACGAAGACTTGTAATTCCGCCGCAATCCAGGGAATTGCAGCGGTCGCCTCCTGGCCCAGAAAGACCATGTCCGCAGGGGCATCCGTTGCTGTCCACAGGCGGGTGTCGTAATAGCGGTTATGGTGAACCTCGAAGAGCGTGGCAGCGGCCTGATTCATGTTGATGATGCGTAGCTGCGCGTCGAGGACAATGACCGGATCAGCGAGGCTTTCAAACAGCGTCATATACTTGTTTTTTTCGTTGGTCATGCGCCGGTTGGTCTGCTGAAGCTCCTCGACCCGGCCCTGCTCGCCGACCCGCGCCCACTCGCTGCAAAGGCCAATTTCAATTCGATCAAAAAAGCGATCGAGGAAGCGACGGCAGCGAGCCTGGTAATCGCTCTCGAAGCCGACCGTGTCTATCAGGTCCATATAGGTTTGGCGGTAGTACTTGAACAGGCCAAGAAACATCCTCATGTCGACCCCGCGCTCGCGGTGTCGTTGGGCTTCGACAATACCGAATTGGGTAATGGGATCCCGCCGGTAGTCTTCGTCAGCCGGCAGCTCAAGGTCGCTCAGGCTCGCCCGCAATGCCCTGATCAGAGGCTCTGACAGGCCGCAAATTGAGAGACTCCAAGGCTCTTTTAGCGTCGACGTGTACTGCGAGTAGCCGTGCTCGATGGCATATTCCAGAATGCGTTGCACCAGCCAATCTTCACTGCGCTCGATTAGCTCGGCAAAACGCTCTAGCATGTCGTTTCCCCTGCGCTGGCACCACAGTGTATCAGTGACCCCCAGGGCCTAGATATCCGGCACGAACCATTCCTGGCAGCACGTTCGTTGCGTGCAGATAGGGTTCCCGGCGCGCTAGGCAAACTTTCTATTTTTCTTTGCTCCCGGCAAAGGGACGTGCAAGCTGATGCCTCGGTCATCACCCGGGCTGGCCGGGAAACCTCCGCCATGGCTCATTGTTAGAACCCGGCGGGTGGGAAGGCCCATTCCGAACCTGTTTTCCTTTAGCGTGACGAACGCCTCGGTCACACGATGGTCAATGCCCGGACGCATCCGCTCGGCAAGGCGAGACTCCCTGACGACCGGTGCTTGGGTACCGAGTACAGAATGACGGTGTGTCAAGGGAAACACAAGAGTTGGCAGCTCCGATGCAAATCTCGTCGAAATATTGCACGGCGACGCCATCGGGGGGCGAGAAGTACTGGCTGATGCGAAACCCCGCATAGGATTTTTTGTGGTTTCTCGGGGCGCATCCTGCTTCGCCAAAAAAACAACAGCCCCGAAGAAAAACTCCGGGGCTCTTGCGTGAGAGGCAAACGCAGAACTTAGACGCTGGTGTTCTGGTACACGTTGTCCTGACCGCCGTGTCCGCCGAAAGCCCCTGCCTGGACGTTCTGGCCCTGGAGCACCACATCCTCATCGCTCTGGATGTCGGGATTGGCAACCCCGAGGTCAAACCCCTTGTTGATCAGTTTCGCCGAATCGAAGTTGGACTGATGTCCTTCGGCCGTCGCGGTAGCATCACCACCTGCTTTGAAATCGGTACCGTAGCTCATATCACTCTCCTCAATGCTGTTACAGGGTGTTTCGAAAAGCGTCACTCGCTTTCGCTTGAGTCTAGTGCAGAGGCTGTGCCAAGCGCTCAGAAAGGCGTTGCGAATTATCTCTAATTACTTGATTTATAAATCATAAGCCGAGCAAATCGAGCCGCTTACCAGTACGGAAGGGCTTTCCTTGAGGCATTCCTTTCCAACACGTACCCGAGGTACTGTCTCTTTTTTGGAGACAAAATTGTCCACTCCAGTGGATACTGGGGATGCTCGTCCCGATCCCATGTCCTGCACGAGTAGGAGCACAGCAATATTACGTTCTACCATCTACCGTGATGCATTGGCTCGACCGTAATCGGCATGGGGCGTACGGCGTTGCATCCGCCCCGCGTTGAGGCAAGTCGGAAATCTCAGCTTGCAGGTTCAGCCGAGGCGTCCACAGGGTGTCTAAGCGTCAGTCCCCACTGCCCCGCCGCCGGCACGTGCTCGGGCCAGCGTCGCTGAGTCTCCAACAGGCTCAATGCGCCGGGCTGTTCGCTCGCTACCAGCAGGTGTCTCCTCTCCGCGCCCTTTGGCTATTCTTCGTTGGTTTTCTGTCACCGCCTTATCGCTGTTATTGCCGTCGGCTTAGCACTACAATCGGCACCCGTACCAGAATAACCGTGTCTGGGCGCGCCGGCTTCCGCGTTCCTGGCATAGCATGGTCCAAGTCTCCCGCTTGTGCTCGTATGCGTCTGACGAGTCTGTCTGCTTTGGTTCCAAGTTTTGTGAAAATTAAATCCGCACGGCGTCCAAGGA
>JAGTVB010000201.1 GCA_018224385.1 Gammaproteobacteria bacterium
CCTGCCGGCGGTGTGAGCTGCGCGTTGCCTGCTTCAGCCGCAGCGATGAGCCGGTGGACGTCAAGCTGCGTGAAGGATCAACCCTAGAGTGGGGCACGGAGCGCGCATTCAGCGGGTGCACTGAGCCACCGGACTTTGTCTATGACAAGGGCGAGATCGGAAAGGAGCCCATGATCCGGCTGTTTGGCAAGACACCAATGGAAGTAGTCGATAAGCTAAAGCGCATTGCCAAGCAATATCTCAACCCGGGCGGTTAACCTGCCGGAGCCCCGACACCGCGGCGCCTGGTGCGCGAGCATGACTGCCGCGCGATGGTGCAAAAACCGCGGCACGCGGCCCGAGAGCACGACGTCCGGTGTCCCGAGGGGGCCCGCCGAGGAGCGAGCGCCACCCAACGCCGCTAGGGGAGCGACGCCCTCGGGTTATTGACCCGCACCGAGGCGAAGTGCTTTGATGACCGGCGCGGTTGCCGGCCGCACCCCACGCCAGCAATGAAATGATTCTGCAGCCTGCTCCACCAACATCCCCAATCCATCAACCGATAGGACGGCGCCATGGGCTTGTCCCCATCGCACGAAGGCCGTCGGTTCGTCGCCGTAGGCCATATCGTAGCACGCGCCACCGGCCAGCAGGACGCGCTCAGGGAGGATCGGTACCTCCCCCTTAAGACTCGCCGAGGTAGCATTAATGATGAGCTCGAATTCCAGGCGTTCCAACTGCGACAAGGATCGCGCCTGCACCGGTCCCAGCGGCACAAACTGCGCCGCCAGCTCATGGGCCCGGGATGCGGTGCGGTTGGCACAGATCAGCTGCTGCGGTCTTGCCTCCAGCAACGGACCGAGCACGCCTCGCGCGGCACCGCCCGCGCCGAGCAGCAATATGCGCTTTCCACGCAGAGAAATGCCGTGGTTCTGGCAAAGGTCACGAATGAGGCCAACGCCATCGGTGTTGTCGCCATGGCGGCGTCCATCTCCTGCAAACCAGAGCGTATTGACCGCGGCCGCCTGTTCCGCACGCCAAGTGTGCACTTCAGCGAGCGCAAAGGCCTCTTCTTTATAAGGCAGCGTGATGTTAAGGCCCATCCCACCGGCCGCCTGAAAATGCGAGACTGCCCGTGCCAGTTCTCCCGCCGGCACCTGAATGGCGCCGTACACGAGCGACTCGCCGGTCTGCCTGGCAAACTGGGCATGGATAAGCGGTGACTTGCTGTGGGCAACGGGATTGCCCATGACGGCGTATCGGTCCGGCATCAGCGGTCGACCCATGGCCCCGCAGTCAATCGTCGCAGCCCGTGACGCGAGTCACTCTCAGCTCGATCACCTCGCCAACGGCTCGTCTTCACACCCTTGCCGAACGGGCGAGCGCACGCTAAGGTGTCTTCCCAAACACGCGCATATCTAGGACGCGGGTCATCATTCACTCACGAATACCTGATCTTGTAGGCGGAGTCCCAATGCTCAACCCAAAGTTCATTGACGAGCTGACACGAAAGATTGTGGATACCTTGCCGGAGGGGATCGCTCAACTGCAGAGCGACATTCGGAAGAACATTCGGGCGGCTGTTGCGTCGGCATTCGAGCGCATGGATCTGGTAACACGCCAGGAATTCGATGTGCAGGCCGGCGTGCTAGCGCGAACCCGTGAAAAGCTCTCCGCGCTGGAGGAGAAGGTTGCCGCGCTGGAACAGGAAGCGGCAAGCGGCCAGCCCAAGAACCGAGGTAAAGCGAGCCCCAAGCGCGAAAGCTGAGCCGGCACGCCTGCTGCAGGCGACCGAGGCGTCGCGCAAGCGCACCGAAAAAGAGCGGCTGTTGCTTATCATCGCTCATCATCACGTGTCGCCAAGGATAGGATCGATCCAGGGTTGATTGGGTGTCAGCGTTCATTCTTATTTTATCCGCGGTACCTCTTGGTCAAGAACCGGGAGAATAACCCAATCGACCCGCATCACACGTCTACGCAGGCTGTTGCTCACGCTTCTGTGACAACTCGTTGCATTGCGGCCTGAGGGATTCTCCAGGGCGCCCCCACGGGAGGGCATAACGACGATCGGGCAGGCGCCAGACGCGCTCGTGCAACTCGTCGACCAGCTGTGGGTCGGCGAGCAGTATCTTGCGATCGCGCGTGCCGAGCGCGTGGGCACCGAGCTGCAGCGTGTCATCAAGTAGCTGACGGCGGGCGGCTGCAATGGCCGGCGTGAGCGAGCGAGGCGATCCGAGCAACGCGCGGTGCAGCGCATTTACGCCGGGGTCGACGATGGCGCGCACCACGCTATCCTGCTCCGCCGCCGGTACCCGCGCCGCGGCAGCGCGGGAGCGTACCAGGATATCCTGCAAATCGACAAGCTCCGGGGGTGGCTCACTTTCCTCAGGAATAAGAAACAGCCCCCATCGCCGGGTGCGCTCACCCAGGCTGACGCGGCTGGAGTACACTGAGACCGGCACAGACAGGATAAGGGCTCCGATAATCGGCGTCACCCACCAAAAATAATCGGGGTTCAACCAATAAAGGCTAAGTCCCCAGGCGCTTGCGAACACGGTGTCAAAACCGTGGTGGCGCAGCGCCACACCCCAGCTCGTCTCAGCGTCTTCACGCCCCTGTGAGCCCCAGGTCACGCTGCGACCGAGCGCAGTTTGCACGACAAAGCGGCTATGGAACACCATGCGGATCGGCGCGAGCAGACTCGATAAAAGGATCTCGAGTAACATGCTCAGGGTCAGCCGAAACATACCGCCATACGCCTTGCGCCGGTGCCATTTGAACACGATCAGCAAGATGCCGAGCACCTTGGGCAGAAACAGGATTGAGGCGGTGACAGCGAACAGCGAGATGGCCCAGTCGGGATGCCAAACCGGCCACTCAGGAAAGAGGCTCGGGCCGTTCGGAAAGTAGTTTGGAGGGCTCATCGCATTGACGATCGCCGCGGCCGTGCTGGTGGTAAGGAAACCGAACCACAGCAACGCCGATACGTAGGACAGGACGCCGTTGATGAACAATGCCCGGTGGGCACCGAACAGGCCCTCGCTGAACAGTAACCGCAGGTGTTGCAGGTTACCCTGACACCAACGGCGATCACGCTTCATCTCCTCCAGCAGCGTCGAAGGAACCTCCTCATAACTGCCCCCGAGATCGAAGGCGAGCCAGAGCGACCAACCGGCCCGTCCCATGAGCGCTGCTTCGACGAAATCGTGGCTGAGAATCTCGCCGCCGAGAGGTGGTTTGCCCGGAAGCCGTGGCAGGGCACAATGCTCCATGAACGGTGCAATGCGGATAATTGTGTTGTGACCCCAATACTGGCCGTCACCGAGCTGCCAGAAATGCAGCCCGGCGGCGAACATCGGGCCGTAGAGACGACCGGAGAACTGCTGCACGCGGGCAAGCAGTGAATGGCGGTTCACGGCAATCGGTACCGTCTGGATCATACCGACCTCCGGGCGCCGTTCCATCATCTTCACCAAGCGCACCAGCGCAGCGCCCGCCATGACGCTGTCGGCGTCGAGCATGATCATGTAGCGATAAGACTTGCCCCAACGCCTGCAGAAATCGGCGACATTACCGCTCTTGCGCTTCAAGCGCACGTGGCGGCGCCGGTAAAAGATACGGTCAAAGCCATTAACCTCCCGGCACCAAGCCGCCCACGCTTCTTCTTCTTTAACAAACGTGTTCGGGTCGTTGCTGTCGCTCAGAACAAAGAAATGGAAACGCTCAGACGCCCCGGTGCGTTGCAGCGACTGCTCGATCGCCCGCAGGCCAGCGAACACGCGATCCACCGGCTCCTCGCAGATCGGCATCACAACTGCCGTATAGGTTTCGGGGGCGATAGCCGAGGCAGCACCGGAAGGGCCTGTGTCGTCGGGGTCCAGGTTAGTGATCGCAAAGCGCTTGCGCTTGCCGATGAGCGTGAAGAAGCCCATGACGGCGGTCCAGAAACCGATTGAGATCCAGCCGAACAACGCGCCGAAGAGCAGGACTATGGCGGTCTCTAAGCCCGTTCGGCCTTGGTGCGGCAGGACGTCGATCATGAACCCGCTGGCGACAACGCTCGGGATGAGCACGAGCACCAACAGAAGCAGGCGGCGCCGGCGGGCGACGCGAACCCAGGGCAACGTGCGCCGCAAGCGGCGCAGCGGGCGCTTCTTGACCGGCGAGACCGCTGCGCGCCGGTGAAAAATCTTGTTGAAGAGGCGGCGAAAAAACCGGCGCTCAATCGGGTCCGGCACCATGTGTCCCCGGTTGAGCGGCGGCATAGAAGTAAAACGCCCGCACGGCGCCGTTGCGTTGACATCCCTCGCCGCGCGGTCGCCACCAAAACGACCCCACAGATAGGCGTCCAGTCTCCACCTCAGGAACTCGTCCTGGGCGGCCAACCACGATCGCGATGCGCTCGGATAGCGCATCGGTAGCAGGCGGCGCAGAGCGCGCAGGGTTTCGGCAATCGCATCACCGTCGGGCAGCCACGAAGGCTGCGCCAACGCGCCCTCGATTGCCTCGTCGACCAACGCGGCGTGGTCCGCCGCGGGAATGTCCATGGCGTCGAGGTACGCCAGTACTCGAGCGTGCGCTTCCTCCCAGTTCTGCCGCAGGCGCTCGGCCGGTACCTCGAACACATGCTCCTCCGTGCCCGGTCGTTCCAGTTGACTCTCCTGAAGGGCCGACAGGCCGCCTTCGTCAATCGGGTCGGACGACATATGACCAAGTTTCGGTAAGGATATCACCGCCTTTATCGAGATAGGCGCGCAGTTCTACCGGATCATCGCTCTTGGCTCGCATCTGGAAAACCAGTCGCCAGGTTCCAGTGATTGGATTTTTCACCACATGCTGATCGAGCAATTGGCCCGCCTTGCTCGGCGCGACAGTAACCACGCCTCTCAACACACGCTCAGCCGGCAGCGCCTTGAGCTTCTCGCCGGCAAAATCGACCACGAATCGGTACCCGTCCTCAATTGTACCCCGATCACGGCGTGTCGCCACGACGCGCCCGGCCGGCGGCCGACGGCCATCATCGGCATACCAGTACATGGCGTAGGAGAATGGAAAGGGTTGGCCAGGTTTTGGCTGCTTGTCCGGCACCCAAAAGGCGGTGATGTTGTCATTCACCTCAGAGTCCGTCGGGATCTCGATCAGCTCCACGCGACCCGCTCCCCAGTCCCCCGAGGGCTGGATCCATAAGCTAGGCCGCCGCTCGGCGTGCGTCTCCAGGTCTTGATAATGGTCGAAGTCGCGGTCACGCTGCAGCAGGCCAAAACCTCTAGGCTTATCCATCTTGAAAGCGCTGACATGTAATTCACTCGGATTATCGAGGGGGCGCCACAACCACTCGCCGCTCTGGAAGTGGAGCAATAGACCATCGGAGTCATGTACCTCAGGACGAAAGTCCTCGAACCGACCCCGGCTGTTCTCGCCGAAAAAGTACATACTGGTGAGCGGCGCGAGACCAATCTTCTGGACTTCGCGGCGCAGGAAAACCTGCGCATCTACGGTGACGATCGTTTGGCCCCCGGGGCGAACCAGGAAACGGTAGGCGCCGGTGAGGCTCGGACTGTCGAGCAGCGCATAGACAAGCATATCCTTCGCCCCCGGCGCCGGGGCAACCAGCCAGAATTCCTTGAAATAGGGAAACTCCTCGCCGGAACGCGCTGCCGTGTCCACGGCTAACCCGCGCGCGGAGACGCCAAATACATCGTCACGGCCGACGGCGCGGAAGTAGGCGGCGCCGAGAAAGACAATCACTTCGTCAAAGTAGCTATTGGTCTTAAGTGGATAATGCAGACGGAAGCCTGCATAGCCGAGATCTTGCGGAACACGGCTGGCGAACCCGGTATCGCCATAGTCGAAATAGCTGGGCGAAAACGCCACCTGATGTACGCCATCCGCCTCGACCACGTTCACGGTCACGGTTCGATCGTAATAGAGGCCGGGATGAAAGAATTGAACTTGGAATGGCGAGCGGCGATCGCGCCATAACGCCTGATCCAGCCGATAGCGGATGGTTCGCCACTGGTCATAGCTGATCTTACGTAGCCATTCCGGGACGGCCTCGCCGGGCTCCTTGAAGGATTCTTTGGCAAG
Organism: Gammaproteobacteria bacterium; assembly: GCA_018224385.1. GTDB lineage: Bacteria > Pseudomonadota > Gammaproteobacteria > HK1 > HK1 > JAGTVB01. Next base: position 6,067 of record JAGTVB010000201.1, read on the forward strand.
CTTTTCGGCTCGCGCTGCCACCTCCTCCATGCCGAAGGCCAGCGCTGATGCAGAAAAGGCCATCCCCAGGACCAAGGTAACGCCGGTCACGATCGCCACCCACCAGCGCCGCTCGATCGCGCGCTCCACGGAACCCTCCCGTTTGTTGGTCAACTGTTTCGGCACAAATCCCCGCGTCATTCCCATCGTGTCGCTCCGTAAGGTTTTGGAGGGCGGTGCTGACATTCCAGCATTGCGCTGCTGACGCCCTCCCCCCAGAGGCTCGCAAACCTCAGCTCGCAGGCATATAGTAACGGACTCCAAGATGTTGCCCAATGACTGCCATCGTGCCACCGCGTCCCTCTAGGGTATTGAGGAGGCTCTCGATTGGGTTTGCCGTGCGCAGGTTACCCTCTCGGGAGCGGCGTTGCGCACACCTGCCTGCAAGCCTCAACCGGATTGCACCGATCGTTGCCAACACCTATCCCTTATTTCATCGCTTGCGGAGTTCTGCGCATTCGCCGGTTGCATTCTTGTAACCGCCTCAAGCCAACGCGCTAAGGTTGTCCCGTTAGCGGACGACTGTACCGATGGATAAGCCATGTCCGCTCCTGTGCGCCTCGGAATCACAGGCGACCGAGACGCCGTGCGCCCTCAATGAATGAGCGGCATGGCGCTACCCGAAAGCATCGGGCCACGGCAGCGCTTCGGCTCCAATGCGACCGGCAACCGAAGCGGCTCGCCTAAAGCCACACCGCCAAGCGGAGCCGGAAAGTAGCAACACCGTTCAGCGTACCGAAGGGAAATTTTGTCGCTTGCCATCGTCTATAGTCGTGCGCAGCTTGGGCTCGATGCACCGCTGGTTACCGTCGAAGTTCACCTGACCGGCGGCTTGCCCGGCCTTTCTATCGTTGGCTTGCCGGAGGCGGCGGTGCGCGAAAGTAAGGATCGGGTGCGAAGCGCCCTCATCAATGCCCGCTTCGAGTTCCCGGCGCGCCGCATCACCATCAATCTTGCCCCCGCGGACCTGCCGAAGGAAGGTGGCCGCTTTGACCTGCCCATCGCACTCGGGATCCTCGTCGCCTCCAAGCAACTCGCCGCGCATCACCTAGAGGATTATGAGTTTCTTGGCGAGCTGGCGCTCACCGGCGAGTTACGCCCTATCCGCAGCGCCCTCCCGGCTTCCCTCGGCACCCGGGATGCCGGCCGGCGCCTGATCTTGCCTCGCCTGAATGCAGATGAGGCAGCGCTCATCTCGGAAAGCCGCATTTTTCCGGCCGATCATCTGCTTGAGGTGTGCGCCCATCTCAATGGCAGCGCGCCCATTTCCGCGCAGCCGAGCACGCACGCCTCGGCAAGGCTCCCGGTCTACGAGGATCTCGCCGATGTCAGGGCACAATACCAAGCGCGCCGGGCGCTTGAGATCGCCGCCGCGGGCGGTCACAACCTGCTCTTTATCGGCCCGCCCGGCACCGGCAAGACGATGCTCGCGAGCCGGTTACCCGGCATCTTGCCGCCTATGGAGGAATGGGAAGCTCTGGAGTCGGCGGCAATCCAGTCGGTCAGCGCACGCGGGTTCGATCTGCGCCAATGGAAACGGCGTCCTTTCCGCGCACCCCATCATACCGCATCCGCCGTCGCGCTCGTGGGGGGCGGCAGCCACCCCCGACCGGGGGAAATCTCGCTCGCTCACCGCGGAGTGTTGTTTCTCGATGAGCTGCCTGAGTTTGACCGAAGGGTACTCGAGGTGCTGCGCGAACCGCTGGAGTCCGGCCGCGTCACCGTCTCGCGGGCCGCTCAGCAAGCGCAGTTCCCGGCGCGCTTCCAGCTGGTCGCTGCGATGAATCCCTGTCCCTGCGGTCATCTGGGTGACGGCAGCGACCGCTGCCGATGCACTCCGGAGCGTATCCAGCGTTACCGGGCCCGCGTCTCCGGCCCCTTGCTGGATCGCATCGACCTGCACGTCGAGGTGCCGCCGATCCGTGGCGCGCTGCGTCCCACCATGGATCGACGAGGCGAGCCAAGCGAGCAGGTGCGCCGCCGGGTCAACGCGGCCCGCCAGCGTCAGCTCGTGCGCCGCCGCAAGCCCAATTGTGCGCTCACAGTGCCAGAGCTTGAACAGGACTGCTGCCTGCCCCCTGAAGCCGCCACGCTGCTGGAAGGCGCGGTCGAGCGCCTTGGGCTGTCCGCGAGAGCATGGCACCGCATCCAGCGTGTCGCCCGAACCATCGCCGATCTCGCGGGCGCCGAGCACATCGGAATCCCGCACGTGAGCGAGGCGATCGCCTACCGCAGCCTAGACCGCCGACCTCCAGCGACACTGTGATCTCCGCTTGCAATGGTGAGAAGCGGTGGGCGACTTCGTGAGCTCTCCTGCTAGCCCTGTCGCAACAGGCTTACCAAATCGCTGACCGCGGCATTGGCGCTCGCGATATAGGACACCAGCACCAGGGAATGGTTAGCGAGCAAGCCAAAGCCGGTGCCGTTTAACACCATTGGACTCCACATCGCCGCATTGGCTGCCTGCAGTTCTCGGATGATCTGTTGGAAAGAAACCCGTGCGTTCTTATCAGCGAGCACCGGCTGAAAATCAATTGCCAGCGCTTCCAAGATGTGCAGCAGCGCCCAGCTATAGCCGCGCGCCTCATAGAAAATGTCATCGACTTCCAGCCACGGTGTTTGCACAAAGCGCGCTTCGGGGACCGGCGTGGAGCGTCTCGCTCCGCGCTCCCCGGCCAAATCGAGATTAAGACGCTCCTGACCAATGCTGGCGGCGAGACGCTGGGTAAAACTGCCAAGCCGCTTTCGCACTAACTCCAGGTACGCGGCCAAATTATCCGCCCGGGTGTAGAACTGACCGTCGTAGTCTCGCTCATCGGCTAGCCGATGGAGGTAACGGTAAAGCGCCGCGATGCCCTTTCGGTACTCCGATTCGGTGGAAGGTAAGATCCAGGACTCCGACTCGTAGTTAAATTGTGGATCCGCCACCGCCAAATCCCGATCTTCCAGCGACTGCGTTTGGGAACGGCTGAAGTCATTGCGTAATGCCCGTGCGACGTCCCGTAACTGCGTCAGGACACCGAATTCCCAGTTCGGCATGTTATCGAGATAAACTCCAGGGGGCGTCACATCATTGCTCAGATAACCGCCGGGCTTGTTCAGCAGTACTTCGGCAACGCCAATCACTGCCACCGTGGTGGCGTAGCCGGGGACAACCTTGGTCCCATCGCCTTCGGCTTTTTCCAATGCCTTTTCCCGCACATCGAAAAAATCAGGCTCAGAGGACCAGTAGATCCCGAGGACCACGACAATGACAGCATAGGTACCCAGCATTAGGCCGGCCGTCCACAGCCACCCTTTCTGCCGCCAGGTTCGCGGATCGTAGAGGCGCACCACGCGTTTCACGCCGGTGGCCGCCTTCGCGGCAACAAGCTTCGGTTTGGATTCAGTGTCCATAGGCTCCCAGGGGACTCAGCGACAGGTAATGGTAAAGATGGGTCCGATTCAGATTCAGCGCGTATCGCTCTGTGACATCTCAGCGCTTGTGAATAAACCGACTGCGCCTCCCGAGAGCGGCGCCGGGCAGTACTCGCCCCGCGCCTATCGAATCTGAGGCCATGGTCATCGGTTCGTCAGCATCACTATTCCGAGGGTAACACCGTGCCCCGGATCGGTAGGCAATCAATCGTCTGGCCAACAAGGGTGTGTTCGGCATGCATGCCGAACACAAGTCTACAAGGAAGTATTCACGACGTCCCTTGAGGCCAGGCGATTGAATGCTACTCCGGCCGAAACGATGACCATGACCGAATCTGATATGTCTCGTCGCTGCGCGCGCCCGTCTGCCTTGCTCTCGGGCCGCTCGCTACGGTTTCTTCACAAACGCTCATCCCAAAAAGGCGATGCATCGCGTACGAACATTCGCAGCATCAATGCCAGTGGACGGCGCTGTCTCCGCAGCGCTTGGGCCGCCGCCGCGTCGGCACCGGTTACGTCACCTGCCGCCAGCCGGCCAACAGCGATACCCTCCCAACACGCGGCTTGCGCTTCAATCCGCAGCAGCTGGGATAACTCCATACCGCAGCGGTAACACTGCGCCCCTTCTCGGTAGCGAGCGCGGCAGTTAGGACAGCGATCCATCAACTCTCGAGATAGTACAGGATATCCGACAGCGCCTCGACCGATTTCTTCATGGCGGCATTGTCCCCGGCGTCCATGGCGTCCTTGAGCGTTTCGATTAAATCCACCATGTCTTCCCGATCCTCGGGTGTGGCCTCTGGCAACATGCGCTCGGCCTTCTCCACAAGCGCGCGCGCCTGAACTACGGCATGCTGGGACTGAGCCTCCTCACCCTCTTCTAGCGCCTCGGCCGGCGCCGCCTCGATCGTTTCTTCCTCATCTTCGAACAGCGCCCCAATCCGCGCCCGTGCTACCTCCAATTCCTCTTCGGCATACCGTCGGAGGGCATTGTCGATGGTAATGGACTTTTCTAGACCGGCTTTCTTCTCCTTCGCGGAGACGTTCAGCACTCCGTCCAGATCCAGGAACAAGCGCATAACGATTGGATTACCGGCCGGTGCCTTACTGAGGCCTTCGACGAGAAAGCGACCAAGCAGAACGTTATGCTGTGCGTCCGGATCTTCACCCTGGTATATCTTCACATCCACCGCCTTCTGGTGATCGAGCATCGTGTAGAATACCTCGCTCTTCGTGACCGGGATCGGGGTGTTCTTGTGAATGATCGGCACGAAGCGATGCAGGGTAGGCACGCCATCAATCTCTCCCACCGCGCTGGTACCGAAGGTGTAGGGAGTGATGTCCACCAACACCGACGCAACATCCTGGCCGGCAACCATGGCCGCCTGAATAGAGGCGCCCATAGCGACGCACAGGTCAGGGTCCACCTCACCCCGCGGTTGCCGTTTAAACTCGCGCTCTAGACGCTGTTCAACAAGAGGAGTACGGGTGGCGCCCCCGACCAGCAGAATCTCGTCGATGTCAGCCACCGTCAGCTCAGCGCCCTTGAGGGCAATATGTACCGCCTCCAGGGTTTCGCGGATATAAGGTTCGATCATGGCCTCATAATCTTCGCGCGCCAACTCCACGGACAGGTGCACAGGCCGACCCTGGTTCTCCAGCAGGTACTCCTCCTCGATCATCGCGAAGGGCTGATCAGACAAAGTAATCTTGGCCGCCTCCGCCGCCCGACCGATGCGCGCCATCGCTTGCCGTGAGACCTTTGCATCCACCTTTTCCTTTTCTTGAAGATGGCGCAGTAAATGGTCGACGATCTTCTGGTCGAAGTCATCACCACCTAGATGATTGTTTCCGTGGCTCGCCAACACCTCCACCACTTCGTCCTCAATCCGCACCACGGAGACATCGAAGGTGCCGCCCCCCAGGTCATACACCAAGATGTGTTTGCGGCCGTGGTGGGCGGCTTCGTAGGAAAGCGCTGCGGCAGTCGGCTCGTTGATAATGCGCGCCACCTCGAGACCGGCAATCCGCCCGGCCTCGCGTGTCGCCTGGCGCTGGGCATCGTTGAAGTAGGCGGGCACGGTAATCACCGCCTTGTTTACCGATTCTCCCAGGTGTTGCTCGGCAATGGACTTGAGCCGTCTCAGGATGATGGCGGAGATCTCTTGCGGCGTATAACTTTTGCCCGCCAGCTCTACCCTCTCATCGCTGCCCATCTTGCGTTTGATGGACCTGACGGTGCGCTCGGGATAAAGGGGATATTGATTCTTAGCCGCTTCCCCCACCAAAACGGCACCATCGTCTCCAATGCCCGCAAACGAAGGCAGAATTTTTCGGCGATTCTCGTCCGCGATAACCACCGCCCTCCCGTCTCGAAATACCGCCACCTCCGAGTTGGTAGTGCCGAGATCGATGCCGATAATAGTCTCGCTTCTTGTTGTGGGCTCATTCACGAATTGTTCTCTCGCTTGTTCACTTTGACCTCCGCTACGCGCAGTAGCTCGCCGTCCCAAAAAAAACCCCTGCGCAGCTCGCTGGTGACCGTTGCGTGCGGTTGGTCAAGCCGGCGCTCTACCTCGATCACCCGCATGGTATTTGGATCCAGCGGCTTTTCCATGACCTCCACCGGCCGGACTTGATAGTCACCCAAGATGCGATCCAGCCGCCGCAGGGTCATCTCCTGACCTTCCCGCAGGGCCTCGAGCCGCTGGCCCTGCTTGCGGAACGATCGCATCAGCAGCGAATGCTTGATGGGCGCGCTCAGCTCACGGCCGGCTTCGAGCCGGTCGCGCAGCTCCAATAACTGCAGCAGCAGCGGGCGCAGCGTCGCCTGCCGTAGCTCCTTCTCCATTGCCCTGCGGCTTTCTAGTTCCCGATTGAGTGCCTGGTTACTCGCCTGCAGGGTATCAAACGCCGCCTTAAACTCATCCAGGGCTTCC
>JAGTVB010000202.1 GCA_018224385.1 Gammaproteobacteria bacterium
ACGGTAAACGCCGGTTGCCGGTGGTTCAGCTGGGCCAGTTGGGCCGGATGCAGAAGCAGGCAATGATCAACCAACAGGCTCAGGATCAGGCCTCGGCTTGATCCCTCTTCGCCTGGTTGCTTGGTCAAGGCCCCCCAGCCTTCATAGCCCTTCCAGTCCTGGATGAACACCTCGACCAACCACCTCAAGGTGAACGCCTGGACGATGTCCTCGGTGCGCCAGGTCAGATCCGAGGCGACCAAGTAACGGTATTCGGATTCGCCTTCATACTTGAGGGCAATCACAAAGCGTTTCTTGCCATGGGCCTGGACAAACAAACGGGCGCTGCTGATCCAGACCGTGATGGGCTGGCCGCCGCGCCGCCGATAGCTCTGGACTACGTCCGCATAGCGGTCAAAGTACTGCGACAACGACAGACGGTGATTGCGAAAGCGCACCGTCTGGTTGCCGCGCATCTGACTAATGACCTGCACGCCGTCGAACACAGCCCCGGCCGGGTCCATAAACACCGCCATGCCATAGAGCGCATCGGCTAGAACACACTGAACGGTAACCGTTGGTTGTCACTGGTGAAACTGCTCCAGCAGCCCAAGCCCCAACTCGGGCTTGGTCGGATAAGCCCGATTGCGCGGCGGCTCGGGCGGGCGCTGCCCCTTTGCGCTCAAAGCGTCTCCATCAAAGACTGTTGGTGACCATCATCGCCATCAGCCAAAAGCTCAGCCAGTGCCGTTGCAGCGCCGAAAGTCCACGGGCGCTCGGGCTATGCGCCCGAAGCGCCGCGTCGAGCTCTGCAACAAAGGCCTTAAAGGGCAAGGGCTCGCTCATCAACACCGCCTACCTCCACAGCGTAACTCGTCGCCAATGGCGGCACCGCTGAGAGTCAGCGTACAATACCGTGCGGTAGCGGGCCAGCTCGTCACACCGTGACGGCTCTTGCAGGCGCTCGAGTCTGAGTCTGGCGGGTTGACACCGCTACCTCCTTCGCCAACCCTTTTCAAGTACAAAAAACTTGATCATCGAGTATCAACAGCAACGACCCACCGTTACCGGCGCTGCGCTGACGGGGGCCCGCCCAGCCGTCTATCCCTATAGTGGTATTCCTTAAGATATATTCGCATATTTTCAGTTACACTATATATTCATTCCAACACCATGACGGTGTCGTTGTAGCCAAGGATGGCTTTCCCTCTCTCGCTCGCTGTTAACCACCCGATGGATGATGGAGAACCGTATGGAGATGCTCCGAATTTCACGCCTCGGTGGCGGTGCGCCGGGCGCTATCGCGTTGTTGCACAAAGGCAAGGTATGACCCATACCAAGTCGGCGTTGCATGCCGGAGGGTACCTCTCTAGCAGACCGGGCCACGGCGTTAAAACCGTCGCACTCACGAAGAGCATCGGAATGAATGAGAAAGTTCTTACCTCGTTTCTGTTGCTTGCTTTCGGGCTGCTTGCTCTTTTGTTCTTGCAGTTATAGCGGTTATCGCGCGCACTCGATGTCGAGTGCAGGAGGTTGGAGATTCGGCATCTATCGCCATGCGCGGCTCGTGGACCTCAGTCATGGGCGATAACCGCTGCGATGTGAGGCTATTTGCCTCGGTCTTTGTTGGGTCGTACCGTCCCACTCTCTCCTCACTGCCGCGGTACGACCCTTTTCTTCTTTCTCGATAACCTGCGCCGATCCTCTCGCGCCGCCCTTGTCCCGCGCTTTCGTGACCGCCTGTCGAGGCCATCCCCAGCGCCTTCCGCTTTCCCGGTAGTTACCTTAGGCGGATTAGGCGCGCTCGACCTGGGTGCGAACGCCGATGCCTCGACTTCGGTCCCGAAACGACACTATGGTCCGCTAAAGCCGTGCTGTCCGCTGGATCCCCCTTGCACCCGAAGCGCTACTGTTTTGCCTCTGGACCGGCTCGGCCCTTGACGATCTCTTTACATTTGCATGACGCCGCCTTCACACCCGGCTTTGTAGGCTTGAGACCAGGAATCGAACCTGCCTTACCCGTTTGGCGATAAATCATCAACGAAAAACAGGTAACCAATCATGGCCACCACCCGCTTTAGCGCAAGCACGTTAACAGACGGTGGCGCATTCCCTGTCTCGCTCCGAGCCTTGCTTCGCGCAAGCATCCAGGGAAAGCGTGCGCACCGCCGCAGTCCAGGGCACGTCGTAGGCGGTGTCGTCTTCGACGGTGGATCGTTTCCACAACGCCTGAGCCGTTCCCTGAATCCGCGTCGCAGACGCTATCGGGCAGCCCCCCTAGTGGCGTCTCCAGAACCCGGTGCGCCGCAGCAAACCAGGCGTTGGAAAAGGCGTGATTGCGTGCCCACCGAGGCGCTGCGAAACGACCGCTTACACGAGCTGAGCATCATCGAAGCCGAGGTAATCCACATCAGCCAAGCGCCAGTGGCTGACGATTCTCCATCGCATACCCTTGGCAGTTTACCGCTCACTCGTTAGTCTTCAACATGGAGTGCCCGGCAAGCCCGGCATACGCTACTTCACCTTGGCGTTTGCTTGCGTCCCGCCTGAGAGCCAGCCCCCTCAGGAATGCTCGATGGCGCCGGCACACGCGCCGCTTCTCTAGAACAGCGTTGGTGATGTGTATTTCCTGGTGATCGAAGACAATCCGGATCTCCTGGCGAACCTCTATGACTTCCTGGAGGCGAGGGGGCATACCATCGACAGCGCCCTCGAGGGCCGCCAGGGATTCGCTCTGGGTATCCAGAACGATTACGATGCCATCGTGCTGGACCTCATGCTGCCAGGGCTGGACGGTTTGGAAGTGGCGCGACGTTTGCGCGATTCTGGGCGAAGTGCGCCGATCCTCATGCTCACGGCACGCGACACGCTGGAGGACAAGCTCGAAGGCTTCGCGAGCGGCGCCGATGACTACCTGGTCAAGCCCTTTGCGTTGCGTGAGCTTGAGGCACGGCTTGCGGCGCTGGTGCGCCGTCGGCGTGGCGAGCACGTCCACCGTCCATTGCGAGTCGGTGAGCTGGTCTACGATCCAACCGCCCGGCGCGTTCAGCGTGCCGGGCAGAGCATCACCTTGCCGCCCATCCCCTTGAAGCTCCTTGCGTTGCTGATGCGTGAATCGCCCAAGGTGGTAAGCCGGCGAGCCATGGAACGGGAGCTGTGGGGCGACTCGCCCCCGGATAGTGACGCGCTGCGAGCCCATGTGCACGTGTTGCGCAATGCCATCGATAAGCCCTTCCGCTACCCCTTACTCACCACCGTCCATGGCGTGGGCTATCGTTTAGCCGCCGCAGATGCGTTTTCGACATAGCCTGCGCTTTCGTGCGGCGGTGGCCTTCGCCGCATTTGGGGCGTTCGTCAGCCTCCTGCTGTCCATCGCTGTGTTTTTCGCAGCACGCGACATTGAGCGGCGGTTACTTTCTGAAACCCTCGCGGTGGAGCTGGAAGATTTTCTGGCACGCCGCTCCCGCAGGCCCGGCGCGCTCCCACCCGTTACCCAAGCCCTTCGTACCTTTGTCGCTTCACCTCAAGGCGGAGCATCGATTCCGCCAGCCTTGAGCGCCCTAGAGCCGGGATTTCATCAACTGTCGCTTCACGGCCGCGGCTACTATGCGGCGGTGGCGCAGCAGGGGTCGGATCGCATCTACCTCCTTTACGACAAGGCTCAGCTAAACCGCCGCGAGCGGTGGCTGTTGACCTTTCTCGTGGTGGGCGTGCTTGCGATGAGCGTGCTGTCCGCCGCCGGAGGACTGTGGCTTGCGGCGCGCATCGTCACCCCGGTAAGCGAGCTCGCCCGGCGCATTAGGGATCTGCGCATCGGGCAGACAGTGCAGCCCATGGCTCTGGATTTCTCTGCGGACGAGGTAGGCGAGCTTGCTCGCCACTTCGACCGTTACATGGAGCGCCTGCACGCTTTCGTCGAGCGCGAGCGTGCATTTACCGCCGATCTGAGTCACGAGCTTCGCACCCCCCTTGCGGTGATCGAGGGAGCATCGGAGATCTCGCTGGACGATCCGAAGCTCGGCGGGCGCACACGCCAGCGGATGGAGCGAATCGCCCGGGCGGCGCGGCAAATGTCCGAGCTGACCCAAGCGCTGCTGGTCCTTGCGCGAGAGGATACCGGCGATCGGCGCGTCCCCGCCACCAATGTCGGCACGGTTCTGGAAGACGTGGTCGAAGGTCATCGCCATCTGTTGGCGGCAGAGGGAGTGCAGCTAACCGTCGATCTGGCCGCGGATCCCACCGTCTTGGCCCCGGCCGCAGTGCTGCAAATCGTCCTTGGGAATCTGGTACGTAACGCGTTTTGCTACACCAAGCGCGGCAGCATCCTGATTCGACTGGAGGCGGACAGGGCGATATTGGAAGACACCGGACCCGGTATTGCCGCAGCAGAGCTACCGCGCATCTTTGAGCGCCATTTCCACGGCACCCAAAGCCCACGCGGGACTGGCATTGGGCTTGCTTTGGCCAAACGCGTCTGTGAACGACAAGGCTGGCAGATCGATGTGCAAAGCCGCTCCGGTCAGGGAACCCGGATGGAGCTCGTGTTCAGACCTTCAGCGCATGCAGCGCCCGCCACCTCCGGCTGAC
>JAGTVB010000203.1 GCA_018224385.1 Gammaproteobacteria bacterium
ACTACCTGACGCGGAGAGTCGGAAATTGAACAGGCGGTGCTCCTTGGAACGATCACCACTCAGAACCTGAGCAAGATCGAGGGAAGTACCCAGCTGGCTGAGCAAGGGAGTCCAGACAAATGACACGAAGAATTCGCAACAAGAACTGTCAAATAAACGCACAGCGCCATAAAGCTGAGACAGGGCTCGATTGCGCTCCTCTGCAGAATCAGACTCGAAAAAATCATGCGCCTCATTGCGACGCACGCATCGGGCGTTACGCAAGCCGTATGCCGATCTACCGAGCGTTCATGATCGGGTGTGCACTGGCTCTGATCATCCTACCGTTCAACCAGAGCGAGGCACGCTACGCCTCGATCGTCGTTGATGTGCAAAGCGGGGCGGTACTGCACGAAACAAACGCCGATACTCGAAACTACCCTGCATCTCTAGTGAAAATGATGACGCTTTACCTGACCTTTGAGGCGCTGACGCGCAAGCAAATCCAGCTGGACCAGCGGGTCGAAGTCTCTCCGCGCGCCGAAGGCATGGCGCCTTCGCGCTTAGGGCTTGGCCGGGGACAGGGGATCCGTGCTGAAGAAGCGATTCTCGCTATCGTGACCAAATCCGCCAACGACGCTGCGGTCGTGCTCGCAGAGGCGATTGGAGGAAGTGAGCCCAAATTTGCTCACCTGATGAATGAGAAAGCGCGCGCGCTTGGCATGAAGCGAACCACGTTTCGCAACGCCAGCGGCCTGCCCCACCGCAGCCAGCTCAGTACCGCCCGCGACATGGCGACCCTTGCCCGAGCGTTGCTGCGGGATTTTCCCCAATATTATTACTTTTTTTCCGTAACAGAGTTTCGCTACCATGACCGCACCTATCACAATCATAATCGCCTGATCGAGAGTTATACCGGCGCCGATGGCATTAAGACCGGCTATACTCGGGCTTCGGGATTCAATCTGACGGCTTCCGTCAAGCGCGGCGATCACCGCTTAATAGCAGTGGTGTTTGGTGGGAAAACGGCGAAGTCTCGTGATCGACATATGGTCAAGTTGCTCGATCGCGCTTTTGCTAGCATCGGCAGCGTTGCCAATCTCGCCTCATTAAGTGCTTCATCCGCCAGCACTGCCATTCAGGGGAACGGCCATAAAAGCCTGGCGGGAAAGAACCAAGGTACTGGCCAAGCCAGCACACCGCTGGGCCGCTATGGTGCGCAAGTGGGTGCCTATTATCGTTATAATCAGGCCAAGCATGCGGCCACCGATGCAGCGCAACGCCTACCCGAGTCGCTTAATGCGCCTCTCGTATGGGTGCCGAAAGTGCAAGGGCGCAATGGATCCCTGTTTCTTGCGCGCCTGGTCGGCCTTACAGAAAACGATGCCAAGGAAGCGTGTCAGCACCTAAGAGCCGCCGCCATCGATTGCCTGGCAATAAAGGTGACCCCGCCCACCAGTGTCGCCTTCAACTAAGCGTCGATCCGGCGATAGTGAGATTGCGTCACGCCGTGCCCTGATGGTCGGCCTTGGCAGAGGGCGCTGTACTTAGCGGGATCCCAACGGCCGCTTGGCAGCGCCCGATTCGACACCGGGCTGGTCGGTTGAAATACGCTATCTTTTGATGAACGGGCGCCACGCCACAGCCCGCCATTTCAGGCAGAATAACCCGTACGATGCATCTGCCGAAGGGCCCTTTCCACATGCTCGTCGAATCCATTCCGATGGCCAATGCCGAGGTTTCCTTGTACCGGGAGGTATTTTCCGCAGGCACGCACGATCAACTGTTCCAGTCTCTGCTGCACGACATTCCGTGGCAGCAGCACCGGATCACCGTCTACGGCCGCAGTCTTCCCGCGCCGCGTCTTAGCGCCTGGTATGGTGATCCAGGCGCCAGCTATCGGTATTCCGGTCTGCGTTTACAGCCCCTGCCCTGGATTCACACCTTGCTCAAGGTCAAGGCCACTGTCCAAGCCCTGGCGGGCATTGGTTTCAACAGCGTATTGTTGAACCTTTACCGCGACGGTCGAGACAGCGTCGGTTGGCACAGTGACGCCGAGCCTGAGCTCGGCCGCAATCCCGTGATCGCCTCGGTCAGCCTCGGTGCCGAACGCCGTTTTTTGTTGCAACACAAGAAACGGGGCGACTGCATCGCGCTGACACTGGCGCCCGGTAGCGTGCTGCTGATGCGCGGCGCCACCCAGCACTTCTGGCGCCATCAGCTCCCAAAGACGAAGCACCAGGTGGGTCCGCGGATAAACCTGACGTTTCGGATTATCCAGCCATCGGGCAGTACCCCAAAAACGCATGCCGAAAAATCGGCCTCGGCATACTCTACTCGTTCTTCACCGGCGTGCTCGCGGTTCATCGTCGCGACCCCTTGCACGGCGCCCTTCATCGGCACGATGGGGCCGGCGAGGCACCTTGAGGTGCAACCCCAGCTTCTGACCGAGAGCCTGGTACGTCAAGCGCCTGCAAGGACTGCAGGTCTCTTACTATCGGATCCGTGAACAGCAATGCAAGTAGGAGCATAATCCACATTATCCATGTTGGGATAACACAGGAGCCTAGTCATCACAGTGAAGAAGGTACTTACCATCGCCGGCTCTGACTCAGGGGGCGGCGCCGGTATTCAAGCCGATCTCAAAGCCATCACTGTGCTCGGAGGCTATGGCATAACTGTTGTCACCGCCCTCACCGCACAAAACACCGTCGGCGTGCACGCCATACAGGCGGTTACTGCGGAATTCATCGACGCCCAGCTCGAAGCCGTGCTTTCCGACATCGGCGCCGATGCGGTGAAAACCGGCATGCTCGCCACCCCGGAGATCGTGCATACCGTTGCCGCTGGGCTGCGGCGCCACCCGATCGAACGGCTGGTTGTTGACCCGGTGATGATTGCTAAGGGCGGCAGCCGTCTGCTCGCCGAGGAAGCCGAGACGACGCTCCAGCGGGAGCTTTTGCCGCTGGCCTATGTGGTAACCCCAAATCTCCCCGAAGCTGAGTCGCTATGCGGATTTCCCGTGCGCAACCTGGAAGAGATGAAAAATGCCGCGGCGCGCCTTCATGATCTGGGCCCGCGCAATGTGCTCATCAAAGGCGGACATCTGAGCGGCGACGCCGTGGATCTGCTGTTCGACGGGCGCGACTTCCAAACCTTCGAAAGCCCGCGCATCCCCACCGGCAACACCCATGGCAGCGGGTGCACCTATTCGGCCGCGATCGCCACACTCTTGGCGCAGGGGCACCCCCTCAAAGACGCTATTGCGGTCGCCAAGGACTTCATCACCCGCGCCATCGGGGCCGGCATTTCTTTGGGCGCCGGTCATGGCCCCACCAATCCGTTCGTATGGATCGTCCGCCAGCTCGATCGTCCTGCGGTACTAACCGCCCTGGAGCAGGCCTATGAAGCACTGGCCAGTGAGGTCCTTGGCTGGACCATCCCCGAGGTGCGCTCCAACTTTGGTTATGCCATCGAAGGTGCCTGCGGCCGGGAAGACGTCGCCGCCTTTCCGGGGCGGCTCACTGAAATCAAGAACCGGATCATTGCCGTTCGCCGCCCGGAGTTCGCCGGCTCTCGCCACATTGCATGCGTCATCCTGGCCGCCATGCGCCACTGTCCCGAGCTTCGCTCCGCCATCAACATCCGCTACACCCCGGATATTCTGGAGGCCTGCCGGCGGTGTGAGCTGCGCGTTGCCTGCTTCAGCCGCAGCGATGAGCCGGTGGACGTCAAGCTGCGTGAAGGATCAACCCTAGAGTGGGGCACGGAGCGCGCATTCAGCGGGTGCACTGAGCC
>JAGTVB010000204.1 GCA_018224385.1 Gammaproteobacteria bacterium
CCCGTTGTTTTAAAGTCACATCAGCAAGTCTCCATCTGTGCATTGGATTCAAGTGACAAATGATGACTATTATAATGCCTATTATTTATGAAAGGGGCTGACGGCGTGCTGTTCAGTTCTTGTGATCTGCTTGCTTGCGGAAAAAAGTTGGTCATGTTACATAGGTTGTTGCTAGGCTGGGTGGCATGAAGTTGTTTGGCTGCAACACAACAATAATTGCATTGAGATATCGAAGCACGAGCGTTGCTCAACGGGTATTATATTTAAGTTAATAAATTGGCGAGTGGGAAGGAATATGGACAAAAGCGGCAGAATAAGAGATGGCGCGTTGGCGCTTGGGCAGGCAATCGCAATTCTTTTTCTGTTGATGGCAAATCCGGCAGCGGCGGTAGATGACGCCGCAGACGCGCAGAAAGTGGTGGATGCGGCAAAGCATACGTTCAACAACTTCGAGGCGGATCCAGAGATGACTTGGTTTCGCGAGCACCTAAACGAGGCTCAGGGTGTGCTGATTGCCCCTGAAGTGCTGAAGGCGGGTTTCATCTTTGGTGGCTCGGGCGGAAACGGCGTGCTCCTCGCTCGTGATAAGGACACGGGGGAGTGGAGCGATCCCGCTTTCTACAGCATTGGTTCCGTGACTTTCGGGTTGCAGATCGGTGCCCAGGCCTCCGAACTTGTCATGATGGTCATGACGCAGAAGGGCCTCGATTCCCTATTGACGACCTCGGCTAAACTCGGTGCTGATGTCGCGGTAGCGGCTGGCCCGGTGGGCGCAGGTGCTGCGGCGGCAACCGCGGACGTTTTTTCTTTCTCGCGCACCAAAGGGATCTATGGCGGTCTCAATGTGGAGGGGTCGGTTGTGAAAGTGCAGGACGGACTCAATGAGGCGTACTATGGGAAACCTGTTAGCCCGATCGACATTATGATAACTCGCACCGTTGGCAATCCGCAGGCGGCCTCCCTGGTGGAAGCGATCAGCCACGCGGGAAGCGACGGTTGAGCCGATGCGGACCGCCATGAAAACGCATGACTAACGGGTGAGTCTAAAGATTTTCGTAACGGGGAGTGCACCGGGGCGCGCGGGTAATCAGCGCAACATCGTTTAAGGGTTAGAAGGAGACTATCATGAGTGCGAGACGACTCGGGCATATCAGCGGTTACGGCATGGTTGCCGCAATCGCGATGACGGTTGGTGCCGTTTCGACGGCCGTAGCGGCAGAGGAAGTTCATCCCGGCTATGCTGTCGATTCCTCCGGGGCGGTGGTGAAGACCAGCGACGGGAGCTGTGTTCGAACCAGCGCCTGGGAGCCGGAGATGGTTTTGGAGCAGTGCGATCCTGAGCTTTATGCGCGGCTGTATCCAGAGCCCGAACCGGTGGCACCGGTGGAGATTGCGGCGGTGGTGCCTGCCACGGTGGCCGTGGAAGAGACGTTGGATGTACAGACTTTGTTTGGCTTCGACGAAGCGACACTGGATCCAAAGGCAGAAGAGATGCTTGGCGAGCTAGCCAATCGGTTGGATCGGTTCACGGCAATTGAAAATGTACGGATCAGGGGCTTCACCGATCGAATTGGGCCCGAGGATTACAACTTGGCGCTCTCGAAGGAGCGAGCGGCGGCGGTGGCAGCCTTCCTCAAGGAAAATACCGGCATTTCTCCAACCAAATTTGAGGTGGAGGGCTTGGGGCAAGCCGATCCCATTGAGGCTTGTGACGGGCTTAGGGGAAGCGCGCTTGTCGAATGCTTGAGACCGAACCGCCGTGTAGAAGTCGAGATCACGGCAGAACGCACGCAGACCACGCCCGGCACCTACTGATTTTCGGTAGCCGATCGCCGGGGACCCTCAGGGTCCCCGGCGCAACTTTTCAAAATTGCTGCGGACCCGCACAGCGGGTGACCGCGGCCTTACTCGGCCCGCGCTCGCGACATTTTTAAAGTAGCCTTTCAGCTAATTCCAACCGTTCGCATTCGAAACGCTTTAACGCTTCGTGGTCGCTCCTGTAAGCGCTATCTCGGTGCGAGCTGGGCGCGGAGTGCACATTGGTGGTGCGGATCGTACTACAGTCTGCAGCGGTCTAAGGGGATGTTGTAGTACCTGTTGCATTTCTCCTAACGGCGGTGCGCGGCGCTTCGCCATTCTTATGTACTGCCTTGTACACTTTGGTTGCTGACGGCCGTGCGCCTCGCTCTGCCTGCGCGCGCGACATTTTTAGGAGCGTTTGTAAAGCGCCGCGAGTGTTGCTCATTAGCCCATGGCATATTGCTTGCCTAGCTCTGCTTCAAGCTATACCGAATCGGGTTCCTCTTGTTCGCTGTCGGCCGCTGGAAAGGGAAAAATGCTGACGCAGTGCGAAGGGCTTGGCTGGTGATGGCGCACGATGTCGATGTCGTACCAAGCAATTGCTGCTTGGAGCCAGACCGAGTTCTTGAGAGCTAAGAAGATGCCCATACGTTGGGAGAATTATCCAGTCAGTGGAGTTTACGACGAGCTGATCGCTGCCGACGGTAGGCCGCGTCGTGCAGCGAGACAGCTCAGTCAATACCTGGCCTCGTTCACGGACCAGGACTTACGGGAACGGCAAGCGGCGGCGGAGCTGGCCATTCGGGCGATGGGGGTTACCTTCACTGTTTATAGTGAGGAAGGCGGCATCGACCGCGCTTGGCCTTTCGACATTATCCCTCGGGTTATCGCCGCAGTGGAGTGGCGGCGAGTGAAAGCAGGGCTGAAGCAGCGTGTAACGGCGCTCAACTGCTTTATCAATGACGTCTACGGTGCGCAACGAATTATCAAGGATAAGATATTTCCTCAGGCATTATTGGCTGACTCTGGAAACTTTCGCAGTCAGTGTATGGGCGCGACACCACGCCACGGAATTTGGGCGCATATTTGCGGAACGGATCTGATTCGGGATCTCGATGGCACGATCTACGTGTTAGAAGACAACCTGCGCGTTCCTTCCGGCGTATCCTACATGCTTGAAAACCGCTTGGTTACCAAGCGCGTTTTCCCTGAACTGTTCCAACATCATCATATCGCGCCGGTCGATGGGTATCCCTCGCGGCTGTTCGACATGCTGGCGTCGTTGTCGCCGCGTCAGGGGCATCCGCCGACAATGGTGGTCTTGACCCCTGGAATCTACAACTCGGCTTACTTCGAACACAGTTTTCTCGCCCAACAGGCGGGCGTGGAGCTGGTGGAGGGGCGCGATCTTGTGGTTGCCGATGATGATTGCGTCTATTTGCGCACGGTGGACGGATTGGAGCGCGTGGATGTCATTTATCGGCGAATCGACGATCTCTTTCTGGATCCGGAGGTTTTCCGAGCCGATTCGGCAATCGGTGTGCGCGGGCTGATGCGCGCATGGCGTAAGGGCAATGTGGCGCTAGCCAATGCGCCTGGGGCGGGGGTGGCGGACGATAAGGTCGTGTACGCGTTCGTCCCGGACATGATTCGCTACTATCTGAGCGAAGAGCCGATCATTCCGAACGTGCCAACCCATGTGTGTATTGATAAACAGCAATGCGAGTATGTATTAGCTCACCTGGATCAACTGGTGGTGAAACCCGCTAATGAATCGGGCGGGAATGGCATGTTGATGGGCCCCCAGTCGACCCGTAAGCAGCGCAGCGAATTTGCCAGCCGCATCAAAAAGAATCCCCGCAACTATGTGGCTCAGCCGGCTCTGAGGTTATCCACCGCACCCACACTGTGCAGCAGCAGGCTGGAGCCGCGGCACTTGGACCTGCGCCCGTTTGTGCTCTCCGGTGGCAACGGCTACGTCACGCCTGGCGGACTGACGCGGGTAGCACTCAAACGGGGCTCGTTGGTGGTGAATTCTTCGCAAGGCGGGGGCAGTAAAGACACTTGGGTGGTAGACGACGAGGACGTGTAGTGATGTTGTTATCGCGAGTCGCCGAGACAGTCTACTGGATGGCACGCTATGTGGAACGCGCTGAGGATACCGCCCGGATTGTGCTGACGCATACTAATCTGGTGCTGGACCTACCGCGACAGATTCGGCTGGGGTGGGCGTCTTTACTGACCATCACCGGCAGCGACGAGGAGTTTTATACGCGGTTTGACAATCCCACCGAGGAACGGGTGGTTCGGTTCCTGGTGGCCGATCCGAAGAATCCGAGCTCGGTTCTTTCATCCCTCGCCAGCGCTCGAGAGGACCTGCGTACGACACGCGCCGTGGTGCCGCGGGCCGCCTGGGAAGCGCTCGATGATGGCTACCGGTTTGCCCAGGGGCAGGCCGCGTTAGGCATTTCGCGGCGTGGGCGCTATGACTACCTGCGGCGCATCATTGAGCACGCACAGCTGCTGACCGGCTTATTGGATGGCACCATGAGCCATGATCGCGCCTACGATTTCTTGTGCATGGGGCGGGCGCTGGAGCGAGCCGATATGATGACACGACTGATGGATGCGGGAGCGAGCAACCTATCGCCCGCGGGATCGGACGACACCGAGGCTTTCGAGGACACCCAATGGATGGGCGTATTGCGGTCCGTATCGGCCTACCAGATGTACCGGCGCCACGTTCAGGTGAGGGTAACCGGCCCCCAAGTGCTCGCATTTTTGCTCCAGGATAAGGAGTTCCCGCGTTCAGTGCTCCACAGTCTAGAGCGGTTGGAGGAGTGCCTGCGGGGCTATGGCCGTAGCGAAGCCGTCTTGCATATCTTAGAGCGCGCCCGGGAAATGGTGAGCGAGGCGAACACAAGACGGCTCGCATCCGAGGGGCTGCATGAATTTATGGATTCGATGCAGGTTGTGCTTGGCGATCTGCACGATGTGCTGAGCACTACCTATTTTCGTGCCGAGGAGCCACTTCGTGCCTCGGTTGCGGCCTGACGAGGTTGCCAATGGATGAGGGTTTGTCTGCGGAACGCCTTGCGGAGCTCTGCCAACACACAATACCGCGTGCTGGTCATCGGGCCCTGCTCGAGGGGCTGAGCCGTCTCAGTCCGCAGCATGACTTCCGGTGGGTATTGACGCGGGGCGGATGGTATCGGTTGGGTGGTGTGGTAACGGAAAGTGGTGCCCGGATCACCGAGAATCTTGATGCCTGGCTTCAGCAACTATTCCGCGACTGCGGGGAGACCATGGGCGTTTTCGTCGAACGAGTCGCCAAGGCCGGTTATCTGGTCACCCGATGGCTTGGGAAAACACACTATTTCGTTGCTCCCACCGGGCCGGGATCCGCGGATTTCTTTCAGCTCGAAGTGGAAGAGCTTCAAGAGGTCATCGCGCGTGCGCTTATTGATCCGGCAGCACCGCCAGAGGATCTCGATGAAGTCATGGATCCCGCGCTGCCGAGCGCGCAGTTGTTCGAGCCGCTCGCGGCACCGCACTATGTGTTTCGCCGTGTGACCGACGTCAGCGCGTTCCTTGCCGAGATGCCCGGACGGCCGTTGCAGACCCCGCCCATCAGGCGGTTTATCAGTGAATGGGAGCGCAGTAGCGCGGGCCGCACCGGCCGGTTCTGTGATCGTTGGGTGCTGAGCTTAAGGAACCACAAAGGCGTTCATGGCGAGGCGATTTTTACCGCAACGCCTGCCTGTACCTATGGCAGAACCATTCCGCGTTTGCATATTCCGGCACTCGCCCGCGGGCCGGATCTTGCGCGGCTGGTGCAGCAATTCGATCACGAACTCGGCTATCCTTTCGCCTGGTACTTTTGCATGATCCACAGCCACCATGTTCCCACCAGTCTGGGCGATTCGGTCTATCAGGACCTTCGGACCGGCTTTGATTATCTTCCCGAACGGGACCAAGCGGTGCTGGCAGAATGGATCCGCTACCCCTACTGTCTTTAACAAGCCCTTTTGCAAAGGTACGACACAGCCCATAGCGGATGGCGCGCCGGCGCTATCGTCACCGCCCCTGTGCGCCTTGCGTTGCCGGCGCTTGCAGCATGCTTGAAATGTCGGGTTGGAGCGACCACGGTGTTAAGCGCTCGGTCAACTTAAAGAGCGCCTTCTCCCTGCTCACCGGTGCGGATCCGCAGCGCCATTCCCACGCCGGTAACGAACACTTTTCCGTCGCCAATTTTACCGGTGCGGGCAGCCTCAGTAATCGCCTCCAGACAGGCGTCCAATCGTCCCTCCGGGACAACAACTTCAAGCTTTAGCTTCGGTATGAGGTCCACGAAGTATTCGGCGCCGCGATAAAGTTCCGTGTGCCCTTTTTGCCGGCCGTATCCTTTGACCTCGGTGACCGTCATACCCATCAGGCCTAATTTCGACAATGCTTGGCGAACATCATCCAGTTTATGCGGCTGAATAATCGCTTCTACCTTTCGCATGGTCCCCCCCAGGTTGTCCCATTGGAGTCAGCGGGCTTTTTCGGATACCTCACATAAATCAGACTGACGCTTGCCGTGATGGTTCTTGCTAGGTCGCTGTTGCCGCCTTGCGAGGCGAGGGACGCCCTATTTCGCCAGCGGCTCCTTGGAAATCCGGCGCTCCACCTGTGTTGGGTCACAAAGAATCGGGCGGTAGATTTCAACCCGATCACCTTCCTTGAGTCGCGTATGCAGCTTAACAAATTTGCCGTAGATGCCGATTTTCTGTTGCTCGAGGTCGATATCGGGAAAGCGGCTGAGGATGGCCGATTGATCGAGGGCATCCTGTACCGTACTGCCCTCGGGCAGGTCGATTTCCACCCACAGTTGGCTGGTGGCGTTGGCGTAGGCCACGCCGACGTTCACGTCATTGCCCCATTGCAAGAGCTGGAGCACAGGGTGCACCCTTTTTGGGCCGGCAGCACGAGTTGCGACGACGACGAGCCGACAGCCGTTCCTCGCCGCTGCCAGTGGTGCTCCAGCAGGCGTTTGGCTGCCAATAAGAAGCCGAGCGTCAGAAAACCTCCCGCCGGTAACATCAGCAACAAGAAGCCACGATAGTCAGGTATCACAGTGAGCTCCAGGAAGGAAAGCCCCTCCCCCAGTAATAACGAGGCATCGGCGAAGAGAGCGCCGGTTCCCAAAATTTCGCGCACGGCGCCGAGCGTGACCAGGACCAGGGTAAAGCCTAATCCCATCATGAGCCCGTCGAGAGCGGCTCGATGCACCGGCTCCCGCGCAGCAAATGCCTCCGCGCGACCCAGAATAGCGCAATTGGTGACGATGAGCGGAATGAACAGACCGAGCGCCTGGTAGAGCGCGTGAAGCGTGGCGTTCATGACCATGTCGACGAGGGTGACCACACCGGCAATGAGCAGTATGTAGATCGGGATCCGCACCTCCACCGGGATGAAACGGCGTAGCGACGAAACCAGGCTACCGGTAATGATCAGCACGGCGGTGGTGGCGAGCCCCATCCCGAGGCCGTTGGTCGCTGTGCCGGTCACGGCCAGCAACGGGCACAGAGCCAGCATTTGGCCGAGCACGACGTTGTTTTCCCAGAGTCCTTGGCGAACGATGTGGCGGTAGTCAGTCGCCATCGATGACCTCCTCCCGCGGCACCTCGCGGCGCGGTCCGTGTTCCAGGAGCTGCCTTTGGTGGGCGGCAAAAACTTCGAGTCCCTGTTTGACTCCCTGTACCACCGCGCGGGGGGTAATGGTGGCGCCGGTTAACTGATCGAAGGCGCCGCCGTCCTTTTTGACTCGCCATGCCGGCGGCGCGGGGTCGTTAAGCGAGCGGCCCTCGAAAGCGAAGATCCAATGGGACTTTCGGTGCTCGATCTTGTCTCCAAGGCCGGGCGTTTCCTGGTGAGAGGTCACCCGAACGCCGAGGATGCGACCCTGCCGATCGATCCCCATCAAGGCCTCAATGGGGCCGGCGTAGCCTTGGCCGACGACGGTGAAGGCAACTGCGCTGATTTCCCCGTGGCGCCGTGCTCGGTAGATATTGAGCGGTGCCGCACCGGGACCCATCGGCAACCTGACCACATCGTCTAACAGGTCGGCATCATACAGCCGGGCGGGAATGACCTGGGTGAGCGAAGCTTTGAGATCCGCTACCTTACGCGAGGCAATGGCGTCCCGGGTGCCACGATCGGCCAGCGTCAGTGCGGCACTCACAACCAACGCCATGAGAGCCAGCGCGCCGGTTTGGTAGGAAACCCGGCTGCGAAGCTCCTCGAAGTTCATGGCCGGCTGCCTCTGGGCACGTTGGTGCCCCACGGCTTGGCAGGTGCGGCCGGCTTTTCGTCGGGCAACTTCAGAGAAATGCCCGAAAGCGTGCGCCCAAACACGCGGGGCCGGATGTAGTAGTCGATGATTGGGGTCACGGCGTTCATTAACAGTACCGCGAATGCCACTCCTTCGGGATAACCTCCCCAGGTGCGAATGGTATAGGTCAGCAAGCCGCAACCCGCGCCGAAAACCAGCTGGCCAGTCCGTGTTACGGGTGACGTGACGGGATCGGTGGCGATAAACAAGGCGCCCAGGACGAGCCCGCCCGACAGTAGGTGAAACACCGCATCGCCATAGCGGGCCGGTTCCAAAGCATGAAAGAGTGTCGCCACGAGCGCCACACTACCCAGCATGGCGACCGGGATAGGCCAGCGAACGACTCCGGTGAGTAACAGCAGCAGTCCGCCGGCGGCAAGCAACGCCGCCGATCCTTCTCCGAGGCTTCCATACTGTTCGCCGAGCAGGGCCTCACGCACATCGAACTTCCCCGCGCTTGGCTCATTTTGACCCTCGCTGACGGCCGGCGGGCCCCTTTCGTGCCCAAGAGCGGTGGCACCGCTGATGGCATCCGTGTCGAGCGCGCTCTGGAACGTGATGCTGAGACTCTCTACAAAGCTTGGGCTTGCCGGCTGGAACACAACGTGTGGGGCGACCCAGGTCGTCATCTCTAGGGGAAAAGCCACCAGCAGGACGACGCGCCCAACCATCGCCGGATTAAACAGGTTTTGACCAAGGCCTCCGAAAACGTGCTTGCTAACGACGATGGCAAATACCGCTCCGAGCACGCCGATCCACCAGGGCGACCAAGGAGGCAGGGTCATGGCGAGCAGCCAGCCCGTGAGCAGCGCCGAACCGTCTCCGAGCCCCGGCCTTACGGTTTGGCCGGCGGCTCTTAGGGAGAAGGCTTCGGCCACCACGGCTGCCCCAACGGTAACGAGCAAGAGATTGACAGCTGGCCAGCCATATTGGGTGATACCCCAAGCGGTCGCCGGAACCAGTGCCAGCATCACCAGAATCATGCTGCGCCTGACGCTGGTCCCCGCGTGAACGTGAGGCGCCGCTATAATCGGTACAGCGCTCACGCCGCCACCTGGGGATTGGTCGTCCTGTCTGGCGCGCCGGTTGCTTCAGAACCCTCCGGATGCCGGTGCTGCTGTCGGGGCCTTGCTGTTGCCGTCGCGGCGCGCGCCTCCGCTTGCTGCGCCAGGCGCAGTCTCCGGCGTTCAGCCAGGCGGCGTGCTTCCTCTGCCTTGTGCTTTGTGCGCTCGCGGGCCGTGAGCTCGCCTTTGGCGAAATTGAGGTATTGGAGCAGCGGGATTCGCGAGGGGCAGCTGTAGGCGCAGGTGCCACAGCCGACACAATCCAAGAGACCGAAGCGCAGGGCGCCTTCCAAGCGGCCGCCGCGAATTTGCGACACCATTTCCACCGGCACCAAGCCACAGGGGCAGACGGCAACGCAGGTCCCACATCGAATACAAGGTGCCGCCGGTCTTGCCGCAATCTCAGCGGAGGTCAGCGCGAGGATCCCAGAGGTGCCTTTGACTATGGGGACCTCCGCATGGGGGAGCATGGCGCCCATCATCGGACCGCCCATGAGCAGACGCGCGGGGGGCTGGCGCAGTCCTCCTGCGGCGCGCAGCAACGCCGAAACGGGTGTGCCGATGAGCACTTCAAAATTTTGTGGTGATGCCACAGCCCCGCCGCTGAGGGTCACGATGCGCGAAATGAGCGGCTTGCCGAAACGCAGAGCGCGGTGTATGGCGAAGGCGGTACCGACGTTATGAACGAGCACGCCGATCTCCGGGGCGAGCGCTCTTGCGGGGACTTCCTTACCCGTGACGGCTCTGATGAGATGCTTTTCCGAACCCATTGGATAGCGTGTCGGAACGGCAATGGTGGCGATGCCAGGATGAGCGGACGCCGCCTTTTTCAGTGCTGCCAGCGCGTCGCCTTTGTTGTTTTCGATGGCGATAAGCGCGCGTATGCTGGGACCGCTGCGATCCTGCTCGAGGGCGCGCAGCATAATGCGCACACCGTCGATGATCTCCTCGGCGCGCTCTTGCATCAGTCGGTCGTCGCAGGTCAGATAGGGCTCGCATTCGGCGCCATTGACGATCAGCGTGTGGATGGGATGCCGGGTGCGCAGGCGCAGCTTGACCGCCGCTGGAAAGGCGGCGCCACCAAGGCCGACCACGCCGGCGTCGGCGATTCGCTCCTCGATGGCTGCGGCATCGAGCGCCAGGGGATCAATGGGGGGCGCAAGCTCGATCCACTGCTCTTCGCCGTCGCTTTGCACGGTGATGGTTGGGGTATCAAGTCCAGAAGGATGGGGCGCGGGGGCAGCTCCGATAGCGATCACCCGCCCGGAAGTGGGGGCGTGCACGGGAGCTGACATCGGGCCCGGCGGGCGGCCAAGCAGCTGGCCCTTTAACACGTGTTCACCGACCCTGACCACTGGCTCAGCCGGGGCTCCGATGTGCTGCTTGAGCGGGACGTTGAGATAGGCAGGGATCGGCAGGGAGGTAATGCGGCCGCGCTCGGCACGGCGCTTACGTCCGTTTAGGCGCACCCCGCCTCTCACGTGAACTATCCTCATTGGCATAATCTCAGATTGGAAGCTGGGGTCTTGGCCAGTACCACGTCTCTAGGGTCACGGCCACGGGATGCAGCGCGAGTGACTCGGTGGGACACACCTCAACGCACCGGCCGCAGCCGGTGCAGGCGTCGCGGATTATCGCGTGCAGCTGCCGCGGTGCGCCGAGGATGGCATCGGTTGGACAAATTTTGCGACAGCGGGTACAGCCGGTGCAGATATCTTCCCTTGCCACCGCCACCATCGGCGCACCATCGGCCACTTGAGACAGGTCTAATTCGATCCCCAATGTGCTGGCCAGCCGTTGCGCAAGCGCCCGCCCACCGGGCGGACAGAGGGTGACCGGTGCCTCGCCTGCGGCGATGGCAATGGCTCCAGCCCCGCAGCCTGGGTAACCGCACTGGCCACACTGGGAACCGGGAAGGAGAGCCTCGATCTCTGCCGCCAAGGGATCGTCATTTACCTTCAGTCGCTGTGCGGCAACGGCCAGCAAAAGCCCCAGGGCACCGCCGAGCAGGGTGAGACAGAAAACAGCAGCAAACACGTGCAAATACTCCTGGCGTTAAGTGGGCGCTAACCCGGCGAAGCCCATGAAGGCCAGGGCCAGCAGCCCGGCGGTGATCAGGCCGATAGGCGGACCAGCAAAAATAGCCGGCACTCGCGCCACCTGAAGACGTTCTCGGAGACCGGCAAAAAGCACCAGCACCAGCGTAAAGCCGAGCGCCGCTCCGACGCCGGCGAGCGCGCTTTGCGTCAGCGTGTAATCCTGCTGCAGATTCAACAGCGCTACTCCGAGCACCGCGCAGTTGGTGGTGATGAGCGGTAGATAGATACCGAGCAGCCGGTACAACACGGGACTAAACCGACGCATGACGATTTCCGTGAACTGCACCGCACCCGCGATGACGAGGATAAACGTCAAGATACGCAGGAATCCGAGATTGAGTGGCTCGAGCAGGTAGTTTTGTAACAGCCAGCTGGCGACGCTCGCGAGGGTCAGCACGAAGGTGGTGGCAAGCCCCATGCTCACGGCGGTGTCGAGCTTGTTCGAAACGCCCATGAAGGGACAAAGACCCAAGAACTTCACCAACACCACGTTGTTGACAAGTGCGGTACCGAGAATTAACAGCAGGTAGTCCATACGGAGCTCGGTCTTTAGCCTGGTTTTACTCAGCAAAGCATCGTGCGTACCAATCCGCTCAGCGAAGGCTCGCGAAGTGTTGTGAGCTATAGAAACCGCGCGCTTTTAGGGCGGCGGGTCGCTGAAGTGGTGCGCTGATCCGCTTGTCAGGTTTGATACCTGGCAAGGGCTGGGCCTGGGGCGTTTGTGTCAAACGCGACAACAGCAGCCCGTTTTCAAACCGGTAGCGGCTGTGTCACACGGCGCCACCGCCATAGGATCGTTTCTTGCTGATATCAACGGAAAATGGAAGTACGTTCCATGAGAGGCTGCAAAGAAGTGCCTGAGACAAGGCAGGAGGGGCGGCGGTTGGTGCACTCTCAAAGTAACCATGCGGTTTGGCAGGGGCTGTCCGAGGCCTTGGAGGCGTTTCTCGATGCACCGCCTGAAGGCACCCCCGCTACCGTCATCGATGCGGTCTCGCAAGCCATGCGTGTCGGGGCAGGACTGCTCGCGCCGCGGCTTTTTTTCGAGGCTGTGGAGCAATCTCCGCTGGCCATCTCCATTACCGACCTGGAGGCGACAATCCTGTATGCCAATGCGGCTTTCGCTGGGGTCACGGGCTACGCAACCTCGGAAGTGGTCGGACGCAACCAGTCGCTGCTCTCGGATGAGACGACGCCGACGTATGTCTATCAGGCGCTTTGGGGAATGCTTCGGGAGCGCCGACCATGGAACGGTCGACTGCTCAATCGACGCAAGGACGGCGCGCGCTATCTTGCCGATCTGACGATCGTGCCGGTGGTGACTGCGGGTGATCAGGTGACCCATTACCTGGCGATGCACAGAGACGTTACGCAGCTGCACCGTCTCGAGCAGCAGGTAAGCAATCAGAAGGCGCTCATCGAATCCGTGGTGGACGCGGCCCCAATGGTTATCGTCGTGTTGGATGCTGAGGAGCGGGTGGTGCTCGATAATCAGGCGTACAAGAAGCTGATGGGGGATATGCGCGGTCGCGAGCCGGCGACCGCGCTCCTCGGAGCCTTGAAAGCCTCGATGGGAGAAGCCTTAGAGCAGGTTCGGCATCGCGGACAGGGATTTTCCGAGCAGATCGTGAGCTTTCACTCGGCAGTGGATGGGGAGCCGCGCTGGTTCTCCTGCTCGGGTACCTGGATTCAGGAACGGGAGCTCAGTGCGGATGGCTTTTTTGAACCGCGTCGACACGAATATTTGCTCCTCATCGCCGCCGAGATCACTGCGCTCAAGAGGCGCCAGCAAGAAATGCGGATCAACGCCCTGCGCGCCTTGGCGGCAGAGGAGGAGCTGACGGCCGGAATGCGCGAGGTGTTGAGCGGCGCCATCTTTCAGATGCAGGGACCGCTGAACGTTATTGCAGCGGCCGCGGATATGCTACGAAGACGCAGCCTTGCAGGTACTGAGCCGGTTCGGGGCGTACTCGGGCAGGCGCTGGAGGCCGGCATGCAAGCGCTGGCGACGCTCAAAGCTTCAATGCCGGCCGATATCGACGAGCCGCGCATGCCCATCAATCTGAACGAGCTCATGCGTGAGGTGCTCGGTATATCGACCGACCGACTGCTCAAGGATGGTGTTGTCGTGGATTGGCGTCCGACCGCGGTTTTGCCAGCCGTCATCGGGCAGGAACGACGGCTGCGATGCCTTTTCAAACAACTGGTGGATAACGCTTTGGATGCGATGAGCGGTCGCGGGTGCTTGCGCCGGGAGCTCGGGATCGCCACCAGCACCGACGCAGATCTGGTCCAAATCACCATCACCGACACCGGTCCTGGCATCCCCGAGACCTTGCGACGCAAGGTCTTTGAGCCGTTCTTCACCGCCAAGGCGACCGCCGGGCGGCACGTGGGTATGGGATTGGCGATGGCACAGGAGCTTGCCAACCAGCATGCCGGGACCATCGAGATTGATGCGGAATATCAGGAAGGCTGTTGCATACACGTACGGCTTCCGGGCACCCGCACACGCCGGGATAATCACCGCAGAAGCTGAGCATGTTTGCACAGAGTGATCGCCGCCGCCCCTACCCAGGACGACAGGGGTGGATGGAAACTCAGCTGCGCACCCTCTACCGGGTGAGCGAGGTGCTCAGCAGGTCGGGGGACTTGCGCGAGACGCTCATGGGCGTGTTGGCGGTCCTGCATGGAGAGGCGGGGCTGCAGCGGGGTATCGTCGCGATACGCACGCGGGAAAGTGCGGAGCTCGCGATTAGCGCGGCCTACGCGGCGGACCAAAGGATCGCGGCAAGCGTGCGTTATGGACCTGGGGAAGGTGTCCTCGGTGCGGTCATCGCCCGCGGCGAGCGAATCGTGGTGAAACGTATCGCTGACGAGCCACGATTTCTCGATCGCCTGCGCGTGTACGATCCGGCACTGCCGCTTATCGCAGTCCCGGTGCGCTTCGGGGAAGGCGAGCCGATCGGCGTATTGGCGGTGCAGCCTGCTATCCATGATGATGAGGCGCTGGAGGCGTGTTCGCGGTTCTTGGAAATGACGGCGAATCTGATCGCCGGCAGTGTTCGCCTCACCTGGAAGGTCGAGGCCGATCGACGCGATATTGCTGATGAACGCGACCGTCTGCGCCGTTTCATTCGCGGACAGTATGGATTCGACAACATGGTCGGGCATACGTCTGCGATGCAGCGGGTATTCGAGCTGGTGCGTCAAGTTGGCAAGTGGACGACGACCGTGCTCGTTCGGGGCGAATCGGGTACAGGAAAAGAGCTCATCGCCAACGCCATTCACTACAACTCTCCGCGCGCCAGCGGCCCATTGATAAAGCTCAACTGCGCCGCGCTGCCGGACAACCTGCTGGAGTCGGAGCTGTTCGGGCACGAAAAGGGCGCCTTTACTGGGGCTTCCTACCAGCGCAAGGGGCGTTTCGAACAAGCCGACGGCGGCACGCTGTTTTTGGATGAGATTGGCGAACTCTCACCGGCCTTCCAGGCAAAGCTACTGCGTGTGCTGCAGGAAGGTGAATTTGAACGGGTGGGGGGGATCCGAACGCTGCGTGTGGACGTACGCGTCATTGCCGCCACCAACCGAAATCTGGAGACGGCGGTGGAAAACGGGGAGTTTCGCGAAGATCTTTATTACCGTCTCAACGTCATGCCCATCTATGTGCCGCCCCTTCGCGAGCGCCAACAGGACATACCCGAGCTGGCGCGCCACCTGGTCACAAAGCTCGGCAAATGCCAGGGACGGGGCTTGCGTATTACCGACAGCGCGATCCGGGCGTTGCTCGGCTATTCTTGGCCGGGCAATGTTCGAGAGCTTGAGAACACCTTGGAGCGCGCGGCGGTCATGAGTGAGCAAGGCGTCATCGACAGCGATGTCATCGAATTGGCCGGGGCCGCGGGGGATCGGGGATTGTTTGGCGCCGGCGATGGTCCCTTGCCGGATATGAATCTGGAAGATCCGGACCTGGATGAGCGCGAACGAGTCATCGCGGCACTCGAGCGAGCCGGCTGGGTTCAAGCCAAGGCGGCGCGCCTGCTCGGTATGACGCCGCGTCAGATCGCCTACCGCATTCAAACACTGAATATCAAGATGCGCCATCTTTAAGCGGGCCCGGGCCATTAAGCGTCACGGCCCTGCTCATCGTTTCGTCCGGATGGCAGCCAGTCGCCGTGCCTCAAGGGACGTCGTGAATACATCCTTATAGACTTGAGTCCGGCATCCATGCCGGACACACCCTTGGGGCAAGGCGACTGGCTGCCTACAGATTCTGGGTACGGTTTTAACCTCTGAATGGTGACGCTGACGAAACGATGACCATGGCCTGATTTCCTCACC
>JAGTVB010000205.1 GCA_018224385.1 Gammaproteobacteria bacterium
AAGAACCTGCTGCGCGATATCGGCTTCGGAAATATCAGCGAAGCGGACGACGGACTAACGGCATTACCTATGCTCAAGGGCGGCGACTTTGACCTGTTGATCACCGATTGGAACATGCCCGGCATGACCGGCCTCGAATTGCTGAAGGCGATACGGGCTGAGCCAAAGCTGCGCCCCCTTCCCGTGCTGATGGTGACCGCCGAGGCCAAGCGCGACCAAATCATCCAAGCCGCGCAGGCGGGGGTGAACGGCTATATCGTCAAGCCCTTCACGGCACAGACGCTGAAGGAGAAGCTGGACAAGATTTTTGAACGCGCCGCGTCGAGCGCCTAAAAAACCGGTGAATCCATTGCTGTCAAGGAGACCGTGGCTGGAGCTCCCAAAGGCGGAGCAGAACCTCCTGCTCGATAAGCTTCATGCCATTGTCCGCGGAATCGATAGCGGGCACGCCGACGAAGTCACGCAGTTGCTCGATGAGCTCACCGGTATTCGCGAATCCCATCTTTTTCAGGAACTCGGACGCTTGACCCGGCAGCTGCACGAGGCGCTCACCAGTCTGGAGCGGGATGCCGCGATCGCCCGGTTGGCGGACACGCAGATACCGGCCGCGAAAGAGCGGCTCAACTATGTGATGGCAAAAAGCGAGGAAGCCACTCATCAAACTTTAGCTGCAATTGAAGATACGGTACCCATCGTCAACGCTCTCGGTGCTCGGGCACAAGAACATAGGCAGCTCTGTTTGCACCTGTCGCGAGGCGACTTGCGGGTTGCTGAGCTTCGAGCGCATCTGGGGGAATTGCTCGGTTATTTCGACAGTGTGCGAGAAGAGGCGGCAAAAATCGGCAATAATCTCACCAAGGTTCTTATGGCACAGGAAGCTCAAGATCTTACCGGACAGGTCATCCGTCGCATCATCGAGCTGGTGCAGGATCTCGAGGCGCAATGGGTAGGATTTATGGCTTCGTGCGGTGATTTCGCCCCCAGAACCCATAGTCCCGCTAGCATCGATACAACCAAGCCAGAAGGGCCGCAACTCAAGGCAAGCCACACCCCAGACGTGGTCTCCAATCAGGACGAGGTGGATGATCTCTTGTCTAGCCTTGGGTTTTGAGCAGGCCACAGCATGTCGGTGGATCTTGCAGATGACATCGTCCGGGATTTCCTCATAGAGGCCGGAGAGATCCTCGAGCAACTCGGCGAGCAGCTGATCACCCTCGAAGGCCAACCTGACAATCGCGATCTCTTAAACAGCATTTTCCGCGGTTTTCATACGATCAAGGGGGGAGCAGGCTTCCTTCGGTTCGATGCCATGGTAGATGTCTGCCATCGGGTCGAGGACATCTTCAACCTGCTGCGCCAGGGGCAGCGTTCGGTGGATCCCTGGCTGATGGACGTGACATTGAACGTCGTTGATTTGTTGAACCACATGGTTCAACAAATCAAGGAAGGCAAAACGCCACCGACGGTGACGGTAACGCTGCTCGCGGAACTTCATTGCCTCGCTCACGATGAACTACTCCGGGAGTCTGCCAATGAACACGCCGGTGTTTCTAGCGATATCGATGGCAACCCTGGGCCTTCAGTCGCCTCAGGCCGACACATCACTGCTCCTGCGGAGGCAGCAGCAGTTCCCGACGAGGCGTCTACCGCGGTGCGCGCTGGCTTACGAAAGGAATCCGCCCGCGATGTGCAGCCATCCGGGCGCACTTCGGCAGAACGCAATGGCGACGATACCATCACCGATGATGAGTTCGAAGCGCTGATCGGCGCGCTGCATAGCGGCAATAAAGCCGGCCTGGTTCCCCGGCCGCAGCCGTCCGCGAAGATCGCCGTCATGTCGGAGGTACCCGCCCGTCATGACCCGCAGGGGCAGGGATACGGCGAGGCTGCGCTCAAGGTGCCGGCGATCAGCCCAATAGCCGGTCCAAGTCATCCTCCACCCGATGGGCCATCGGTATTACCCTCAACCACGAAGCGTTCGAGCGTCAACCGTGAGCCGCCCAGTCCTGCCACGCTCCGCGTGGACACACGAGCGCTCGATCAAATAATGAACATGGTCGGTGAGCTGGTGCTGATTCGAAACCGCATGGTGACGCTGCAGTCGACCATGGCCGATGATGAGATGTCAAAGGCCGTGGCCAACCTCGACCTGGTGACGACGGATATTCAAGCGGCCATGATGCGTGCGCGCATGCAACCGATCAAAAAAGTCTTTGCTCGCTTTCCCCGGGTGGTGCGCGACCTCGGCCGCAGTTTGAACAAGGAAGTGGAGCTTACGATGATCGGCGAGGATACCGATCTGGATAAGAACCTGGTTGATGCACTGGCCGAGCCGATGATTCATCTGGTGCGCAACGCGGTCGATCATGGATTGGAGCTCCCGCACGTGCGCGAGGCCGCGGGTAAATCGCGTACCGGCAAGATTACGCTTGCTGCCGAGCACGAAGGAGACCATATCTTACTGACGGTAAGCGACGATGGTGCTGGCATAGACGCGCACACGCTGCGGTGCAAGGCAATCGAGAAAGGCCTGGTGGATAAGGACGATGCCGCGCGACTGAATGATCGGGACTGTTACAGCTTGATATTTTCGCCGGGCTTTTCCACCAAACTCGAAGTGTCTGACATCTCCGGTCGCGGTGTTGGCATGGATGTCGTAAAGACACAGATCGCCCAGCTCAACGGCACCGTGGAAGTGGATTCCACCCTGGGTCAAGGTACCCAGATCCACATCAAAGTCCCGCTTACGTTAGCCATCGTGCCGACCTTGACGGTGATTCTTGGGGGTCAGATCTTTGCCTTTCCGTTGGCCAACGTCGAGGAGATATTAAACCTAAATCCAGGCCAAACGCATTACGTGAGCGGCGAGCTTGTGGTGCGCGTGCGAGGAAAATCTCTGCCCTTGTACTACTTGGGAAAGTGGCTACTGCGCGATGCGCGCGGCTTGGCCATGGACCGAGGCCATGTTGTGGTAGTCAATGTGAGTGGTCAGCGCGCCGGGTTTGTGGTGGACCAACTGATAGGTCAAGAGGAGGTCGTGATAAAGCCGCTCGGCGCAATGCTGCACAGCGTTCAGGGTCTCGCCGGCGCCACGATCACGGGAAACGGGCGTATCGCGCTCATTTTGGATATTCCCGGGCTTATTGGTGCCTATGCCCATCGACCGTAGCGCAGCCGCTGCCGGCTGAACTTCGGCTCATTGTTGGGCCGCTTCAGCCGATAGGATGGCTGGATTCTTTCAAATGCATTGCAGGCCGGAGCATCCCACAGTGAGTCATGATGGGTGCCGAACTCGGCTTATTTATCTGCCTTGCACCTCGTGTTAGGGACTGATGGATCCATTGAGTGTTGTCGGTGTTCTGGTAGGCCTCGGGGCGATTTTGCTTGGCCAATATCTAGAGGGAGGACACATTGCATCGCTTCTAAATGGTCCGGCCATTTTGATTGTGTTTGGCGGCACGCTTGGGGCCGTCATGGTGCAGTCACCGCTCAAGGTTTTTTCCCGCGCGCTGAAAATGGCCGTATGGGTAGTCAAACCCCCGGTGCCGCCGGTCAATGACACCATTGAACGCATTGTGTCATGGAGCCAAGTGGCGCGCAGTGAGGGGCTTCTCGGCTTGGAAACGATTGCCGATGAAGAGAGCGACCCATTTGCGAAAAAAGGCTTGCAGTTGCTAGTCGATGGAAATGAGCCTGACACCATCCGCGGCATGCTGGAGGTCGAGCTCGGTGCCAAGGAACAGCACGACCTGCAGGCGGCCAAGGTGTTCGAGGGCATGGGCGGCTATGCGCCGACGATCGGTATTATTGGCGCCGTACTGGGACTCATTCACGTCATGGGAAGCCTTGCGGATCCCTCATCGCTGGGCTCTGGGATAGCGGTGGCATTCGTTGCCACCATCTATGGAGTAGGTCTGGCCAATCTGCTATTCCTGCCGACAGCCAACAAGCTCAAAAGCATCGTAAGCGATCAGGCGCAGTTCCGCGAAATGCTGATCGAAGGGATCGTGGCCATCGCTGAGGGCGAGAATCCACGCAACATCCAAACTCGATTACTTGGCTATCTTAATCCCTGAGGGGCTGCCCATGGGTCGCCGGAAACGCCACGAAGAGCACGAGAACAATGAACGCTGGCTTATATCGTACGCGGACTTGTTGACCCTCATGTTTGCTTTTTTTGTGGTTATGTACTCTGTGTCGTCGGTTAATGAAGGAAAATTTCGCGTATTGGCCAGTTCATTGGTGGTGTCCTTCCGGGCCCCGAATCGCAGTTTGGAGCCCATTCAAGTCGGTGAGCCCATTAAGTCGCCGGTTTCGGTAACACCGGTAAATCTGCAGGGCAGAATGGCTTTCGATGCGCCTCGTGACCTCCTCATTGGCCAAATGGGGGAGGACGAACGGCTTTTCTATCCGTCTGCGCCGAGCGATTTACCGTCCTCCGCTCTCGATCGTGCTGCCGAAACAATCAGGGCTGCAATGGCACCGCTCATCGAGCAGGGCCTGGTAGAAGTCAGGCACATGAGGCACTGGCTTGAAATCGAGATCAAGGCGAGCATTTTGTTTGCCAGCGGCAGTGCGCGCCTCGAGTCGCAGGCACTACCGGTACTTGAGCGGTTAGCAGGTATTGTGCACCGCCTGGAGAATCCAATAGAAGTGGAGGGATATACGGATAACGTTCCTATCGCCAATGCCGTGTTTCCCTCCAACTGGGAATTGTCGGCGGCGCGCTCGGCAAGCGTGGTGCGCTTATTCGCGGAAAAAGGCGTGCAACCTGAGCGCATGGTGGCGATCGGTTTCGGCGAATACCGCCCGATTGCCGAGAACACCAACGAGCAAGGAAGAAGCCGTAATCGTCGCGTGGTCGTGTCTATCCTAATGGAGGATCGCGCCCGGCAGATCGCCGTCCTACCGCTTCTTGCGCAGTCGGCGGCGCCGCCCCATACCGATGGCGTTACTGACGCGGGCCGCGCCGGCGATGAAGCCCCGCCTTCTTTGTCCCCGGTACCGGCGATGCTGGTCAGCGCGGAACGATAGATCAGTTCTTCAGTTTCGTTACAGTGCGATGGGCCATGCTGGGCGCGATCGGTGCGGCTATGTCCCGGTTACACCGTCCCCTTTGGGGTGACTAGGGGGTTGCATGCCAAGAGCATTTGTTTTTTTGCAGCGGCCTCAGCGGACGCTAGCGAGACGATCCGCCTGTGGCGCAGGATGGGCAGAACTCTAGACCTGTTGCGCTCACGTGATGCAGAGCGATGTGACTATCAATGACGCAAGCCCGTGAACTTTCTTCGGGTCCCACCTGCCGCTGGGTGACCTTTTCGTTGGATGGAGAAACCTACGGTATCGACGTGCTGCAGGTACAGGAAGTGCTCCGTTTGGTTGAAATCGCGCCAGTACCGGGTGCACCCGATTATGTTCTTGGGATTATCAACCTGCGGGGGACCATTGTCACGGTGCTGGATACGCACAGACGGTTTGGCCTCAGCACCCGGCCATCCGATGATGCCACGCGCATTATTATCATCGAGGCGAAGCAGCAAATTGTTGGCATCCTCGTCGATAGTGTGGCTGAAGTTCTTGAGATTCGCCAATGTGCAATCGAACCGGCGCCAAATGTTGGAGGTCAGGAAAAGGCCCGCTTTATTCATGGGCTCTACAGCGGTGAGGACAGGCTGCTGATTCTCATCGATGTCAACAAGCTTCTTTCCGACAGCGAGTGGACTGAGCTCGAAGCATGGTAGGTCGCAAGGGAAATCGCGGCGCAAATGGAGGCGCCGTTCAATGAGCCATGCGGTTGCCGTCTCTGTAGGCAACTTTGGCCCCGCACGGGGGGAGCCGTCATGAGTGCGGGCTGGGCGGTTTTGTTCAGCACGGCGATCTTGTCGAGTATGACCGCGGGAGGCTTTGTGTTCTTCATAATGCGCCGTTACCTGCAGCGCAACGAAAAAATGAGCCAAGCCGCCAGGGAAGCGCTGGCCCAGGAGCTGAAAGCGTTAGCAAAAGCCTTGCATCAAAGCCTCGAACGATTACGCGCGACGGAGCGCCGCGTGCGTGAGCTGATGGAACGTCAAAACCGGTTAGAAATGATGGCTCCCAGCACGGAGCGGTTCAAACACGGGATCGCGCTTGTGCAACGAGGCGCGAGCGCCGAAGAGCTCAT
>JAGTVB010000206.1 GCA_018224385.1 Gammaproteobacteria bacterium
CATAAAAATACTTTATAAGTCAATGGGTTAGAGGATTGTGCTACTTTTTGGCAATGCACCCGGCGCCGGCGGCTGACAAAATCGGGCGCAACGATTGTGATCCGCGGTAAGCTGACCCGGAGGGGCAAATAACGTCCGGAAGATGGAGCACGGGAGCTGCCGCGTCATGCCTCTATGACAAGCGCCGTAATTTACAAAACAGTTTCTGCGGGACGAAAGCAGTCTGGTGCTGAACAAGGACATTAATCTTAGCATTAGCGCTCCTCCGGGAGCGCACGACTAATGCCCTGCCAAATAGCGTGTTTGATAGCGAGCATGGAGCGCTGCGCGTTTTGCGGACTTTGAGCCGGTAACGGGCAGCGGATCGACCGAGTCGCCGTTGCGCGTATAGAGATCCATGTCCTTGGTCGCGCCGTGGGCTTCCAGCACAAAAATACGTTGCCAGCCAGCGGAGAGTGGGGTTGCCGGGGCGCGGAACTCGACGTGGATCTCTTCGCCAGGGCCAATGATCGCGTACGCACCGTCCACCGCCTCGACGAGCGCCTCTACCGGGCCAAGGCGTGTGTAAAGCCCGGCCATATAGCGCGTATCCCAGAACGGCTGACGTAGCGAGTAGTCATAATGGGGCCGACGTTGCGTGCCGGTGGTTCTCTTCGGAAAACCGGCCTTGCGAAGTTCGGCGCGGCGCAGCCCAAGGATCTGCTGCTGGTACTCCGGAAGTGGTTCAGCGAAGGCGATTGCTATTCGGTCCCAATAGACTTCCATGTTGGTGCGAAGCCGGAGCGCGCGCGTTCCCGGCGGCAGCCCTGTTAGCGGGTACGCCATGCGTCTTGGCATTCCGGCGGGATAGCCGAACGCCTCTTGAAGAACGCGCCATCGACCGTCCGCGCCACGCGCTTCGAGGGTCGGTGCATCAAAGCGTGCTTTGGCCTGCCAGGCGGCGAACATAGTCTGGGAATAGGGGTACTCGACCCAGCCATCCGCCACCAGCAGGGGTGTGCCGTCGAAATCATCAAGCGCTGCAGGAAACTCGAGGGTTAGGTGGTGTTCTCCCGCCAAGCGCCCGACGAAGCGTCGATCCAGGTTGCCTGGCGGTGCCGCTTGACCATCGGCTCGCAAGACAGCGGACGTTACCACCTGGCCGCGTTCGTTTACCGCCCGGTTTGGCTGCAGTTCTGTGCGATAGGCGTAGGCCGTGCCGCTGGGCTGCGGCCCCTTAATCGCCATGCGCTCATCCACCACCAATTGCCACTGCGGGGGAATGGCATAGGCGTGCAACCGTATGCCGTCCAGGTACGCGATTTCCTGCATCGGCTCGGTGATCTTGAGGATGAGCCGGCCCGCCTTGGGCTGCAGCAGATGCCGGGGCAGTAACACACGCTCCCAGGGGCGCGGTGTCGCATACTGGCCGGGCGGGCCGAGCGCATAGCCGATGCCAGCCACCCCCAGCAGATCGGTGACGAAACGATAGCTCGCGCCATCCCAGGCAAACAATACCGGACAGCTGGAGAGCTGCCGTTCGACCTCGGGCACGCGGTGCAGGCGATCTGCGGTCAGCCCAAGCTCAGTCTGATAGACGCCATCCGACCAATCGATGGTGACGAAATCGGCCTGCGCCGCGCCACCGAGCCCCACCGCAAGGGGTTGGCGTCCTTGTCCAGGACCCGAATGATCAAGATAGCTGTCCAAGAGGGTCCACCTCGCGCCGACCCGAACGCCAACGCGTGCGCCGATGCCAGAAGCATTGGAGCGCATGGATTGCCCCGGGTCATCCATTCCGGATAACGTCAGTGCGAGAAACGGATGGCGGCCGGAACCGGCGCGCCAAATACGGATGTCACCTTGTGTGTCGCGCGTGATGACCGCGGGGCCAGCGATCGGATCAAGCAGGACGGGCGTAAAACCTACAAGCGCTGCTTCCTGGCCCGCATTGGCGACGAAATCTCCAAGGTGAGCGCGCTCTCCGGAAAGCCTTCGGGCAGCCCAACCCGCCGGTGTCGCGGACAGGAGATCGAGCTCGCCGTCACCATCTAGGTCCTGGATGGAGAGGACCACCCAGGGCGGTCGTGTGGACATGGTGCTACCCAGCGGCTCTGGCCGATAGACGCCCGCCGCATCGGGCTGCCAGCGTCGCAGTTCGCCGTGGGGGCCTGCCGTGTAGATCTCCGGTTGGCCATTTGCGTCTGCATCGCCCGCCACAGCCGCCAGGAACGGCTGGTGCCGAAAGCGTTCAAATCCTGCGGCGGTTCGGTAAGCCCAGAGGCGGTCGTTGAGGTAGATCTCATGCGGGGGCGCGGCATTGATCACGATGAGGTCGACATCCTGGTCCCCGTCGAGATCGACCGGCAACACCTGCCGGGATTCGCGCCCATCCCCGGCGATCCCTTGGCGCTTGCCAATTTCCTGGAAGGTGCCATTACGGTTGTTGTTCAGCAGCTCATTGGGTCCGTTGCGGTTCACCACGAACAGGTCGAGATCGCCGTCGTGATCCGCATCGAAGAAGCTGCCGCTCACGCTGTCCCGATTCCCGCCCTCGGTTTGGGTAAGGGCGGTCACGTCCACCCATCGATCGGGACCGGTTTGACGCCATAGTTGATTCGGACCGCGGCGCAGCAGATAGACATCGAGAAGGCCGTCGTTATCGAAGTCCCCCCAAAGCGCGGCATTGACCTGCTCGACCTGGGCGAGCGGATGGCCAAGCTGTGGGCTGAAGCGGCCATCGGACATGGCGGTTACCAGCAGGTTGGGCACCCCCGTCTTTGCCACGGCATCGGCTATAAAGACGTCCAGGCGCCCGTCAGCGTTGCTGTCCGCCGCGGTCAGGCTCGCCTGACGCGCCGCCGGCGTTGCTTTCAAAGAAAGCGGATCAGGTGCCGCCAGGGTGAGCGGCTCCGCCTCCGAGAACAGCGGTCCCGAGGGCGGCGGGGACGGCTCCTCGCGCACTAGGCCGATCGCCACGGCTTCGCCGCGCGGCCCCATGCGGGTGTATTTGAACTCCGCCAGGCGCGCCCGGGGATTTTGCTCTAGCCGCTGGTAAACCTC
Organism: Gammaproteobacteria bacterium; assembly: GCA_018224385.1. Taxonomy (GTDB): domain Bacteria; phylum Pseudomonadota; class Gammaproteobacteria; order HK1; family HK1; genus JAGTVB01. Next base: position 3,043 of record JAGTVB010000206.1, read on the forward strand.
CATCAAGGCGCGGGCCTCCTCGCGCTGATTGAGGTTTCGGAGCATCTGGAATGCCCCGTAGTAACTGCTGCGCAGATAGGGGTCGAGAGCCATCGAACGTCGGTACCAGACCAGCGCTTCTTGGGGCTGCCCCTGCTGGGCAAGGCACTGGGCAACGTAGTAGGCGGCATAGGCGTCTTTTGGATCCCCCTCGGTAACCCGCTGAAAGTGACGCAGCGCCGGCACCGCATCAGCGACATACAGGCGCAGCAAGCCGGCCACATAGTGGGCCCGCAGATGACCCGGATCCGCAGCAAGGACACGCTCGACCATGTCCAGCGCCCTGGTCTCATCGCCCTCCTGCTGCCGGTTGAGGGTGGCAATGGCGAGGTTGACCTGCGCCTCGAGCCACTCCGGGTGAGCCTTGACCAGGCGCGCAAAGGCGGCTTCAGCGGCGGCGTATTTGAACTGGCCCATGAGGCCCACCCCCCGATTGTTCGCTTGGATGGCTGCCGGCGGGGGGGAAAAGGTGTCGGTCGTTTGCCCCTTACTCTGTTCCCGGTTGCCTGCGGGATCGGAGCAGGCAGTGAGCATCAACAGCAATGCGAGAAGGGCGCTGGTCAAACTAACGGACGTCATCGGTCGACTGAGAGACCTTAAGGGCTGGTGCGGGCTGGCTTCAGCCGGCTCGGGTCGGGTCGCGCCGCCGCTCTTTGCTCGACGACGAGCAATCGATCCGCCGCCACGTTAGGCAGTTCCTGAACCGAGCCATCTGGCCATTGCACCCGAAGGCGGTCCACGGTCGCCCGCTCCCTTAGGCCAAAGGTTACCGGCATCTCGACCTGTGAGAGATAGCTGCGGGTCGGCATGACCTGGCGTCGCTGGCTGCGGGCTCCGGCCACCGCTTCCACCCAAGCCCCGATGCCGTCTCGATTGACTGTATCGCCAATAAGCCTTACCCGCAACCAGTGATGGCCGAGTTGCTGATCGTTGCGCAACAGCACCGGTTTGCCACCGACCTGCGTGATGATGATATCGAGATCCCCATCACTGTCGATGTCCGCGTAGCTCGCCCCGCGCGCCACTAAAGGCTTAGCGAGGGCTCCCGCGGCGGCGACTTCCAGAAAACTCGTTTCGCACTGCGTTGCGCAGTTCCAGAACAGCTGCGGGGCTTGTGCATAGTGCTGGCTCGGCTGGACGCTATTGATAGCCTCCTCCAGGTGGCCGTTTGCCTGAAAAAGATCGAGCCAACCATCGAGGTCGTAATCGAAGAAAAACAGGCCGAAGGTGAGCACTCGGCGCGTTGCCGCGGCGAGTCCCTCGGTGATGGCTTCATCGGCAAACTGCGCGTAAGATCCCTGCGAAACGTAAAGCGAGGTCATCTCGTTGGCGAAATTACCGACGGCGAAACCGATGTCGCGGTCGTTTCGAAAATGCGCCGCATCAACGCCCATGGCCCCGGTGGCGTTGCCGTCACGATCGAAGGCGACGCCAAACATCGCCCCGACCTCCTCAAATTGCCCGTCGCCTTGATTATGAAAGAGGAAGTTCTGCACCGTGTCGTTAGCGACGAAGAGATCCATGCGGCCGTCTTCATCGAAATCAACCGGCAAGGCCGCCAGCGCTTTCGCGACCGGTTCGCCGGTGGCCGGATGCGTGATCTCAACGCCGCTCCTTCGAGACACGTCTGTGAACGAGCCGTTCCCTTCGTTGCGATAAAGATAGCAGTGGCTGCCCGCGAAGGCGGTGGGCGGGCCATAGGCGCGGCCAATGCCGGTGAGCTGGAAGCCAAGCTCCAAGTCGATCGATCGGGCCCAGCGCACATAGTTGGCAACAAATAGATCGAGATCGCCGTCATTGTCATAGTCGAAGAACGCGCTTGCAGTGCTCCAAGCGTCCGCACTTCCCGCTACCCCCGCCTGTTGCGTGACCTCGACAAAGGTGCCGCGAACGTTATGAAACAGATGGTTGTCGCCCAGCGCCGTGATGAACACATCTACCCATCCGTCGTCATCGTAGTCGCCGATGGCGACACCCATGCCGTAGCCGTTCGCCGCCAGGCCGGATTGTGCCGTGGCATTCTCAAAGCGCCCGCTGCCGTCGTTGCGGTACAGTGCCGCGATAGCGTGCTCCCCTGCGGGAGCTTCGGAGCGCCACGGCCCCGAATTGACGAAGAGCAGATCTTGGTCTTGGTCGTTGTCGTAGTCCAAAAAGGCAACACCGCCGCCCATCGTCTCCGGTAAAAGCTTCTCTCCGTAGGCACCGTTGATGTGCACAAAGTCAATGCCGGCCGCCTGGGTAATGTCGGTAAAGGTCACCGCTGGAGGGTGCAGCGGGGCCTGTTTCGGCACCCTGGGTGCTTCCACTGGCGTGCTTGGAGCGAGCGGGCGTTCCGGTGGCGGCTGGCGGATGAGGTACACAACGGCGAGCACCACGAGAGCCACCATCGAGAAAACCGCCAGTGACCAGCGAAAGGCCGTGCTGATGATGGCATCGTCGGCCGTTCCAGAATCGGTGCGCCGGGACTTTTGGTTAGGGTTTTTCAGTGGCACTCTGCACTGTCTCCCGAGCGGACCCTAAGCGGTGGGTGGGTCCGGCGGTGAGATGGATTGCAGCGACGGGCTTGAGATCATAGATGACCACCGCCTCGGCGGCATGATCGGCCGCGCGATGGCGGCGGCGATGAATCGCTATGGCATGGTCGCCGGCATTGTCGTCCGCCTTATACTGCAGGTGCTGCCGGCGATGCGCACCCGCCGCACGCGGATTGCCGAGCTGGTCATGGATCAAGGCGAGGTTGTGATGCGCGACGGCGCTTTCCGGATCAATGGTCAGTGCCTTAGTGAACCACTGTCGCGCCTCTTCCAGCAGTGCCCTACGCGCCGCCCGTTGCTGCGGGCGGCGCTCGCGCTTGGCACGTTCGAAAAGCGTTTGCCCAAGCTCGTTCAGCAACCGGTGATCTTGGGCGAAATCAAAGCCGCGGCGGCGGGCTTCGGGGAAATTGGTCGCCGCGAGTTGCCTGAAGTTGTGGATGGCTTGGTCGAGCTGTCCGTACTGTTTATTGACCAGACCGGTGAACCAAGCCAGGGACCAGGGCGATGCGGCGGGTTCCTGGGCGGTGGCGCGTTGCAGGGCGGCCGCCGCTTCCGCCAGGCGCCCCTCTTTGAGATAGACGCGCGCTAAGTTGAGCGCGCCCTCGCCCCGCCCGAGCTGTTCGACACGCCCAAATGCCTGCTCGGCTTGGCGCAGCTCTCCTTGCCCGCCCTTGCGCAGCAAGCCAATGCCGTAATCATTCCACCGCTCCCACGCCGCCGCGGGAGGCTCGAGGTGCGGGCCACGAGCCAAGCGCGCGTCAAAGGAGACCGGAAAGGTCACCCGGTCGACGGCAATGGTGGTGATCGGCAAGTCGTTGCGCACGAAGCGCGCTCCTTGGAAATGCTTCATGTAGGCGGTGTCGAACTTACGGTACTGAAGCTTCACCTCGATGGTAACGGGTTCGGTAATTGAATCGGGTATTGCCAGCCGGTAGTGCGCCACATCGGCGGCTCCTGGCGGGATCTGGTGGTCATAAAGCGGTACATGAATATCCTGAGGGTTGCGCCGGTCGATGCGATTGCCGTGGCGATCGAGCAGATAAGCGTTGGCGAAGTAGGACCAAGGGTCCACGGTCCCGTCCGGGCCCTGGGTGCCGCTCTGGGCGATGATCGCGCCGCCGCTGCTGACCGACACCTCGAGCCACACCTCATTGGAGTCGGCCGTGCCTTGAGTGAAATGATGACCGGGCTTCAAGGTACGCACCACGGTCTCCAGCAGATAACGCTGCCCGGGCTCCAGGGCGGGCACCCTCGGTCGCAAGGGTCCGATCAGCGGGCCGTCGATGGTGCCACCGCGCCGCACAGCAAAGAGGTCGAGGCGCAGCGCGTCTTGCAGAAATGTGCGGTGGGCGTCCTGGACTTCGTAGGGCATGCCGAGCAAGTGCGGCAGGGCGGTGTTGGCGCCCGGGAACAGGTGGTCGTGTACTTTGCGAACGCCCGAGTCATCCAAGTACTGAGCGCCGAAATCATCCCGCGACGCGGTGAGCGGCATATGGCAGCGAGTGCAGTTCGAAACCGCTTCCGGCGGATAGTAGAAGCTTTGTACGCTGTGTCCGGAGACGCCGCTCAGCAGATAGCTGCCGTAATGGTCTTGCCCGCGTAGCCACTTGTAGTGATTGAGCGCCACCGGAAGGTGGACTTTGTGGCAGGCCCCACAGAACTCCGGCTGCTGGTGAAGAGGTTTTAGGAAGGTGGCTTTGTGAAACTCGGGCTTGGCCTTGATGAGCTGTCGGTTGATCCACTGCAGAGCGGCATGATCGCTGTACGCGAAGGGATAGTGAATAGGTTCGGCGATAGTGTAGTCAGCATTGCCCCGCGGGCTGTTAATCGCGGTGATGCCATGGCAGACGCTGCAGGTAATGCCGGCGTTCGCGGTCGCATCTGAAACGTCATCAAACTCAGGAGAATCGAAGGCACCGCTAAAAAACGGCACCGGATCGTGGCAGCCGGCGCAAAACCGTGATGCCTGAGTGGTGCCGTCACGTTTCAAGGCGACCTGGCGGGTTTCGCGCACGCTGAAGCGATAGGCGGGATTGTTGAACGATGCAAACCGATGCGCACTGTGGGTCCACCGTCGATACGAGTCTTCGTGGCACTGGCGGCAGTAGGCATCCATCATCAACGTGTTGGCTGGAATGAAGTTTCCTGTCGCGGTTCGTGCAAGGGACGGAAGGAAGTAGTCGGCGCCCGATTCCGGTCCGATGGGCTGTGGGGCGCGTGGCGAAACGGTGTAGCCGAGGAACAGTGCTCCGGCCATCCCCAAGGCGAAGCTGAGCCAGTGCGCACTGTGCTGCCACTGGATCGGCGGGCCGGCCAGGCGATGAAGCAAAAACAGCCAAAGCACCAGCAACGGACTCCCGACATGGAGCCAGTACGCCATGCGACGGACGCTGGGTTCATTGACTTCGAAGAATTCGAATCGGGTCAGCAGAACGCCGCTCAGCAGCAGCACCAGAACGACGGCGAGCAAGCCAAGGCCGACCTGCACGGCTCGCCGGTTGGGCCGCGGCCAGGCGCTTCGCAGATGCAATACCGCAAAGACGATGATTGGGCCGATGACGAGCAGTCCCACCAGCAAATGCAACAGAAACATGAGCTGGTAGAAATAGTCTTGATAGCTGGTGCTGGATAGCCACTCCAGCAGGGTGATGCCTCCCAGGTAGGCGGAATTGACCGTGAGTACAGCGAAGGCGCCGAGGATGAGAAACCACAGCTTGCGCAGGCGCGGGCCCATGGCCGGTCGGTATCGTAGCGCGCGTGCGCGGCGCGGCCCCAGAGGGGTAGGGCATGCGGCGCTGGATGAGGCCTGCTTCTGCATACACCGCTCTTACTCTTAACTGTCTCAAAAGCGAAGGCGCTGGCCGCGAAGCGGCACGGCGCTGAAGGCTTGGCGGCGCCGAGAACTGCACGACGCGGAGCAAGGCTATTCTATGCCTATCCCGGAGCACATGGCATTACTTGCGATGTTCTTGGGATGGTTGACAAGGTTCGAAGAACTCCTCGTCACCCAGGGCTTCGCGGCACTGACTGCTGGTAAAGGTAAGCGCGTCTGGGTCGGCAGCGGCGCGGCGCTCGTCGGCTTCCATATCGAGCATCTGCTTCGCCAGGGGACAGCGGGGCTGCTGGCGACACCCCTGGTGTGGTGCGCACACCTTGTCGAAAAGCTGTTCGCAGGGCGTCGCCTTCTTGCCGCGCTGCGGTTTGTCACAGGCGGTGAAGAACGCCTCGTCCGCGAGCGCGTCCCGGCACTGCTCCAACGCCCAATGGGTCGCCGTCGAGTCAGGGTAAGCAAGCGCTTCCTGAGCCTGGTCCTGGTTCATCTGCAGCAGCTGACGAGCGGGCCCGCAGGCGGCGGCGTCTGCGCATTCGTCATGCAAGCCACACACCTTGCGCACCAGGCGTTGGCACGGCTCATCGGATTCGGCTATCGGTGGGCTTGGTAAGTGTTGGCGCAGCTCGACGATCGCCTTGTTAGGCACCATCACACCCGAGCGGATCGTGATGGTCGATCCGTCCTCCAAGCGATGCACGCCGTCCCAGAGTTGCCGCGAGGTGCCTTTCTCCGGAAACACTATCACGCGGTTGGTATTGGGGTCCACCTGAATGGGTCTACCGTCGGACAGGCGGCTCGTCCAGGATGCCGCGTTGGCAGTGATCGCGATCACTGCCATAAGGCCGAGTAGCCCTGTCAGCAAGCGGCGTGTTGGTCGCGTCGAGAAGGGCGGATTTAGCGCCCTGTGCGCCGTCTCGCCGCACCAACACACTTGCCCCGGCCTGGCAATTGCGGGCTCATCGCAGGTGCGTCTTGTACGCTGGAATGTCGGCATTTCGTGCTTCTGAGAAATTGGCAAAATCCATGGTAACCGTTGCCAGCTCGACGCCTTCGAAGTTCGCGTTGCGTACATTGGCCCCGCGCAAGATCGTGCCGCTGATGATGGCGTGGGCGAGGTCGGCATCGGTCAGATTAGCATTGCGTAAGTTGGCTTCAACCAAGATTGCCTGGCGCATGCGCACGCCGGTGAGATCGGCGCTCTCCATATTGGCACGGTTGAGTACCGCGAACTGCCCTTCATCGCCGCTGCCGAGATCGGCCCGGCTGAGGTTTGCCCGGATGAGATTCGCCTCGTTTAAATGCGCGTCGCGCAGGTCTGCGTGGCTTAAATCGGCCTCGCGAAGGTTGGCGTCGATGAGCAGCGCGTTGCGCAGTGAGGCGTGCGAGAGGTTGGCGCTCTGCAGAACGGCTTTGCGCAGATCGACCCGGCTCAGGTTGGCATGGGCGAGGTTCGCCTCGCGCAAGTCCACTTGGCGCAGGTCCGCGCCGGTGAGATCGGCGCCCCAGAGGGTGCTCTGCGCGAGCATTGCCGCCCCGGCATGGCTACCGTCGCTGAATCGGGCGCCACGAATAGTCGCGTTGCTGAGGTCCGCCTGGCTGAGATGGGCGCCCCAGAGGATGGCGTGGGAGAGGTTCGCTTCGCGCAGATCGGCTTCGAATAGATCGGCATTGTCCAGCCGGACACGGCGCAGATCCATGCCGCGAAGATTCGCCTCTGCCAGACGCATATCGCGCAGATCAGCGCCCGCCAGTGTTTCGGCATTGATCCTCGCCAGAATACTGCCAGTGTGCTTATTCTTGATCTCTATCATTGTTAAAACGACCCCAGAACCGGAATGATGCCAGGAGCACTGGCGTTTAGCGCCTAAGCGGGTGTTCTAAAGCGCCGACGAGCGCAGCAGATTTAAAATACCCGCTAAGGAGGCTGCCTCGTATGACTATTTAACCGAGACCGCTCGCAGGCTCAAGAGCAGCGCTCAATAAGTAAAATTTGTGCGATCATGCGATCATCATAGGCCCTTGGATGCTTCGAATACGCAGCGACGCCACCCGGGCCGCTCTAGGGCGGCACAGAC
>JAGTVB010000207.1 GCA_018224385.1 Gammaproteobacteria bacterium
CTCGGTCATCGGGGTGTCTCCTTCCTTCGAGGCCTACCGCGGCAGACTCCGTTCGGCCGCCGGAGGTTCACCGAACGACGGCAAGCCTCGGCATGATATGCCTTACCAGTCCGCGGGATCGTCAAATGCCGTGACGCATCGCGGCACACCGGACAGGGCCGTCATCTCATGCCCGTCCAGCATCTGGCCGAGCCAGCCTTCCGGCTGGGACAGCCGGAAGGGCGGCGGCGCCGTCTCCTCGGAGACCGGCGTGAAGCCGACACGCGAATAGAACGCCGGATCCCCGCAGGTGAAGACCCGCGTCACGCCCCGCTCCTTAAGCCGCTCGAGGCCGTAGCGTATCAGGCGCTGCCCGACGCCCTGGCCCTGGTTATCGGACTGCACCGCCACCGGTGACAGCAGGAAAGCCTCGGCCGGGGTATCGAACGTCAGCCTCGAGAAGAAGATGCCTGCCACGACCCGGCCCTGCTCCATCGCCACGAACCCCAGGAAATCCCGCGGGTCGGTATCGGTCACCAGCTTGCGCACCAGGCCCCCGACCAGCTCGCCTTCTGCCGGCCCCTCGGCATCGGAAAAGGTCCTTGCAAACAGCAACTGGACCTCCGCCGCCTGGGATGCTTCGAACCTTGCCAACTGCATGGCCTTTGCACCTCTCTGGGTAGGCTGTGGTCAGGTCAGCCTAAGGGAAATGACTGGGCAAGCCTCTATAGTGCTTGCCGATATGGTTGCTTCCGGCCAGAAGCGGCCATTGAGGATATTCTGATGTATAATGCCCGCGTAATTTACGCGAGCTTGCGAGCGTCCTAATTGACGCGTCTGTTATGTGATTTTTTTGGATATAAACGTCTTGTTCTTTGAGCTAAGCACAACATCGACAAGTTCAATCTCTTGCGAGCTATCATTTAGCCACAAAATTTTCGTCCATCGACGCCCTGAATCCATCTCAACAAGCTTATCTGCCAGCTCAGACTCGCTACCGCTGCTGATGTATGCCGACAAAAAATTCGAATATTTCTCAATTGATTTATTAAAGTATTCAGCACTACACGCTTTCGGGAACATAAGTTTTAATGAGAGATCCCCATTGGCACCTGAGATTATTGTATATATGGAGAAATGCAGCGTGAAAAATGTTTCTTTTTCCACACCTCCATTTACAACAAGCTTGAATTCGTTTTTCTTTGGGTTTATGCTTTTTGGGTACAAATAGCGTTTAAAAGATTCTTTCAGTAGTAAATAGTGGTCTTCAGCTGCCTTTGTAAGAATTGTCTCAAAGTATGGCTTGGCAATAAAAAGACCTATTCCTGTCGGAATCAACCAATCTAGAGATGCATATGGTCCAGAGCTAGAATGTTCAGATATTTCGACGTCATAGCCAAGGTCATTCAGTGAGACCTTGAGATCATCAAATTCTTCTTTGCCTATTTGCTCATGTACTTTCAACTTAAAGTGAGTCATGGAATCTCCTTTTCACATAACGTCTGCATTTGCGGCTGGTTTGGAGCGTAGCGGAAAACCAGTCCGACAACATGCTTTTGTTAGGGCTCGATTAGCGTAGTGGCTTCCTTAGCGTCTATTAAATATTCTGCTTACGCCAGTTACCTACTGCAATTGACAAACGTTTATCCTTGGCGGGCTTTTGCCATTCGTCCCAAAAATCGACCGTGCCGCTGTTTGGTTTATTCTGAGGCTCGTCGATTCTGATCCGGCTTGGTAGCAGACTAGCATCACCAACAACAAGCGCTTCGCCTGTATCAAGGGTCGGCAAGATGTCGCTGAATCCGCCCAGACTATCCGGAAGGAGACGCTTGATAACACCCTGATCCTCGGCGTTGGTCAACCTCATGGATACGAAGTTGCTGCATTGGCTGAGCATAGTTTTATTTACTTCGGACGGACGCTGGCTTATCACCACCAAACTCACGCCGTATTTACGGCCCTCCTTCGAGATTCGCTCGAAAATATCGAGTGAGATGTCGTCAGCAGAGTCAGCCATATTGCGCTGAGGCATGTAGAGATGCGCCTCATCACACAGCAGTGCAATAGGATGACGTAGCTCCGATGGTGTCCACTGTTGGACGGAGAACGTGACCCGCGCAACCAGAGATACGATCAGCGGCAGAACGTCGGAAGGCACTTCAGAGAAGTTAATGATTTTTATGCCGGCCTTGCCATTCTCGTCGGTGCTCCCAAGTATCGCAGTGACGAATTTATCGAGCCAAGTGAAGCCCAGAACGTCGTCACCACCGTTGAACATAAAGCCAAGGCGTCTATCGGAGACTTTGTTCTCAAGGCGGGAAATCATACGGGCGAGTTTTCCGAAGAATTCACCTTGCTTCTCGCTGCCAGCCCTCGCTCCAGGAACCATTTCGACGTTGATTTCATTCAAGCGCGCCATCAGGACATGCAGATCAAAGGGGACCGGACTATCGACCGTAAAGTGCTTTAACACATCTTTCTGACTGTTTTCTTCGAGGTACCTTTGCTTCGCCTGATTGATTTCGCGCGCCATAATCATGGCTTGGTTGGGCGCATTTTGGTCGCTGCGGTCGACGAACATGGATACGAGTGCTTCATATGAAAGCAGCCAATATGGTAGGTAGAGCACACCGTCGGCTATGGTTTTCTTAGCCTCAACGTCTGCTGGTCCAGCGACCTTAAAGTGCTGGATGCCTTCTTCTACCAGGGGCGAGTATTCGCCATGGAGGTCGAATACGATGGCATTGGCCGAAGAAAGCGCCGACATCTGTTCAATGATTTTGGCAGTTGTCCAGGACTTACCCGAGCCGGTGCTTCCGCCAATAAATGCATGGCGCTGGAAAAACTTGTTACCGTTGAGATAGGCAACCGCGTTTTCATCCAGAGTGTATTTACCGAGGGTCAAGGTATTTCCATCGGCTGAGATACTGGAGAGGGTGCGCATAAACCCAGTGAGGTTTTCTCCTTCGAGCGAGAAGCAGTTCGCGTCGATTTCAGGAACGCTTTCGAGAGTGCGGCGGAACACATTTTCCTTTTCTCCATCACGATCCAGCATCGTGCCAATGAGAGCTATACAACACATATTTAGTTCTGATGCGTGGTCGTTGATACCGTCACCAACAACCTCTTCAATACCGCGCTTACGGGTGACCTGCGTGATAAGACCGATAAGGTGTTGCCCCGGCTTGCTACTTTGGAGCACGGCCAGATGGTTAACCTGCAACCTTTTAAGCTGGTCTACATTCTCCACCTCTACAATCACATTTGTTGTGTCGACGGAAGCCACTTTCCCAAGTGCCTCCTCATCGTTAAAGTTAAAAATCGGCATATCTTCTTCCTACATGATGAGTGACAGGTAACCTTCAAGGGTCCAGAGATTCTCTTCTACCTTCAGCGGATTCTTATCTAGAGAGGAATAGACGATGGATTGATCGTCTGTTTCGCCTCGTTCTATCGCCAAGTAGTTCTGTGCTTTGCCGTCAAGAATTAGCTTCTTGGCGGAATCAGAAAGCGCATAGGTGATGATGGTGATAGGGGCATTCTGCCGGAGGCACTTCACCATCAATTTCGGCTGAATATGCTCGTCATTAAAACCGTAACCAACACAAAGATAAGAACCCGCTTCATTGAGAGCTTGGTCAGCATTATGAATAATGGAACGGAATGGCTCAAGATGCGTTTTTTGGTACTTTTGTGTTCCAGGAGTTACGATCTGCGGTTGGTAGTTATCAGGTATATCATTGATATTTGAGAGGGCGACAGTATCTTCCAGAGGCGACTGGAACCAATCCAGAGACCCATGCACCTTCCAAATGTTAGCCCTACGCGCCGAGTTTATTTCTGTAGGGTCTGCCAACTGGCGGAAGAAACCGTGGGTAAACCCGGTAAAGTGGTGGATCCGCCCCTGATCGCAGGCATACTCTGCTAGGCGATCATAGTTTGTAGTGACAATGTTCACAGTTTTAAGGCTGCTTTTGAACATATGCTGAAGAAGGCGAGTCATTGGAAACATCGCATTATCTTCAAGGCTACTTTTAAATATTTCGCTATCTTCAGAGTTAATCAGTGCCCAGGTAGACTTGACGATTCTTAATGTCAGTTCTTCAGAAGCTGTTACGCGATATAAGGCAGCTTCCAAATCAACATTATCTTTTAACAACTGGCAGAATTCGTCCCATGTCTCGATCTCGGCAGCATTCAGCCCCGAAACGTCAGTATTTTCGACCAGATGGTTAGCCAGCGCCCACATCCCAGACATGCCGTGTGCAGCCGAGGCGCCACTGCCCAAAATGATGACAGGTGCTTTTCCATAGAAGTCCTGAGCTTGTTTTAGGTAGTTCAAACCTGACATATCACTCTCTCTATTATTGCACCTGTATCCTTCGTTTTAACGTACGGCATGTTGATAGTCCCACTCGCCCTAACGATTGCCATCAGTCGTGCGAGGTACGAGCGTCGACTGGATGGCCTTGTTGGGCTCGCACTTCCGCGTAATCATTTTGATTCAGTCGCATTGCGATCCATCGCCGCCGCTCGATTCGGTGTAGGGCTCTATCAACTTCACCGAACAAGGCCGGCTTTTGCTGTTCGCGCTCGAGCCATTCATTCCGGAGATACCGCAGCACCCTATACGTCACCGGATCGTATTTCCGAAAGTTGGTCAGTTCGTGGATGTACGCGATTTGGCTAACCAGCTTGAGTAGGCCTTTCTCGTCAGATCCGGTACTCACTACTCGGAGCAGGCGATGATACGTGGTGAAGCGAACATTCTCCTGGCTCTGGCGCACGCCGGCCACATATCGAAATGCAGAAAATGCGAGGGTCGCAAACGAAACCACGAAGGCGAAAACCGTCACGCCCGCAGCTAACTGCCCGAGGTTCTCCACTATCCACTCACTCATACTCGCCGCCATTCCCCTTCAGCCCAACGCTGCGCGTAACCGTCAGTCGAAAGCGGCAGAGCGAAGCGGCGCCGCTTTCGACTTTCCGAGTTTACGCGCTTGTTATGTGTGTTGGGTGAAGTCAAAAACTACGCATCCATTTCCTGATGCGGCAATTCCCTTGAGGTCTAGCGCTGACTTACCTTCAAAATTCTTTAGAACTATCTGAGCTTGCTTTCCTGAAGCGGAAGCAGCGATACCTTTGAGGTCGAGTACTGAGAAGGGTCGCGCGTCCAAAATCATTCCACCGCCAGACGCTGCGATACCTTTTAAGTCCAATACAGAGAGTGCCATATCTACTCCTTTAAATCACACATAACAGGTATTAGACCGAACGGTCTGATATCGGATGAACGTGCCTGCTGTCTTTGCCGGCATGGCCGCTTTGGGTCCAGGCTGTGTGAAAACTCCTGGGCCGTCCTGAAGAAGGCGTTCGTACGCGAAATCTTGAGAGGTTTCGCAATGCAACTGCTCCAAAATTAACGAGAGAGCACGATTTTTGATCATTTTTTGACCGCCATGGAATTCCCCAAATGTTTTCACACAGCCTCGGTCGTAATCGGCCATCCATTCGCGCTGCGAGCAGCGCTCCTACGAAAAACGTTGCAGTGACAGGGTCCAAGTCCTGATGACCAAGCGCGGTGGCTGGCTGTGGCATCCCCTCTGCCCTCTTGCATGGCCGAACATGGGCTCCATGGTAGACGCAATTCCCTAATATTGCCCGGGTGATTGAACTCTTCCGCCACAGAAGTAAGCGTTAACTTACGCGGTGTATGCTATTACCTCGGCCCTACGTCGTGATTGACCACAAGGGTTCGGTATAGGGAGGGAGATATCTGAGGGTCGGGCTGCCTTGCCCAGGGCAAGGGATTCGAGGGCAGGCCCCGGGGCCGGGGAGCATGCCAGGGGGGGGCTATTAGGCTGGCGGAAACGACATCGCCCATCCACGTGGGATGGGCGATGCGAAGACACGGGAAGCGGGTTGGCGTCAGCTGGAGGGGAAGTTCAGCTGGGCCTGTTCCCGTGTGTTCTGGGCGGGCCAGCGCTGGGACACTGCCTTGCGGCGTGTATAGAAGCGCACCGCGTCCGGGCCGTAGGCGTGGAGGTCACCGAACAGCGATTCCTTCCAGCCGCCGAAGCTGTGGAAGGCCACCGGCACGGGCAGCGGCACGTTGATGCCCACCATGCCTACCTCGATGGCGTCGGCAAAGCGCCGTGCGGTCTCGCCGTCGCGGGTGAACACGCAGGTGCCGTTGCCGTACTGGTGGGCGTTGATCAGCGCGATGGCCTCCTCGAAGGTCTCGACGCGTACCACGCAGAGCACCGGGCCGAAGATCTCGTCGCGGTAGATGCTCATCTCCGGCGTCACCCGGTCGAACAGGGTGGCGCCCAAGAAGTAGCCCGGCGATTCCTTCACCAGCGGGTGCTGGCGGCCGTCGACCACCAGTTCGGCGCCGGCTGCCTCGCCCTGTTCGATATAGCCGGCCACCTGGTCGCGATGGGCAGCGTTGACCAGGGCGCCCATGTCGAGCCCCTTCTC
>JAGTVB010000208.1 GCA_018224385.1 Gammaproteobacteria bacterium
GGAGAGGGTGGGATTCGAACCCACGTGGGGCGCAATGCCCCCAACCGATTTCGAGTCGGTGCCGTTGTGGCCGCTTCGGTACCTCTCCTCGGTCCAGCGCATGGATCAAGAATACGACTTACCAAACGATACAACAATACCCCGTGGTACCGCCGGTTGTAGACTCCACCCTCGTTAGGTCCCGTTAGGATTGACCTGTTGAGTTTCCTATCGACCCTCCTCGCTGGACTGCTCCTTACGCTCTCCTCAAGGCCAAACGACACGCTCGCCATGATAAAGGCAAACGGCGAGTTGAAAGTTCTCACTCGGCCCAGTCTGACCACATACTACGAAGGTCCAACCGGCCCAACAGGCTTTGAGTACGACCTTGTCCTTGGCTTTGCGGACAGTCTCCAGGTACGGCTGCGCATCGTGACCGCGCCGAGCACTGATGCGATGCTGACAGCACTTCAGCGCGGTGACGCCCATCTGGCGGCAGCTGGCGTTAAAGCCACCCAAGGGAACCGACAAAAAGCGCGCTTTGGTCCCACCTACCAGACAGTCCAAGAGCAACTGGTTCATCGTCGGGGCAGCACGCCACCTCGAACGCTGCAAGCGGTTACCGGCAAGCGGTTCAGGGTGGCGGCGCGCACCAGTCACGCCGCCACCCTGAACCGCTTGCGTAACGATCATCCAGAACTGAGCTGGCAGGAGAGCACGGGGATAACGAGCAGTGATCTCCTCAATGAGGTCTGGCAGCAAGCCCTCGACTACACCATCGTAGACTCACATGAAATGGCGGTAAGCCAAAGCTTCTATCCGGAGTTGCAGGTTGCCTTCAATGTGGGCGAGCCGCGTCATTTGGCGTGGGCATTTCCGCTGCAGTCGGACAGCAGTCTGTATTTGGCGGCGCTTCGTTACCTTAATGGAATCCGCAGCAATGGCCGGTTAGAACAGTTGCTCGAGCGCTACTACGGGCACGTCGAGGATTTCGATTACGTCGGCACGCGGCGCTTTCTTTCCCACGTTCGCCAACGTCTTCCTCAGTATCTGCAATACTTCCAGGCGGCTGCCGAGCAGCACCGCCTGGATTGGCGATTACTCGCCGCCCTCGGCTATCAGGAATCCCATTGGAACCCAAAAGCCGTTTCGCCCACGGGCGTGCGCGGCATCATGATGCTGACTCGCGACACCGCCGAGCAGGTGGGAATCAAGAATCGGCACGGCGCAAGAGAGAGTATTAATGGCGGCGCCCGCTATTTCGCAACCCTCAAAGCAAGGATTTCCAACGATGTGGCGGAGCCGGACCGCACCTGGTTCGCGCTGGCTGCGTACAATGTCGGACTCGGTCATCTGGAGGATGCCAGGTGGTTAGCAAAGGAAGCCGGCGCGAAGGCCAACCGCTGGCTCGACGTGAAAAAGTTTCTTCCTCTATTGAGCAAGCCAGAATGGCACGAGAAAACCCGTTATGGCTATGCGCGAGGTACCGAGCCGGTGAACCACGTGCAGAACATACGAAGATACTATGATTTACTGGTGCGCGAAAACGGACGCAGCCAAGTGCTTGCCGCTCAGTAAAAGCGCCGTATCGCGGCGTCGGTGCCGACCCTCCAACCGACAGCGCCGCCCGCCGGTCCTGCTCTCGCACCGCTCGCTATGGTTTCTTCATAACCTCTGCGTCATCAATAATTCGGACGCAGGTTCCCACGTCGACCCGATCGAACAGCTCCATGACGTCAACATTTCGCATGCGAATACAGCCATGAGATCCAGGGACGCCCATCGGCACATGGTCTGGACAGCCATGGATATAGATATAGCGCCGCATGCTGTCCACTTCGCCAAGTCGGTTGCGGCCGACTTCCGCCCCGCTTAGCCAGAGGATCCGCGTCAGAATCCAGTCCCGACCGGGGAAGCGCGCCTTGAGCTCAGGAGTGTAGCGCTCGCCGGTGGGACGGCGCCCGACGAACACGGTATCCGCTGGCAATCCCGCGCCAATCTTAGCGCGCACTGTGTGCAGGCCGCGCGGTGTACACTCACTGCCGTGTGCTTCTCCGGGTCCGTTACGTGCCGTGGACACGCGAAACGTCCGCAAACATTCCCCACCGCGCACGAGCCGCAGCGTCTGCTCGGGGATGCTGACGGTAACATAAAGGCTGTTCGGGGCCTTAGCTATGATCATCATGTTTCTCAATACACTCGCCGGCCGGCGCCAATTTCATTGGGTAATCGAGTGATTGCTGCGCCAGACTTGCGTACCTTCCTCATCGAGGATGGCGCATCCGAAGTAGAGGATATCGGCGCCTGAATCGGAAAAGCCGAGGCTCTACGCACCACATTCGGTGAGATGACGGGGTAAATTAGGCTACAATAGTGTACCCGCGCCGCGATCCGAAGCAGTGATTTGGCTGCCTGCCAGGCGGCACAGGAAGGGACCCTGCATCGGAAATGACGGCCACCGGCGTATCTTGCATTCGTTGACAGTTGACATGGGAATCTTGCCTTGCCGCGGCGCGCGATCGTTTAAAAGCAGTTCCTCAACAACAGGACCCGAGGTGACCGAGCCCGTCGACATCAAACCCCACTGCAGCCTTCGGCGAAAGCGACGCTGCGGGCCGCTTACGCGCGGCCCGGGCGATAGGATCAAGACCCGCTTCAGTTGCAACCCCTGTTATCTGTTCGCTTACGGAACGCTACTGACCGGAACCCAGGATCGCCCCATCAATCAACTCATCGGCGACTTTTTCCAACCAAGATGCCGTGCGTCTATGCATGGGCGGCTGCACAATCTGGGCAGTTATCCCGGTGCCGGTGCGCTGCCGACAGCCCTCGACGCACGACCCAATGGTAGCCCGCCGATCGCCTGCACATGAAATGGAATGGATACAACGATGCACCAGGCTGACACAGCAGCGCACCAGAATGCCGAGCACCAGCGCCATGACCTCGTCATCGCGTTGCGTACGTTTCTTCCCGAAAATGCCATCCTTTCTGAGGAGGAAGATCTTCGGCCATATGAGTGCGACGGGCTATCCGCCTACCGACAGGTGCCCTTGGTTGCGGTGCTGCCCGATACGCTGGAGCAAGTACAGCAGTGCCTTCGGGTGTGCCGGGAGCAGCGGACCCCAGTGGTCGTTCGAGGTGCGGGAACCGGCCTTTCCGGAGGTGCGCTTCCGTTGTCCGACGGGGTGCTGCTAAGCCTTGCGAAATTCAATCGAATACTGAACATCGATCCTGTAGCCCGCACCGCACGCGTACAGCCTGGAGTGCGCAATCTCGCCATCTCGGAGGCCGCGGTCCCATTCGGGCTCTACTATGCGCCCGATCCCTCGTCGCAAATTGCTTGCACGATCGGGGGCAATGTCGCGGAGAACTCCGGCGGGGTGCACTGCTTAAAATACGGGCTCACCGTGCACAATGTCCTTGAAGTTAAAATGATAACGTCCGAGGGCGAGACCTTAACCCTCGGTGGCGGCGCGCTCGATGCGCCGGGTTACGACTTGCTCGCGCTGATCACCGGTTCGGAGGGGCTGCTCGGGGTCATCGTCGAAGTGACCGTCAAACTGCTGCCGAAGCCAGAGTGTGCACAGGTGCTGTTAGCGGCGTTCCACACTGTAGAGGCGGCCGGCGCGGCAGTCGCTGCGATCATTGCCAACGGCATCATTCCGGGCGGATTGGAGATGATGGATAACGCCGCCATTCGCGCCGCCGAGGACTTTGTACAGGCCGGCTATCCAACAGACGCCGCGGCCATACTGCTGTGCGAGGTGGACGGCAACGCCGCGGAGGTCGCCGATCAGGTCGCGCAGGTGGAGGCGATCCTTGCCGCCTGCGGCGCCACTCAGGTCAGACTTTCGCGTAGCGAAGCAGAGCGCGCCCGATTTTGGGCAGGGCGCAAGAACGCCTTTCCGGCGGTCGGGCGTATATCGCCTGATTACTATTGTATGGACGGCACAATCCCTCGCCGGGAGTTGGCAAGAGTGTTAACCCGCACCGCTGAGCTGTCCAAGTCCTATGGGCTTGCGGTGGCCAATGTCTTTCATGCCGGCGACGGAAATTTGCATCCTCTGATTTTGTATGATGCCAACCGGCCGGGAGAGCTGGAACGAACGGAAGAACTCGGCGGCAAGATTTTAGAGCTTTGCGTGGAAGTCGGCGGGACCATCACCGGTGAGCACGGCGTCGGCATCGAGAAGCTCAATCAGATGTGCGTGCAGTTTAATGCGGATGAACTCAACCAGTTCCACGCGGTCAAGCACGCCTTCGACCCTGACGGCTTGCTCAATCCCGGGAAAGCCATTCCCACCCTGCACCGCTGTGCCGAGTTCGGCGCGATGCACGTGCATCACGGCCAACTCCCGCATCCCGAGCTGGAGCGGTTTTGAGCCTGACGAGCTCAAAACATCGCCCAGACGGCTTCCCCTCAAGGGGCCCCGAGCACAGCCTGCGCCATAAACCAACGCTTGACCGAAGGCATAATCCGCAATGAACGCGCCGACCGGATCCCGACACCTTGATGCTGAACCGCCAAAAGACCAGCGCCAGACGCTAGTGAGCCCTGCCGACAACGACGCCAGTGCGCAACTCATCGAGGCTATCCAGGAAGCGATCCGCGACCGCAAGCCGCTCGCGATTTACGGCGGTAATAACAAAGCCTTCTACGGGCGCAGGACAGACAGCACACCGATCTCGGCCGCCGGGCACACGGGGATCCTGAGCTATGATCCCACCGAATTAGTGCTGACCGCACGTGCCGGCACCTCGCTCGCGCTCATTGAATCCGTGCTCGCCGAGCATCTCCAGCTTATCCCCTTCGAGCCGCCCAACTTCGGGCCCACGGCAACGCTCGGCGGGGCCATTGCCTGCGGCCTGTCCGGACCGCGCCGTCCCTACGTGGGGGCGACCCGGGACTTCGTGCTCGGCGTAACTGTCCTGACCGGCCGAGGCCAACGGCTGCGTTTCGGAGGGCAGGTGATGAAAAATGTCGCCGGCTACGATATCGCGCGCCTCATGACCGGCAGCTTGGGAACGCTGGGCGTGCTACTGGACATCTCTGTCAAGGTTCTCCCAGCGCCGCAGACGGAGATTACCCTTGCCCTGGAACGGGATACCGAGACCGCGATTCAAACCATGAATGCGCTGGCGGGGCGGCCCCTCCCGCTATCGGCGGCTTGTGCCTACGGGGGCATCCTCTATATCCGCCTGTCGGGTACGCCGAGTGCCATCACGACGGCCCGGGAGACGATCGGGGGCACCACAGTGGACGGCTCCTCGCTGTGGCAGGGCATTCGCGAGCACACTCATCCCTTCTTTGCTGGACCAAGGCCCCTGTGGCGTCTTTCCGTTCCATCGGCGACACCGGTTATCGACCTGCCCGGGGCGCTTCTCATCGATTGGGGAGGCGCGCAACGGTGGTTACGCACCGATGCCAAAGCGCCGGTGATTCGCAAGGCAGTCGATCGGGTCGGGGGCCACGCTACGTTTTTTCGCGGGCACGATGGTCGCGATGAGGTCTTCCATCCTTTAAAGACGGGCTTGCTCCGGCTACATCGGCGGCTTAAGGAGGCTTTCGATCCGCAGCGGATCCTTAATCCCGGCCGAATGTACGAGGAGCTTTAGGATGCAAACGGCGCTTAGTGATTTCGTGCGTGACACTCCCGAAGGTCGGGAAGCCGACGAAATCCTGCGCAAGTGCGTGCATTGCGGTTTTTGTAACGCCACCTGCCCAACTTACCAGCTGCTCGGCGACGAGCTGGATGGTCCACGGGGGCGCATCTATCTCATCAAGCAGGCGCTCGAGGGTCATGCCGTCTCGGCCAAGACCCGGTTGCACTTGGACCGCTGCCTCACCTGCCGCTCGTGCGAGACCACCTGCCCCTCTGGGGTACGCTATCATCGCCTGCTCGATATCGGCCGTGAAGTAATCGAGGAACGCGCCCCACGACCCTGGCACGAGCGCCTTTTGCGACGTTTGCTGCGCCTGGTATTGCCCCATTCCGGGCGTTTCGCTGCGCTGCTGTGGCTCGGGAGAACGGTAAAGCCGGTCCTGCCGCAAGCACTGCAACGCAAGATACCGCCGCGCCGAGCGGGCGGTGCCTGGCCGGCACCGGGGCGAAACCGCACCATGCTGGTGCTCGACGGCTGCGTGCAGCCGGCCATCGCCCCTCAGATCAATGCTGCCAGCGCCCGGGTGCTGGACCGGCTGGGTATTTCATTACAGCGTGTGCCGGGCGCGGCTTGTTGCGGAGCAGTCAGCCATCACCTCTCAGCGCACGATGAGGGGCTTGCTCAAATGCGCCGCAATATCGATGCGTGGTGGCCGGCTCTTGAGTCGGGGGCGGAAGCGATAGTGATCACCGCAAGCGCCTGTGCCACCATGGTGAAAGCCTATGGAGAACTTTTGCGGGGAGATCCCAAATATGCCGAGAAAGCGGCACGGGTCTCGGCGCTCACGCGCGACATTGCCGAAGTCCTTGCCAACGAAGAACTCGATCCCCTTCGACAATCGGCCGCCTCACGCCCTCGGGTAGCCTTTCATTCACCCTGTACGCTGCAGCACGCCGAGCGCCTGGTGGGTGTGGTGGAGCAGATCTTGCTCCGGCTCGGATTTGCGCTCACCCCGGTCGCGGACGGTCATCTTTGCTGTGGCTCAGCGGGCACTTACTCCATTTTGCAGCAGACCTTATCGACCCAGCTGCTGAGCAACAAGCTCAGCTGTCTGCAGGCGGGTAAACCGGATGTCATCGCCACCGCCAATATTGGCTGCCTCGCTCATCTGGCGACGGAGGCCAATGTTCCGGTATGCCACTGGATTGAGCTCGTTGACCCGCAATCGGCTTAGAAGCTGTTTTAGCGTGTCTCGTGCAACGGGGCCCCATCTTGCCGCGATCAACGCGCAACTGTAGTCTTTTGCAAGGTTTCTTATAACGATTTTCGGCCAGCCAAAGCGAGGAGAACGACAATGCCCAAAACTAGCCGCACGCGCCCCCGACGCAGTGTCCTCTACATGCCGGGCTCCAACGCCCGCGCCTTAGAAAAGGGCAAAAGCCTTCTCGCCGACGCACTCATTCTGGACCTCGAAGACGCGGTTGCTCCAGACGCCAAAGAAAAAGCCCGTCACCAGGTCTGCGAAGCCGTCAAGGCCGGAGGGTACGGACTCCGGGAACTTGTGATTCGCGTCAATGGGCTGGCAACCCCCTGGGGCTATGGGGACATTGCAGCCGCTGCCACCTCAGGTGCCGATGCCATCCTGCTTCCAAAGGTGGAAAGCGCCGATGCCATTCGACAACTGCAAAACATCATGGAAGCCAACGGCGCCCCCGATGAGATGGCTATTTGGGCCATGATGGAAACGCCGCGCAGCATTTTGCGCGCGCAAATGATCGCAGAGGCTTCGACACGGGTCCAGTGTCTGGTCATGGGAACCTCCGATCTCGCTAAAGATCTCGACTGCGCTCATACGAGCGAGCGATTACCGATGATCACCTCCCTCGGCATGTGCCTGCTCGTGGCGCGCTCAGCGGGTATCGCGATACTCGATGGGGTCTATCTGGACCTCAACGATGACGAAGGCTTCGAGTACGCCTGCCGACAGGGCAGAGAGTTTGGTTTTGACGGCAAGACACTCATCCATCCAAAAACGATCGAGCCCGCAAATCGTGTCTTTACGCCCTCCCCAAAGGATGTGGATTGGTCGCGCAAAATTATCAAGGCCTATCAGACCGCCTTGGCCGAAGGCAAGGGGGTGGCGGTGGTGGACGGCATGCTGGTAGAGAACCTGCACGTCGAAAGCGCCCAGCGTGTGGTCAGCATGGCCGAGGCCATCGCGGCGATGGAGGCCTCGAACCAAGAACGGGAACCGATGACCGATTAGGAAGCTGCCTCAACGACGCGCTCGCGACGTCGTTAAGACAGCTTTTAGACATTAACGATCAATTCACCAGCGTCGCCGTCGCTTTCATCGTTATCTTACCGTCCGGCCCCTGGGCCTGCAGCTCGATGGTGCCGGACGACGCCGGTACACCAACGAGGCGATAGGCGGCCAAATCAAAAAGCGGGGCCTGGCCGCGAAAGGAAAAGCTCGCGACCGGCTGCCCCGCGTGGTGACGCACCAACTCCATGAGCTGTATGGCGGTTAATGGACCGTGCACCACCAGCCCCGGATAGCCCTCTTCACCGGTCGCGTAGGGCCGATCGTAATGAATACGGTGGGCGTTAAATGTGAGCGCCGAAAAACGAAATAACAACACCGGATCAGGGATGATGGTCTTTGTCCAGGCGCCCTCGGGCACGCCTGGCCAGTCCGAGGGACTGGGGGCGGCCACCGCAGTCCCGGGTTGGCGGTAGACGATATCTTGCTGTTCGTCCACGCACAGGCGATTCTGCTGACTGATCCGATAACGCACAGTAATGAAGACGAGCTGACCACTCTTACCCTGTTTCTCAGTGACATTGAGCACGGTTCCCTCGCGCACGGCGAGCTGACCAATTCGCAGCGGAGAATGGAATTGCGTGCGCGCGCCTGCAAACATCCGTCGAGGCAGCGCAACCGGCGGTAAAAATCCGCCACGGTGCGGATGGCCGTCGGGGCCGAGCCCCGACTGCGCCACCCGGGGCAAGAAATACAGCCAATGCCACAGCGGCGGCAACGCCTCGCCGGCCTGAAACTGGCTTTGGGTATCATCCAGGGTGGCGGCGAGTCCCTGCACCGCGGTTAAGGCAATCTCCTCTTCCAAGCGCTCGCTCGAGCCGATCCAGTCGGCGTAGTGTTGCTGCTCCATTGCCATCGACTCCTCTTACAGGTTACAGCTCCACCGGTCCAGCAACGATCTTGCGATCGCGCAGGCGTCCGATCTCGGCGTCGCTCAAGCCCAGCACGTCCGCTAGAACCTGATCCGTGTGTTCCCCGAGAATTGGCGCTCGCCGCGCCGGCTCGCGCTTTGAAGCAGTAAATTCCAGCGGCGAGCCCGGCACCAAGTATTTGCCGATACCGGGTTGCTCCACTTCGGAAAACATGGGATTTGCAGTCGAGCAACGGGGATCTTCCTCGATCATTTGGAGAAAGGTCTGGTAGGGGCCCCAACAGACGCCCGTACCCTCGAACGCCTCTCGAACTTGCGACAAAGTGCGCTCGGCACACCAGGGCGCGAGTACCGCCGAAATGGCATCTCGCGCGCGAAAACGATCGCCCTCCAGGTTCAGATCCACGTCCAACAACGGCTCGATCATGGCGAAGCGATGGCCCAGCCCCGTCGCCCTGCTGAGCTCATCCCATTGGCGCTTAGTGATGGCTGCAATGTATATCAGGCGATGATCTTTGGTCTCGAACTCTCGACCATAGGCACCATAGAGATAGTTGCCAAAGGCGGGGCGGTTCTGGTGGCTGAGCTGCACCTCGCCAATGTAGCCGAGATTGCCTACCATCGCCATGGCAATGTCTGAGAGTGCCAGCTTCACGAATTGCCCCTCGCCGGTCAGCCGCCGGTAACGTTCGGCAGCGAGTAAGCCAAGCGCCACATTGATGCCCGCAACGGCATCCCACACCGGAAAGACATGATTGACCGGGTTAACGGGCACATCACTGTGCATCGGCCCGGTGACAAAAGGTATTCCTACGGCACAGTTGACGGTATAGTCAACGGCCGAGCTGCCGTCCGGGTTTCCAAGTAAATTCACCATGATGAGATCCGGGCGGTGCTTCGCCAGCGCCTCGTAACTCATCCAGCCTTTAGTGGGGAAATTGGTGATGAACAGGCCATTTCCCGGCCCGGGGGCCGTGATAAGATTGACCACTAACTCGCGCCCTTCGGGGCTACGAGTATCGATAGCGATAGAGCGTTTGCCCTTGTTCAGCCCGACCCAATAGAGGCTCTTACCGTTTTCCGTGAGGGGCCAGCGGCGCGCATCGATCCCGCCGCCGATGGGATCGAAACGGATCACATCGGCCCCGAGCTGTGCCAGCGTGGTCCCGCCGAGTGGCACCGCCACGAACGCCGATCCCTCCACCACCCGCAGTCCCTTAAGAATCTGATTCATCCAACACCCCCTTGCGTGGCCTAGCCGTGTCTGTTCTTGTTGATGTCCAACTGCAACACCCGGGCAGCAGACGAGAGGAGAATTATATCGATCACGAGGCAAAATTATGCTAGCGTCGCACAAATCCAAAACGCAACCCAGACGGAGGGAAACCTCCCGGTTACCTTTGAGCCGGTAGCTACGGCAGTGGCCGAACAAGGTGACTGCCCGTCAAAGTGACCGGTGGGCCCGCGGGGAATTGGCGAGAATAACGAACGGGGGAGGCGAATGACAGACACCAGGGAGAAACCAAAGGCGCCCGATCAACGCACGGCAAGCGCCTCTGAAAAGCCCGAGCAGGAGCAGAAAAAGGAGGCCGGGCCGGAACCACAAAAGACGCCATCCACGCTGCCATTGGAGGGAGTCCGCGTCGTCGACGTTGGCACTTTCCTCGCGGGTCCCTATGCGGCGACCATCATGGCTGAATTCGGGGCGGACGTGTACAAGGTCGAGCACCCGCTGGCCGGCGATCCGTTCCGCAGGCTTGGCACCCTCACGAACCGTCCCGATGCGACGCTGGCCTGGCTCAGCGAAGCGCGCAACCGTAAATCTGTCACCATCAACTTACGCGTTCCCAAAGGCGCGGAGCTCTTCCGTAAGCTGGTCGCGAAGTGTGATGTGCTGGTGGAAAACTTCCGCCCCGGCACCCTGGAAAGCTGGGGCGTCGGCTGGGACATACTGCACAAGGACAATCCGGGGCTGGTGATGCTGCGCGTGACGGGGTACGGGCAAACGGGTCCTTACCGCAACCGTCGAGGATTCGCCCACCTAGCCCATGCCTTCGGTGGACTCGCCTATCTTTCCGGCTTCCCTGGACAAACGCCGGTGGTGCCCGGCCCCAATCCCTTGGGAGACTACATGGTGAGCCTCTACGGGGTCATTGGCGTCATGCTGGCATTACGCTATCGCGAACAAACCGGGCGCGGCCAGTACATCGACATCGGCAGCTATGAAGCCGTGTTTCGGCAACTCGATGAGATCGCCACGGCCTACGGTCTTTACGGCAAAATCCGCGAGCGGGAAGGGTCCGGCACCGTCATCGCCTGCCCCCACGGGCATTTCCGCACCAAAGACAATAAGTGGGTCGCGATCGCCTGTACCAATGACAAAATGTTCGCCCGCCTTGCCGTAGATGCCATGAAGCGCCCCGAGCTGGCCGCCGAGGGAACCTACGGACGCAAGGAAAAGCGGCTTGCAGCCCGGGAGGAGGTGGATCGCATCGTTACCGAGTGGGTCGGAGCGCTGACCCGGGAGGAGGTTATGGCGAAGTGTTTGGAGGCCGAAGTGCCTATCGGTCCGTTAAACAGTGTGGCCGATATCTTTGCCGATCCCCACTTCAAAGCGCGCGGCAATCTGGTGACCGTGAACGATCCTGATGTGGGTGAAGTCGTCGTGCCGGGGGTCTTCCCCACCCTATCGGCAACCCCCGGACGCGTCACCAATCTCGGACCAGCACTGGGAAACGCAACTGACCAGGTGCTCGGCGAGCTGCTGCAGCTCTCGGCAACGGAACTCGGGCAGCTACGCAAGAACCGCATCATCTAGCGCGGCTTCGGCCAGCGCGCTGATGCGAACATCGGAGCGCCGGCGCACAGCCCGACATCGGCATGAGCTAACTACACAAGAGGGGGATTGATGCCACAAGAGGCCAACAAAGAGCTGCAACCGAAGCTCCCGCTAACGGGAGTTCGCGTTATTGATGTGGCGACCTTCATCGCCGCGCCCTACGCCGCCGGCATTCTCAGTGAGTTCGGGGCAGAAGTCATTAAGGTGGAACACCCCATTGGCGGGGATCCCTGCCGTAATTTTGGCACCGCGACCCCGCGCGGCGATACCCTTGCCTGGATGAGCGAGGCGCGCAACAAGAAATCCGTCACGGTGGACCTTCGCTCACCGGAGGGCGCCGATATTTTCAAGCGCCTCGTCGCCGAGTCCGACATCCTGTGCGAAAACTTCCGGCCCGGTACGCTGGAAAAGTGGGGTCTCGGATGGAAAGTTCTACACGAGGTCAATCCGGGGTTAGTGATGCTTCGCATTGCCGGCTACGGCCAAACCGGCCCCTATCGCGACCGTCCCGGCTTTGCGCGCATCGCCCATGCCGTGGGAGGACTCGCGTACCTCGCGGGGATGCCACGGGAAACTCCGGTAACGCCGGGCTCGACAACGCTTGCCGATTACTTGACGGGACTCTATGGGGCCATTGGTATCCTCATGGCGCTGCGCCATAAGGAGAAGACCGGCGAGGGGCAATATATCGACGCGGCCCTTTATGAATCGGTGTTTCGACTCTCAGATGAGATGGTGCCGGCGTACGCCAAGTACGGGACGGTGCGGGAACGCACCGGGGCGCACAATCCCATCGCTTGTCCGCTCGGAAACTTCCGCACCAAAGACGACAAATGGGTCGCCTTTGCCTGCACCACGGATAAGCTGTTTGCCGCCCTCGCGGAGGCAATGGAACGCCCCGAGCTGGCCTCTCACGCCCTGTACGGCGAACATGGGAAACGGCTGGAAGCGCGCCATGAGGTCAATGAGGTGGTCAGTAACTGGTGCGGAGCGCTGACTCGCGATGAGATTCGGGAGCGCTGCAATGCAACCGGCGCGCCCTACGCACCGCTTGCCAACATCGCGGACATCTTCTGTAACCGACAGTTTCACGCCCGCCGAAATCTCGTTGCCATCGATGATGCGGATCTCGGAGAGACGATCGTGGTGCCGGCTGTCCTGCCGCGGCTCTCAGAGACGCCCGGAGAGATTAAGTGGCTCGGCCCACGGCTCGGCCAACACACCGATGAAGTGCTGCAAGAGCTGCTGGGGCTTTCAAAAGAAGACCTCAAGCGCCTGCACGAGAAAAAGGTGATCTAGCAGACGGCGCTGGCACAGAATCTGGGCAGGCGTCGTTCGCCCGACGCCCCGCCCCACACCATCTAGCCCGGCCTACCGGGCCGCAATGCTCTCCGCCTTCTTTACCATCACCTGGGCTTGCTTGATGGAGGCGATATCGATGAGCCGTCCATCAAGTGCGACCGCCCCGCGGCCCTCTTTTTCCGCTTGTTCCATCGCCTCCAAGATGCGTCTGGCCTGAGTTACCTCGGCCTCGCTCGGGCTGAAAAGCCCGTTGGCAAGCTCCACCTGGCTGGGATGAATAGCCCACTTACCTTCGCATCCCAGTACCGCCGCGCGCATGGCTTGAGCTCTGAACCCGTCTGCATCGGAGAAATTACCGAACGGACCGTCGAGCGGGCGCAGCCCGTTGGCGCGCGCTGCCACCACCAGGCGACTAATCGCATAATGCCACATGTCGCCCCAGTGCCTCTGGCGGTGCCCCGCCTCATCGGGGTCGGTCAAAACATGATACTCGGGATGCGGGCCGCCAATGCCCGTGGTGCGCGCACGCGTCGACGCCGCATAATCAGCCACCCCAAAGTGTAACGATTCGTTACGCGCGCTCGCGCGCGCTATCTCGTGGATATTCTGCATTCCAAGCGCCGTCTCGATGATGAGCTCGAAGCCAATGCGCTTGCGGTACCCCTTTGCCTGCTCGATCTGACTCACCAGCATGTCCACCGCGTAAACGTCGGCTGCAGTGCCGACCTTCGGGATCATAATGAGGTCGAGTTTGTCTCCCGCCTGCTCCAGCACATCGACCACATCGCGATACATATAGGATGTATCAAGACCGTTGATGCGTACCGACAGGGTACGCCCCCCCCACTCGAGCTCATTGAGCGCGGCAATCACGTTCTTGCGTGCCTGGTCCTTGTCCGGGGGTGCCACCGCATCTTCGAGATCGAGGAAAATCACATCCGCCGGGCTCTGCGTGGCCTTCTCCAAAAACTTCATATTGGAGCCCGGCACGGCAAGTTCCGAACGATTTAAACGCGGGGTACACTGCTCAACCACCGTAAAACTCATCAATCACTCCTCTGTCCAGCTCCTCAGAAGCTGCCCCAAGAAACGGCCGCGCGTGCCTTAGTGGCGGTGCGCAGTCCCTCGAAATCCACAGGTAGTTCCTGGTACGCTGCCGTTTACTCACCCCATCCCTGGGAGGGACGCACCCCTACCGGGGCCAACCTGCAGCGGTGCAAAATCGTTCCGGACGGTTTGGTGTTGCCGGCGTGCGCCCTTTATTCCGCCGAGCCACGCCGGCACGACCTTTCTCAAACAGCTTCTCAGAGACCGTACGCAGCGGCAAACGCGGGGTCCTTCTTTGACACCAGTTTTGCCAAATCCACGATGACCTTGGCCTGTTTCCAGGTCGCGTCATCTTGCATCTTGCCATCGATCATCGCCGCACCGGTGCCATCGGGCATCGCCTCGAGAATTCGTTTGGCGAAACGCACCTCGGCCACATCCGGACTGAACACGCGTTTGGCAATCTCAATCTGCCGTGGGTGCAGCGACCAGGCGCCAACACATCCCTGGAGAAAGGCATTGCGGAACTGCGCCTCGCAGGCCTGATCGTCGGAGAAATCACCGAAGGGACCGTAGAAGGCGCGAATCCCGCTGGAGACGCAGGCGTCCACCATGCGTCCGACCGTGTAATGCCACAGGTCTTGCTGAAAAAACGCCCGCTTCTCTTCGCCTTCCCCCGCATCGGCAAGAACGCCATAGAACGGATGGCCCCCACCAACCCGGGTTGTTTTCATGCCCCGCGAAGCGGCCAAATCGGCCGGCCCGAGACTCATTCCATGCATTCTCGGACTCGCCGATGCGATGGCCTCAACATTCTTTACGCCCTGGGCGGTCTCCAAAATGGCGTGGATGAGTATCGGCTTAGTGACGCTGTGCTTGGCCTCCAACTGCGCAAGCAGCTGATCAAGGAAATGGATGTCCCACGGCCCTTCCACCTTGGGCAGCATCATGACATCGAGCTTGTTTCCTACCGCGCTGACGATCTCCAGGACGTCGTCCAATACCCACGGGCTGTTCAGCGCATTGATGCGAACCCACAGACCGGTTTCCGGTGAGTCGAACCGTTTGGCCACCTCGATGAAGCCTGCACGAGCAGCCTCTTTGGCATCGGCCGGTATCGCATCTTCGAGATTACCTAACAACACGTCGACCGCCGTGATCAGATCCGGCACTTTGCTGCGCATCTTTTCGTTGTGCGGCGGAAAGAAATGAATCATACGTTCGGGACGCGCGGGCAGTTCCCGGATGGGTAGTGGCGCCCCAATGGCTAGCGGCTTATAAAAATTCGACGGTAGTTTCATGGGTACTCCGCCAATTGTTGTGGTTTATCTGGGGTGGCGCCGGCGCTCAGGCAAGCGTTCTCACTCCCAGGCGAGACTAAACTGAGCGAACACGGGTTGGTTCGCAGTATGCGAGTCTAGAGAATCGATTGCAACCAACGGACTGTGCCCGTGCGATGGCCCTTGCATACGCGCCAGGGCCACAATACACTTTGGCGCTGCTGAAATGCGAAACGCCGCAGCTGGAGGGCTTAGCGCAAAGCCATGACCAACAAGAACGACCTAGGTAACTTCTTCGAGGATTTCTCGCTCGGCCAGGAGCTGATCCACGCCACTCCGCGCACCGTCACCAAAGGTGATGTGTCGCTGTATACGGCTCTTTACGGCGTGAGATTCCCGGTGCAGTCTTCCGATGCGTTCGCCCGCGAGGTTGGATTTCAACAGGCGCCCGTGGACGATTTACTTACCTTCCATATTGTTTTTGGCAAGACCGTACCGGACATTTCGCTCAACGCCATTGCCAACTTGGGCTACGCGCAGGGGCGCTTCTGGGCGCCCGTCTACCCCGGTGACACGTTAAGCACGACCTCGACCGTCGTTGGGTTAAAGGAGAACTCAGACCGCAAAACCGGCGTGGTTTATGTGCGCTCCGTCGGCGTAAACCAGCGTGGCGAGATGGTTTTGGATTACGTGCGCTGGGTCATGGTGCGCAAACGCGATCCGGCCAACCCCGCACCGGAGCCCGTCGTGCCAGAACTGCCTGGGCCCATTGACACAGAAGCACTCGTGGTGCCAGACGGCATCGATATGCGCCGCTACGATACGTCGCTCGCAGGCAGCCGGCACCTATGGGACGACTATGCACCGGGGGAGAAGATCGATCACCGGGACGCCATGACCATGGAGGA
Source organism: Gammaproteobacteria bacterium (assembly GCA_018224385.1). Lineage (GTDB taxonomy): Bacteria > Pseudomonadota > Gammaproteobacteria > HK1 > HK1 > JAGTVB01. Next base: position 16,157 of record JAGTVB010000208.1, read on the forward strand.
AGCGGAGCACATGATGGCCACGCGTCTGTACCAAAATACTGCCCGAGTGCATTTCAATCAGCACGTGGAAAAAAATGGCCGCTTCGGGCGCCGCATCGTCTACGGCGGGCATATCATCAGCTTAGCGCGCGCACTCTCATTCAACGGCCTTGCCAACGCCTTCAAGGTAGCCGCCATCAATGGGGGCCGCCACGTGGCCCCAGCCTTTGCCGGAGATACCATTTACTGTTGGACAGAGGTGCTGGAAAAATCCGAGCTGCCTGATCGCACCGACTTGGGCGCACTGCGTGTGCGTACCCTCGCGACCAAGGACCAGGCATGCTCCGACTTTCCCGCCAAGGGCGATGACGGTAAATACCACCCAGCTGTGGTTTTGGATTTTGACTATACCGTCTTGATGCCGCGGCGCGCGTAGCGTGTCGTCGCGCAGCGGCAAAGCGAACGTCACCTAACACCCGCGGCGACCGGTCAGCAGCTAGGAAATTTCGGCGTCTACGGCTGACCTGCGGGCTCGGTATCCAATGTCGAGGCAACCCGCTGATCCTTGCCTCCGTCGTAGGCCGGACAGAGTTCGGCGATCAACTGATCTTCCAGCTCAGCGCGCAGCGCGAGCTCCTCCCCAAGCTCTGACAGAAGTTGCGTCAGTTCACCCGAAGCATTGGGATTCGGATGGGCAGCGTATTTATCACTGAAATCCACCGCCTTTTGTGTGGTTTCGGCTATTCGCGGATAAAGCTTCTCGGCGAGTCGCACGACGCCGCGCCGGCGCTCACGCCCTTCGATGATCCGCTGATAGAGCCCAAAATGCCCTTCCGCCACATAATCAGTCAGCACTTGACAGAAGCGATGCATTGTTTTTGCGTCCAGTGTCTTGCCGCGGTAGGGGGGCAGCCCTGCAACCCGGCAAAAAAGCACCAGCATTTCGCGCCGCTCAGCCATGAGCGTTGCAATGGTTTGCAGCGTACGGTTTCTTCTTTCCACAGGCTGCGCTAGCGCGGAGGTCGTTTCCATAGAATGCTTCGCTCGTCGTTTAAGTCCAGTTTCTCGACCGATGCAAGGGGCACTCGACGGTGGCGGATTGATCCGAAAGAACCGTTCCCATACGCCGGCCGCTGTACAGCTCGTCCCGGCCGCGCGGGCCACGGGCAGACGTTCTGCAGCCGGATGAGAAACACTGCCCTTGCGTGACACCCAGCTTCCAAACACCGGGAGTAGCTCCTAGCAAGTGGGTAGCGCTTACCCCCTTTCCCAAGCCGGAAAGGCCGGTATACCTTACACGATACGCTCGCCACAGTCATGCCCGGCACCCCCGTAAATGCGTCCTGCCAGGGTTTTTCACCATGCCACAGGTTGATTCTAAACCTATCGCCTCGATTGGCTGGGTTGCGGCGCGGGCGGTCGGCTCATATGACGTTCACTTCAGGTTTACCCACGCGTTACCGGCACAGCGTTGGTGAATGCCAAACGACACCCCATGATCTCGGCGAGGAGATTGCCCGTCAACTGTTGCCGGGCGGGCTATTTCACCCAAGCCGCGGGTCTTGGCATCTCGACTAGGGGTTGTCCCTTCCATCTTTAAAATCTCTAGCAAAATCCGTTCTGGCTTCTTGGTGCCGCAAAAAAACGCGCTCGGTTGGGCCGCCCTTATAGCCTTCCTCGCTGCATGCCTAACAGCCTATACCAGGGAGACGCTGAGCACACTGGGCCACGCACCGGGTTTCGTCAGCGTCTTCGTCAGCGTCACCATTCTAGAAGGGCAAGGCAGTGTCTGCCTCTAGAGGCAGGCGACGTGCAACTCTCGGCAACCCTGCTGCGCGGCTGGGGGCACCCTAAGCCAGGATCGAGGGCTCTGCGGGTGCCCCTGAAAAAGCCTCCGGAGCAAATTCGGCGGATTATTGACGATGCTGTTGCCGCGCGTACGGTCCGACAACACGGCTTCACATCATTCGCGCTTTGCCCGCAACGCCCCACGCGCGCGGCGGCCACAGCCACCGCCGACCACAGCGGCAACATCATCCAATCCTTAAGCTGCACCCGCAAATACCCCTCACTTAGCAACGCAGAAGCATCCCTTGTCGCCAATCTTTACAGTGGCCCTACCCGAGCTTCCCGTCAACGCCAGAATAGCGCTGATTTATCTACCTTTTTTATGCTTGGTGCAAGTCTTGCGCTGGCACAACTCGATCGGTCTCCGCGCCCACCCATGCCGTGAGCGCGAGCGCCTTAACAGCGAAAAGATTGCTACTAGAGTACCTGAAGACGCGATAGGAGGTAGCTATGCCACCCGCACTCGAACGTGTGCCCGCCCAGCGCGGTAACGCATCAGAGCGACGGCACGGACCCGCTCGACGCCAACGCTGTCCGTTGTTTGCGGACTGGCATTTTCTACTGCGGGGGCGACGACGGATGCTGCGGCGGGCCAGCGATCAGCGGGGAGTGTGCCTCGATTGGCATCCCGCCGGCCTGTGGATAGTGGCACTGGGGATCCTGGTGCTGAGCGCCCTGGATGCAGCATTCACGCTGACGTTGGTGCAATACGGAGCCAGCGAGGCCAATCCTCTTTTACGCCCCCTTCTAGAGCGCGATCGGCACGAATTCATTAACTTGAAGCTGCTGCTAACGGCAGTGCCCCTGGTATTGCTCGTGGCTCACTCGCGGCTTGTGATCTACCGGTACATTAGGGTCGAGCGGATTGTACACGGGCTCCTTCTCGTCTATCTGGTCGTCATTGCATACGAATTGCTTTTGCTAAATTTTCTTACTGCAGAATAGGCACTGCGCATCTGGGCGCGTCTGGCCCTCCCGGGTTAAAGGGCCCTGCTGGATGGCACGCTTTGCCGGCACGCGCCATGACCTGTTCAGCACCGCTTAGGCGAATGCCGCAAACCGCGGGCGTTGCCAGACGAGGGCACATTCGCTAGCCTTCTGCCCCGCACAGGCCACCGGCCAAGTTAATACGGCTCAGCGGATCGCTCATCGGACACTATCCAACGATGCCAAGAGGCGGTATTCTGAGCGCCGATGGTAAGCATCACTGCGCTTGCCGCCGGCGGTGCGCGGTGGCTCAAAATGTTCAGGCACCCGCTCCGTGTGCAGTCCGGTTTTGTGTCACCGTGCTCCCTGCTGTTGCCGGTGTTCGCACTATTTAGAATGAGTTCTCAGGCCATTCTCTGCCTCTTCCGGGCAACGCCCATTGCAAGCGCATCCGCAGCATAACTACCCGAATTACCCGGTGCGAAATAATGAATATACAAACCATAAGTACCACGCCGTTTGACGACCAAAAGCCTGGAACGTCCGGGTTGCGAAAAAAGGTGGCGGTATTCGAGCGAAATCACTACCTAGAGAACTTCGTCCAAGCCATTTTCAACACGCTGGGAGACTGCCGCGGCAAGACGCTCGTGCTTGGGGGTGATGGCCGCTACCTCAATCGACAGGCCATTCAGATCATACTGAAGATGGCTGCTGCGCACGGATTCGCCACCGTGCTCGTGGGACAAGGAGGTCTGCTGTCAACGCCGGCGGCCTCGTGCATTATCCGACGGTATCAAGCCTACGGCGGAATCATCCTCTCGGCGAGCCATAATCCTGGAGGTCCGGAAGGAGATTTCGGTCTCAAGTACAACGCCAGCAATGGCGGCCCCGCTCCAGAACAACTAACTGAGGCCTTTTATGCGCGAAGCCGCAATCTCACTGAATATCGTATCGCCCGGGCAGATGACGTTGATCTGGATATTCTGGGAGAGCAGCGAATCGGTGAGATGACACTGCGCATCATTGATCCTGTCGACGACTATGCGCGTTTGATGCAGGAACTGTTCGATTTCGACCGTATTCGAGCGCTGTTTCAATCGGGTCGTTTCACCATGCGGTTTGATGCGATGCACGCCATCACCGGTCCGTATGCCAAACGGATTCTCGAGGAGCAGCTCGGGGCACCCTCGGGGACAGTCATGAACGGCGTCCCGCTGGAGGATTTTGGCGGCGGACATCCGGATCCGAACTTAGTCCATGCGCACGACTTGGCCGAGCTCATGTACGGACCCTCCGCCCTTTCATTTGGCGCCGCATCCGACGGCGATGGTGATCGCAACATGGTGATGGGCCGAGAGTTCTTCGTTACGCCGAGCGACAGTCTCGCGGTGCTTGCCGCAAACGCGCACCACCTTCCAGGCTACCGCGCCGGGCTGGCCGGCGTGGCCCGCTCGATGCCGACGAGCCGAGCGGCAGACCGAGTGGCAGGGCATCTTGGTATCGAGAGCTTTGAAACGCCCACCGGTTGGAAATTCTTTGGGAACCTGCTCGATGCCGGACGGATTACCCTCTGCGGCGAAGAGAGCTTTGGGACCGGATCGAATCATGTGAGAGAGAAGGACGGCCTCTGGGCGGTGCTTTTCTGGATCAACCTGCTCGCTGAGAAGCGAACCTCTGTGGCAGAGATTGTGCGCGAACATTGGCGCCGCTTCGGGCGCGATTATTACACACGACACGACTATGAAGCCCTGGATGCCGCGATCGGTCAACAGATTATGGATCGGCTGGTCGGTCAGCTCGAACGTCTTCCAGGACAGTCCTTCGGAAACTACAAGGTCGTGTCCGCCGACGATTTCAGCTATCGCGATCCGGTAGACAACAGTTACACAGAGCACCAGGGTATTCGCCTTTTTTTTGAGAACGATTCCCGCATCGTATTCCGGCTCTCCGGCACCGGGACCGAGGGCGCGACCCTGCGGATCTATATCGAACGGTTCGAGCCCGATCCCGAGAACCACGGGTTCGATCCACAGGATGCGCTCAAGGAAGCGATCGATGTTGCCGAGGCGCTTTGTAAGGTTAAGGCATTGAGCGGCCGCAGCCGCCCCGACGTCATAACGTAGCACGTACTGCAGGATGCCCGGCGACGCGACGCAGCCAGCGGGCCCGTTCGTAACGCACGGAAGAGACAATTGCCATTGATGTCCATGATTTCGGCGCAAACGACGCACGGCTTCGATACGCGCGATCCCGCACAAGTTCACTCCATCTCCGAGCAACTCGCCGCGTTTACGACGTCCCTCTCGCTTTCCGAGATCCCGTCACCGGTCATCCAGCACGCCAAGCTGCACATCCTGGATGCTGTGGGTGTGGGCCTTGCGGCCAGCCGCTTCGATTTTGCGCTGCGTGCTTGCCGTTGGGCGCGTGGCAAGACGGAATGCCAAGCAGATGACAGATGCGCAAGGCATCGTACTGAGCATGGCCGGGGGTAGCCTGGAGTTCCTCGAAGAGGGAACCTGGACCAAGAGACTCCATCCCGGTTGGGCAGCGGTCTGCGCCCTCACCGCCACAGCAATTGCCAGCCAGGGTTTTGCCGGGCCAAAACTGGCCTACGAAGCCCAGTTCAGTGTCCACTACGCCATTGCCGCCAGTCTCCTGCGCCACCGCTTTACCTTAAGTGAGCTTACCGCGGAGTGCCTCACGAACCCTGCAATTCTCGATCTCTGCGATCGCACTCACTATGAAATTGACCCGCATGCGCCCTTCCCTCAGCAATATGCCGGCGACATCGTGGTCACCACGCGCGACGGCACGCGCCTGCGGCAAACGGAACTCGGGCCGGACGCGCTCGCCGGCGCCTTGCTCTCCGAGGACCGCGTCATCGCCAAGTTTGAAGAAAATGCCCGCCTCGCCGTGGACGCTGAGGCGGCGCGGCGGATCTTGGATTTGGTCATGCGTCTCGACGAGCTGTCCGATGTCGCGTTGCTGACGCAAGCCCTCTGCCCCGAGGGCTGAGAGGTTGTGAGTAAACCGACTTGCCTCTGCCGATAACGATGTTCGGTGCTGCTCGCGGCGGTTTTCTTCACAACCTCCGACGGCGAGTCGAGCCCTCTAGTCTTCTTCCGGCGAGGGCTTAAATTCCCCCATGAGCCGCTGCTGGGTTTGCGCAGGCA
>JAGTVB010000209.1 GCA_018224385.1 Gammaproteobacteria bacterium
ATCGGGCGCTTCACCGGCGCCGACCGGGCGGCGCTGCCTCCGTTCGAGGCCGTCACCCTGGATCTCAGTGGATTGTGGCTGCCGACGCCGGCCACCTCCGGCGCTCGTTAAGCTTCTCAAGCCCGCCTTCGTCATCCCCTTGGCCTATCTAGAAGCGTGAGCGGTATTCGGGGGCGCGCAGCACGCACCTTGATGTGATTAGGGAATGGCTTTGGGTGGCGCGGGATCGTCGCTAGCAAGAGGCGGCGCGAGCGCGCTTGCGTCGTTCTGAAAGGTTGTGGTGCTTCCGCTAAAGGCGGTGTCGCCTTCGGAAGGCCTGCGCCAATGACGTCGGCCGCTAGCAGCCGAAGGTGCGCCGTGCGGCACGGATGCAATGTCGTAGGCGGGTGGCATCGCCGCCGTCCCGTAGTCATCGATCGCTAGCAGCGCCTAATTTAGCGCGGAGCTGACCTTCGGCATAAGCCGTCACCTCCAGTGCTAAGCTGCCCGGATTCGAGACACGGGCTATCTGATCCTGCCACGCAACGGTGTCGAGCGGGCGCTTTTCCAGTCGTCGCCATCAACAACCCCCGGCAGGCCCGGCCCACCAGGGGTTCTTGATGCGCGTCGCGTCGCTTAGACTTCGATGTTTTACTTCACGTTGTCGTTGCCGCCGTCGCCACCCAACCCAAGTTTGACATGTGCTCTGAAAAATGTGTGTTGTTTCAATGGCTTGCTTTGTTAAGCGGGGCCGTTATGGCACTACATGGTTGGTTCGGAGGTTATTGCTTTAGATAATTGTTGTCTCCGTTTTCCCCGGTCGATCGGAAATTCCCAGGGCATCATAGATGGCTTGCTGTCGGGGTTCGGGTCGGGTGGTTTTGCGCACATGCAGTGTTTTGCCGTCCTGGCGTTTGAGCTCAACGGTGACGCGAGCCTGGCCTGCGAGCGCCTGGCGCAAGCTTTCCCAGCTGAGATGGATGCCGCAAGCCTTGAGCTGAAAGCGGAGGGTATGCACCAGATGATAAGCGAGTACCGAGATGAAAAGATGGCCACTGACGCGCTCGGTGTTTTGGTGAAAAACCGGGCGTAGCCCAAGCTCCGATTTGAGACTGCGAAACACCGCTTCCAAATCGGTCAGCATCGTATAGGTGTGCCAGAGGGTGGTCTCATCCCAGGTCTTTTGATTGGTGCGCAGGCAGTACACACCCGCTAAGGTATCGGCGCTCGTTGGCTTTCGGGCCCAATGCAGAGCCGTGGCCCGTTCTCGGGCCTCATCGTGCTCGACGGTAATGTCGTAATGTTGAGCGACGCGAGCGTACTTTTGTTTCAAGCGCCCGAGGCGTTCGAGCACTTTGTCATAGCGTTTCACAGTGCCTTTCTTAGCAAGCCCTGCGGCCAACTTCGCGAGCTCGGCCTCATAGCGCTCGCCGAAGAGCGCCTGAATGCCCTGTTCTTTCTTCTCCCGTTGCGATGAGTGGCAATACAGTTTGACCTCGCCAGTGTCGGCGTCGACCACCCGTTGCACTTCAATGCCGAGCTCGCCTTCGTTCCTGACGCTCACGGCCTCATCCGCATTGAATTCACGGTGGCGCGCGCGGCTGACCACCAGATAGCGGTAGTGGTGCTCTATCAACCAGGCGATGTTCTCTTCGGTCGCAAGCCCCGCATCGAGCACCACGGTAGGGGGATGGGCAGCTTGGGCTCGGCTCAGCTCGCCCAGCATCTGCGCCAGCGTCGTTGGCTCGCTGGCATTGCCGGCAAAGACCGCGCTTCGTTTCGGAAAACCACTGCCGTCGAGTACCAGCGCCAAGGTCACCAGGCGACAGTCCGAGCGCTTCTCCTTGGAGCGCCCAAAGGCAGCCTGGGTATTGGCTGTGGCGCTGCCTTCGAAATACGTATTGGTGAGATCATAGAGCGTGATGACTTCGTCAAACGCAAACAAGCTCTGTTCACGGCGGTACAAGAAGCTCTCCAGGGCGTTTTTGTGCTGTAGCAAACGGTCCGAAATCCGATACAGCTGCTCCAGACGTAGAGTGGCAAAGTCATAGCCGATGAGCTCCCCGAGCGCGCTTTGGCTCTGCAGCCAGTCGTGGGTGGCCCGTTCGCTGCCCGGTGCCGCTAAGCGCCCGATCAGCGTCCCGAGCACCGCCGCCTGCTGGGGTCCATTGAAGCCGAGCTGCTCGAGCTTCGTATCCAATCCCAGTTGGCGTACCGCCGTTAAACCCACATGCTCCACACCCACACTGCGCGGACGAACCAGATCGAGGCTAGTCACATCCACCGTCTGATAATCAGCGGCTTTCGGCGCTTCGCTTTCGTCTAACCGGGCTTTGGCCCGAATGACCGCCGCGCTATAACGTTGTGCGAGGGTCTCCCAGTGCGGCGCCAGCACCAAGGGCACCAACTCGCTCTGCCCACTGATGAGCTGCTCGATGCGCTGGGCCAAGGCGGCCCACTGCTCACGAGGAACATCGAAATGGCGCCCCAAATTGAGCAGCGTTCGCTGGCGCACGGCGCTTCCATCGCGAACCGATTCCACTAACCGATAGGTAAAGTAGGGCTCGGCGTCATGACGGCTCTTGATGGTGGTGCGGCGAATGTACATCGCCACAGACCGTAACCGTCGAGGCCGCCTCTGTCAATACATGACCGACATATTATGGCACTACACGTGGTCTACGAAAACCTAACCCCTTGAGTTGACTAAGACCCGCACCCTCCACACGAGCAATCTGAACCTAGAATCCACCAAAATTGCCGTCAAAATGTCAAAGATGGGCGAAGGCCCCCGCCTGCACATTCTGGCCCTGCAGGACGACATCCTCATCGGACTGGATGTCGGGCAGCGCCACGCCGAGGTCCTTACCATGATTCACGCTCTTCGTGAAATCGTCGTTGAACTGAAACCCATTGGCGCTCGCCTCGGCGTTCCCACCGGACTTGAAATCGACATTCGGATAAGTGTAATCGTAGCTCCTGCGTCTGCTCCTTTGGTTTAAAGCCTTGCCTTGAAGGGGTTCGCGTTTGCGATGGGCTCATGTTACGGGCGCAGCGGAGCCACGGTAGGGAACGATAACCGGCGAGGGTGTGATGTGTGCACGGTCCGGCGTGGCTAAATTGCCGCCATTCGCCTGAGTGCCTGATAATAATAGGACTTTTAGAGTTCTGCAGAGGGTTATCCACAGAAATTGTGGATAACTTTGGGGATGGGGGAGGGCATCCCGAAGCCGCGATTGATCTCACCCGGCTCGGGCCGGGAACGGGCGGGTTCCCGACCCTCGCCGAGAGGCTATTGCAGAGCCCCATCACAGGCCGGGCAACCCCGGCCTGTTGCGCTTAAAAGCGGTCAGCCGATCCGAACCGGTCGGCGCCGCTTCGTCTCATCGAGGCGCTTTGACCGCGGGCGCTCACCTTGATTGAGGAGCACCTTCTTCACCGCCGCCTTCACCTGGCGCGCGACACCTGCCCGACCCAAGGCGCTTTTGCTGGCCAAATCGTTAAAATCGGTGAACGCCTTCGGATCCGCGCTCTGCTCGCCGGGTGCGAAGATGGGAAAGAGCGCTCGGCCACCCACGGCCTCGGCGGCGGCTTTCGCCTTCACGCGCCCGGGGTTGATACCCTGGGTGGCTTTGAGATGACGGTCGTCGTCGCCGGCGATGAGGACGGGCTTTTGCGGGTACTTGTCATGGAGCGCCCGGGCCACGGCGGCGAGGTTCCCGGCATCGAAGGCAGCGACCGTCGCGTAGCCGAGCCCCTCGGCCAGGGTGGCGGCGGTGGCGTAGCCCTCCGCGATCACGAGAACGGGCGCCGCGGCAAGCGCCTCGAAGCCCCCCACCGG